>JAJRTY010000001.1 GCA_024278055.1 Alphaproteobacteria bacterium | reverse complement strand
CCTAGATGTGATCTTCCAATAGGTTGTTCATTCGATCCCTCCTTTGATGCTTGAAGTTTGGTAGCTCCAATCATCATAACAAGGATCAAATGAACAACCTATTGGAAGATCACAACTAGAGCCTGTCATCAATCCAGAATGGATTTGACCAGGCGCGTTTACCCACCCGGTCGATTATCGTGATACGTATCCATGGCGAACCGGTCAGTCGCTCCAGTGAAATCTTTCCTGTGGTCATCGCCTCGCCCCGCACCTTTGCCATTGGTGAGCCGCAGCCCTGAACAAGAATATTGACGGCCGGGGTGCAATCTACTTCGATACTGTCTTTGTTGATCCGAATATCGTGAATTTCCGGGCCGGTTGAGGAGTAATATGCACCTTGTTTTAAGGCCTCAAGCAGCCCTTCGGGGGTATTTTCTTCCGCCTTGACCATTACCCAGCCGCCAAAAAAGTCAGGCGTGTTAAAATGAGCATCGTCGGTAGCAATAAGATTTAGGTGACGACCCTCATTCAACAGATGTTCAAGGGTCAGGAAACCTTCACCGCGATCATTATCGACAACGCAGCCGTGATTATAGATTTCCACTGCGTGGGCAGCGGTAATGCTGCGGGCGTCAGCCTCGGTCAAACCGGACCAGTGCGGGTGGGCGATGGCGACAAATGCGCCTGCATCACGCGCTCGCCGGGCAATATGCGGGGCAGGTTCCGATCCCTTTACCGGCCGAAAACCCGGTGCATCCGGTGGCGTGAAGTCAGCCGGAAGCCCAACCGCCAGAAGGTGCCATAAATGGCCGTTTTCCATTGACCCGGTATGCAGCTCTGCACCCGGAATGGTGGTAAAGCCCTGCCTGTGGCAGCAGGTTGAGTCAGTTATCGGGAAATCAAACAGCCCGACAAAGTGATCTGTCAGGGCGATGAAGTCATACCCTTCGGCCCGATAGCGGCGACAGACCTCTTCGGGGTCCAGAGCGCCATCTGACCGGGTGGAGTGGGTATGCAGGTTGCCGCGATAGAATTTACCGGCGGTGGTGAAGAATTGAGTAGGCACGATTAAGGATTCCGTATGGTTTTTTCGATGTCAGGTCGCCTGGAAATATGCCTCACGGGGGATTTTGGATTTTCATTAACGTTCTTCTCGGGTTAATCAATCGGAGCGAAAAACGCCTCTTCCCGGTTGGTCACTTCGGCCCACAGCCGGTCACCGTAGGAAAAATGCCACCATTCATCCGGGTAATTTATCATGCCCACACTGTGCATTGCCGCAACGAGCATATTGCGGTTTTTTCGTATTTCGGGCGCAACAGGCCAATTGGTTGGTGCAACCCCGGACAAGCCTTTCATCAGCCCACCGAATTCCAGTTCGCTGCGATCCGCGCGGGCAAGCTTGACGTCTATTGCCGCCCCTGCCTGGTGGCCGCTGCCAAAACCATCCGGCGGAGAAACCCAGCGCGAGGATTCTCTATAGACCTCGGCCTCGCTCCAGTCAGGATTGTTTTTGCTAATGTCGGCAACAACCGGGTTCCACAATTCCCACTGGCGTGCCCGGGAGCGGAAGGCCTCGAAAATCATCAGGCATAAACCGTCGGGCAGCGCTTCAGCACAGGCTATGACCTTGTCACGAATAACCCGCCTGATGCGCCAGTCATCGGTTTCAAGCGGGTTAAGGAACAAGCGATCGGTCTCGGCAAGTGTTACAATGTCAACGGGAGTTTCGCGTTCGGTTACTTTAATCATTTATCTGATCCGCTAGTCAGTAAATCATGAGTGAAACGGTTTACAAAATCTGGCTGAGAAACAGCTTGGTTCGTTCATGTTGAGGATTATCGAAAACCTCAATGGGTTCGTTTTCCTCAACGATGTCGCCTTCATCCATAAAAATCACACGATCAGCAATGGTCTTGGCAAACCCCATCTCGTGGGTCACCACGATCATCGTCATGCCGGTGTCCGCCAGTTCGACCATGACATCAAGAACCTCCTTGATCATTTCCGGATCAAGAGCAGAAGTTGGTTCGTCAAACAGCATGATCTTGGGGTTCATGCATAAAGAGCGGGCGATAGCCACGCGCTGCTGTTGCCCGCCTGAAAGCTGGCCGGGAAATTTGTCGACCTGTTCCGGGATTTTGACCCGTTCAAGATATTTCATGGCGTTGGCTACGGCCTCGGCTTTGGGCATCTTGCGAACCCAGATCGGACCCAGGGTGAGATTTTCGAGCACGGAAAGATGGGGAAACAGGTTGAAGCTTTGCAACACCATGCCGACTTCGGTGCGAATGTGATCAATGTTCTTGAGGTTTTTATCCAGCGTTATACCGTCGACAACAATGCTGCCTTCCTGGTGTTCCTCAAGATGGTTGATACAGCGGATGAGGGTTGATTTTCCCGAACCCGATGGACCACAAACAACAATCCGCTCACCCTTGTGAACGACAAGATCAATATCCTTGAGCACATGAAAATCACCATACCACTTGTTAACCTGATTGAGATCTATGATCACTTCAGTGGATGCTGCAGAAGCAAGTTGTCCGGTAGTCTCTTCAATTTTCTGCGTTTTTTTATCTACCATGCTTTCTCCCCCGGCTTTGCCGGATCAATTCTTGTGGTCAGTTGACAGCTTTACTTCCAGGTAGCGGCTGTACTTGGACATGGCAAAGCAAATTATAAAGAATAAAATAGCGCCAAATATCAGCGGCTCTAAATGAAGCCCCAGCCATGGCACGTCTTTACTGATTGAGCGCAACATTCCCAGAATATCGAACAACCCGATGATTGATACCAGGGTGGTATCTTTCAGCAACCCGATAAAACTTCCTACAATATTCGGAATCATGTGCTTCAGGGCCTGGGGCATGACAATCAGGCCCATAGTACCCCAGTAACCAAGACCAATGGTGTGGGCTCCTTCAAACTGGCCTTTTGGAATAGCCTGCAAACCGGCGCGCACAGTCTCGGCCATGTAGCAGGCGTTGAACAGGCAAACAGCGATAATAACCTGAACCAGCTTGTTGAGAACAAAGCCCTCGGGCATGAACAAGGGAAACATGGTTGTCGCCATGAACAGCACGGTAATCAAGGGTACTGAGCGAAAGATTTCAATGAATGAAGTGCTGAGCACCCGGATTACAGGTAGTTTTGAACGCCGGCCAAGGGCTAGAATAATTCCACCAGGCAGGGCTGAAGCGATGCCAACACCTGCTATGACCATCGTGAGGAACAGCCCTCCCCACTTGGTCCAGGAAACGCTCTGAATGTTCCAGCCCGCCTGCCAGGTGAAGACCACCGCAAAGGCTGCCACAAGAATGCCGAGAAGAATGTTGCGCTGGCTCTTGTCTGATGCGGCACTTTGGCCCAACAGGTTAATCAGGAATTCCGGCAGACTTTTGCCGCTAATTACGCCAATGGCGCTATGCAGGATATTTACTATCAGACAAACGATTGCTGCGGTGACCATCACCTGCAGGAACAGTCCCTTGTCGCCGCCGGTAAAGAGATACCCGGCGAGGAAAGGATAAAGGAATACAGTACTCAGGCCGATCAGAACCTTTGCCTTGACCCTTGGCAACCAAAGCGGCAGCATCCAGACAACCAGCAATATCGCACCAAGATCAACCCGCCACAATTCTGCTCTGGGATAGCGACCATAGAAAATATTATCGAGCCAGGCGATGACACCGGCCCAGCAGGCTCCATTAATACTGATACTGAAACACTCTCGCCTTGTATTTGCAACAAACACGGCATCAGCAACTCCCCAGATCCACAATCCCTTTACCGTTATGTAAACCAAATAAAGAGTGACAATGGTGAGGATGCTGTTTGTCACAGAACTGAACAAGTTCTTGCGCATCCAGCCAATGACCGACCTTTCAGACAGTGGCGCTGCTCTGTCGGGCGTTTTTTGCGCTTTTATAATAGCCATGCTCAGCGCTCCACCAGTTGCACACGTTTATTGTAAATATTCAGGAAAAACGAAATAGTCAGGCTGATAAACATGTAAAAAGCCATGGTCATACCAACCATTTCAATTGCATAACCGGCCTGATTCAACGCTGTCTGCATGAAAAGAGAAACAACATCTGAATAGCCAATGGCGATGGCAAGTGAAGAATTTTTGACGGTGTTCATCCACAAGCTGATCATGGGAGGAACAATAGCCGGCATCGCCTGGGGAATAATGACAAGGGACATGACCCGATTTTTCTGCAATCCAATTGCCTTGGCGGCATCATGCTGGCCCCCGCTTACAGATAATATGCCGGCCCGCACGGTTTCAGCCAAAAAGGCTGCATGATAAATTGTCAAAGCGACCAGCAGGGCCAGAAAAGCTGGCGGCAGACTGGCACCGCCGACGAAGTTAAACCCCTCAAGCTTTGGTATGTCCCAGGTGAGCGGAGTTCCAGTTATAAAATAAACAATGCCGGGCAGAATAATCAGCATTGCGACACTTGGAAGGAAAGTCGGTATTATCTGACCGGTAGCATCCTGGCGTTTTTGCGCCCAGCGCCTGAAAACAAACACCCCGATTGCTGCAATAATAAATGTAGCACCCGTCATCCACAACAGGTCCCCCGGCACAGGCCAGGCGGTATAAAGACCACGGTTGTTAAGGAGCAAAACCTCTGCGCCGCCAGACAGGTCCATACTGTTCTTGACCCTGGGCAGCAGCGAAAAAACCCCGATATACCAGAAAATAATCTGGATTAACAAAGGGGTATTGCGAAAAATTTCCACATAAGCCAGCGCCACCTTGGACACCAACCAGTTACTGGAGAGCCTTAGAACACCTATGGTAAAACCAAGTATAGTGCTGGCGATGATAGCCAGAAATGAAACATATAGCGTGTTGAGTGCGCCGATCAGAAAAATACGACCGTATGTTCCCACACCGGGTTCATAGGCAATGAGTTTGAAATCTGTGTCAAATCCGGCTGCGACATTGAGAAAACCAAAACCGGTGTTCATTCCACGCGCTTCTAGGTTCTGCGCTGTATTGCTGATAAGATACCAGACAAACCAGCCGACGAAGGCTGCTGTCAGCAGCTGATAGAAAAAAGAACGAACCCGTTCGTCATGGAAAAAATCGAATTTCTCTTTGGGTTTGACGCGTACAGCATCGCCCCCCTTGTCTCCAATTGCCACTATGTTCTCCCCCTGAGAAAATAGTATTTATTATAGCGCAAACTACTGGTGCCAAACCATGATGTAATTAATTTGGCACCAGCTGTTACACCAACGATAAAAATCCAGATGTTGGCTCTAACGCATAGGAGGAGAGTACATCAGGCCGCCATTGGTCCAAAGGGCGTTGGCTGATCCTTCCCGAGGAATGCCGATGCCTTGTTCGCCACTACCCATGTACTTTTCATAGTTTTCGCCGTAATTACCAACCTGCTTGATAATATTATAGGCCCAATCCTTGGACAGTCCCAAACCTTCGTTGATATTGCCCTCAACGCCCAGGAAGCGGCGTATAGACGGGTTTTTCGAATTGGTGCGCAAATCATCAATATTGGCACTGGTAATACCCAGTTCTTCAGCATTGATCATGGCAAACACTGTCCACCTGACAATATCTCCCCACTGGTTGTCCCCATGCCGCACGGCTGGTGCCAGGGGTTCTTTGGAAAGTGTCTCAGGCAGAATAATGTGATCTGCCGGAACCGGAAAAGCTGCCAGATTGCCAGCCATTGATGACTTATCACCAGTCACCGCATCACAACCACCCTTGACGTATGTATCGTCACGAACATTGTAATCCTCAAAAGTAACTGCGCTGATATTGAGATTGTTCGCCCGGCTGAAGTCAGCCAGATTAAGTTCGGTTGTTGTACCGGTGGTCACGCAAACCTTGGCACCCTTGAGTTGTAGAGCACTGGTTATGCCGCTGTCTTTACGCACGGTAAATCCCTGGCCATCATAAAACAGTGTGGCAACGAAATCGATGCCAAGCTGGGTATCGCGGGTCAGTGTCCAGGTTGCTGTTCGTGACAACAGATCGGACTCGCCATTCGCCAGTGCGGTAAAGCGTGCCTGAGAGCTGACCGATTGAATTTCAAGTTTGGTTTTGTCGCCAAAAACAGCCGCTGCAACGCCTTGGCACACAGACACATCAAGTCCATACCACTTGCCACTGGCATCAAGATTGTAATAACCAGGTGAAGGTGGACCGACCTGACAACGCACATGACCGCGTTTCTTGACGATTTCCAATGTGCTTTCAGCATAAGCCGTGGTGACCCCGGTAAAGGCCATTGCCGACACGGCGGCAACCGATGTTAGTAAAGCTAATAATTTCATTTGATTGTTCTCCCTTTGGTAGTTTGTCTTACTTCAATTGGGGGACCGAAAAGAATGAAAAATCTCGCGATCGAATTTTTACTTCGACCCGTTCCCTCCCGCCATTCTCCCTGTCGCAACCAAATAGTACGGTAAAAGAGTGGGGCCAGTCCAATACCTTTAATAGCTCAAGTCATGCATTTTTTGCATCACTTGAGCTATTCATCCACAATGGTTATGAGCACAGAGGCACCGGTACGAATTGAGCAGTTTGCTAATCCGCTCTTATCTTACGAGTGGTAGACGGGCGCATCCCCTGTTCCTGTAAAACTTTCCAGAATTTATCCACCCGGGGTTCGTTGTATTTTAAACAGCGAAAAATTTCGATATCGACAAGAATATCATCCGTTGGTTCTGCTGCCCGAACAAGCCGTCCGCTTGCCAGGTCATCGATAACGAGTGTGAGTGGCATCCAGGCCAAACCAAAACCTTCAACCGCCATTGCCTTTAGCGTGGTGCCAATTGATGATTCATACACAGATTTGAATGTCAGGTCGCTATACTTGCCCTCCATGTGATTTTTGATGGGCCACGGTGAATTATCAAAAAGCGTATGAAGGCAGGGTATTGGACCTTGCGGCTTGTCGGGAAGCCACCAACGTGGGGTGCCATCTTCATTTGGACTGGCCACGGGGACTAGCGATTCTTCGCCAAGCTTTAGTGACGTAAAAATTGCAGCATCACCTTGCAACCCGGTTCTGGGATCCAGATAGCTTATAAAAAAATCAACGGAGTTTTCCTCCAGCGCCGAAAAATAGCTTAAAATTGTGCCATACTCAGTTTTGACGATATACTGGTTGGCATCAATATAAGGCTGAAGACTTTTTAGCCATCCAGGCATAAAAATCTGTGAAAGTGTGCCGAGAGTTGAAAACCGCATTTTCTCCTTGTCATCCAGAACCTGCATTTGAACGTTTTCTTTTCCAACTTTGGCTAGATCAACAATCTTTCGCGCTACAGGCAAAAACAGTTTGCCGGCCTCTGTCAGTTGCGAAGGCTGGCTTGCCCTGTCGATCAGCGGGGCTCCAATCCAGGCTTCAAGCGCTTGAATGCGGCGACTAAAAGCGGGTTGCGAAACACTGCGTTGCTGTGCCGCTATGCGAAAGTTACCTGCTGTACTCAACACCAGAAAATCCTCCAGCCATTTTAGTTCCATTGCCATTTCCTATTTTGGTAAAATCAAGCTAGAATTTAAGATACCTGAGCCCAATGTTGGTGTGGAAGAATTAGCGCCTGCCTGACATCCATAAACAAAATAAACCCGTGCAGCAAAACCTTCTCGACACCCTAATATATACCGAAAACACCCAACAACCAATAGAACAGCAAATTATGCCTGGATGGAATCCGAGAGCAGTATTTTTTAATAAATGTATACAATTCCCCTGTATTCCCCCTATTGACAGACCATATCAAGCAAAGACAGATTCACTCGAGACTGCGCCCGCCGGTATTTTCATGGCGTGCAACGCCTGCGGTGGCACGGCTTGACCGGACCAAAGCGCAGCTGCGCTTTTTTGAGTTAAAACGGAAAACCTTTTATCCGTACTCTTAAGTACAATTTCGTCGACGACAGGGATTAAAAAAATGAATGATGCTTCAGATGAACCACATGGTGAACTCACCACCCGTACACTAGCCATGCCTGGTGATGCCAATCCCAGCGGCGACATATTTGGCGGCTGGGTTTTATCCCAGATGGATATCGCCGGAGGCATCGCTGCTGGCATCCGTGCTCAAGGCCGGGTGGCTACAGTTGCCATTGATGCAATGGCCTTTATACGCCCCGTCAATGTAGGTGATGTTTTGTGTGTTTATTGCCATATTGACAAAACCGGACGCACCTCTATTTCAATTCACATAGAGGCCTGGGTATTACGCGGACGGATGGGTGAGCGCGTCAAGGTGACAGAGGGCACTTTCACGTTTGTTTCCATCGACAAGAACGGCGCCCCCCAACCGTTGCCATAAGGCAGGAAAATGTTCGCGTTTCCCATCATACCATCACCGTTGATGAGCGTAATCGCGTTTTCAGGGCGACAGCAAACACGTTTGCGGCAATCGGTAATGCCGCCATTGGGCGGTGGTTTACGCCCTCTCCGGCAGAGATTTTTTTTGCTTTTTACGGTTTCTAAATTTTTGTCGGCTAGCATAAGGTTGGAGGAGTATTTGACGCAATCGACAATCTATCTGCTGGTTCGCTGATATCTTCGGATAACCAGGAAGCATTTCAATTCAAGTGCTCAGAAGCAGGGGGTCATGTGCAATGAAAATCAGAAACCTGGCTCCTCTTATATCTGCCCTTATTCTCATCTGCACCTTTGCTTTGGCAGTAACATGGTATGCATCGCGAGAATTCAAAGAAAGCTTGCTTGAGCGGGAAACGATAAGCGATGCTGTTCGCTGGGCTGAATTTGTCGCGTCGCAAACCCCGGAAATCAACGATGAACTCATCCAGGGAAAAATCTCAAAAAGTACCGGAGAAGCACTCCAGTTCGCGTCGCGAACCGGTGGAATTTTCCGATACAAGCTGTTCGGTCAAGATGGGATCGTTATCCACGCCTCACGGATGGAGGACATCGGCGAACGGAACATAAAGCCATATTTTGATAAGCTTGTCAGAAAAGGCGAAACCTTCGCCATGATTGCCAAAGATGAAAAATTCGGTCAGGACAGGTCGATTGTTGGCGAAGCTTATGTTCCTATCATGAAGAACGGTCGTTTTCTCGGTGCAATCGAGGTCTACGTCGATGCGACTGACACAGCCGCAAGGTTTGATAAGGTCGCTCGATACGCCTTTTGGGGCGTCACCGTTTTGATGGTAGCTGTTGCATCGTGCTGGACGTTCTTCGTGTTGCGGGACCTTCAAAGCCGTACCCGTCTTGAGGAGGAAATAACCGCAAACCGTAACCAGCTGCAGGAGTTGGTAGATGCGGCGACACAGGAGCTTAAAACCAATGCGGTAGAATTGGAGAAAGCCTTGGCTAAGGAACAGGAACTTAACAAACTGCAGCGTGAGTTTGTTTCCATGGCAAGCCATGAATTTCGCACGCCTTTGGCCATAATCGATGGCACTGCCCAACGGATGAAAAGCCGGATCGACAAGAACCACCTGACACCTGAAGAAGCTATTCGCAGGATCGAAAAAATCAGATCTGCAGTTAATCGCATGACGCGGCTGATGAGGAGCACGCTTGATGTGACACGCATGGAAGAAGGAAAGATCACGGTTGAGATTGGACCTTGTGATATAGCCAAGGTTATACGCGATGTTTGCGCGCACCAGCAGGAAATATCTCAAACTCACATCATTTCATGTGATCTGAACGACCTTCCCGCAACCATACAAGCCGATAGCAGCTCCCTCGAGCAAATGCTTTCCAATCTGCTCTCAAATGCCGTGAAATATGCACCGGATGCTGTTGATATTGAAGTCAAGGCACGTGCCGAGGGCGGCCAAGTGATTATCTCGGTACGCGATCACGGCATCGGTATTGATCAAGAGGATCTCTCAAGGATTGGTGAGCTCTATTTCCGGGCGCGGACATCAACCGGAATTGTCGGCACGGGCATCGGTCTCAACCTGGCCAAGGCACTGGTGGAGATGCATGGTGGATCGGTGGCTGTGGAAAGCCAGAAGGGCGAAGGATGCACATTCACCCTCACCCTTCCTGTTTCCGGGCCAGATCAGTCAGAACATGCGACAGCAAGGACGGCTTAGTTTCCCATTCAAACAGTCGGCAGATAAACTTTCATGCGCAGGCCGCCTTCATCACGGTTGCTTAATACAATATCCCCACCGTGGGCGCGGATGGTTGAGCGGGCTACGGTCATGCAGAGGCCGGTGCCGCCGGTTTCGCGGCTGCGGGAGGTTTCCAGGCGGTAAAATGGTTTGAAAACGTCTTCGTGGCGGTCTTGTGGAATGCCTGGTCCGTCATCGTCTATGGTCACGACGATGCCATCATCTTGTTTTACCAGTGAAACCCGGGCCTCACCACCATATCTTGCGGCGTTTTCGACAAGATTGCTCAAGGCCCGCCGCAAAGCTACCGGCCGACAATTGCAGGCCAGGGTTTTGTCATCAATTGTCAGGGATACCTGAAACCCGGCATCGCTGATATCGTCGCAAACACGGTGTAGCATGGTTCTGAAATCGACCTTTGCCACGGGTTCGCGGACTGAATCGTCACGGGCAAATGACAATGCTGAAAAAACCATCTTTTCCATGTGTTCAAGATCAGCCAGCATCTTATGTTGTTGCTCTGCATCATCGACAAACTCGGCGCGCAGGCGCATGCGGGCAATCGGTGTGCCAAGATCATGGGAAATAGCGGCGATCATTTGCGTTCGGTCTTCAACGAAGCGACGAATTCGCCGTTGCATCTGATTGAAGGCCTGGGTGGCAAGGCGTATTTCCAGCGGCCCACGCTCAGGAAGCGGCGGGGCGGCAACATCCACTCCCAGTTGCTGCGAGGCGCGGGCAAACTGTTGCAAAGGTTGCGTTAATTGTCGTACAAAAACTGACGAAAAGAAAGCAACTGCACCCAGCATCACCAGCATCGAAAGCGTATAGCGAAAAGACCAGAATGGTTTTGAAGGTTGCAGAGATACGGCAAAATTCAGCCAGTTCTCCCCTTTCTGGGATATGGAAATCATCACAGTTTTGACTGTTTTGCCGACAACATCATCCGCATTTTCCGGTTTCATGTCCATATAGCGCAGGCGAATTTTTCGGTTTGGCTCATCATCCAGGTGAGATATCAGGGAATCTCGCAACCTTGAAATCTGCTCTGACGTTTGAGTCTGTTTTTCAATGGCGCTGACAGGCGATGTGGACACTTTGAAACCGGCGTCGCTGGCAAGGTTTACCAACCGCTGGCGGTCACTCGGCGAAGAACCCTGGGTCAGTCGATCAACCGTCGCAATACGCTCGCCAATATGTCTTCCATCGATCGAAACCAGGGCTTCGGAGCGGTCAGTGGTGTAAAGCGCAATGGAAATTGCATGCGACAGCGCCAGCCCGAGGATCAACACCACAAGCGTTCTGGCGGCAAGACTGTCAGGTATCAGGCGCTTCATTTCTGCTCACCACTGCTGTTAACATGTAACCGCCGCCGCGCACTGTCTTGATCAGATCGTTGGCGCCCTCACCCAGCTCCATCTTGCGCCGCAGGCGGCTTATCTGCATATCGATGCTGCGGTCAAAGGGTGCTTCGATGCGGCCGTGGGTTAAATCAAGGAGCTGATCGCGGGTTAATACCTGTTGGGGGTGTTCGGCCAGCGCGACCAGAAGATCAAATTCGCCGGCACTCAGATCAATCAACAGGCCGCTGGCTGATTCAAGTTGACGACGACCGATTTCAAGCTTCCAGCCACTAAAGTAAAGAGTTTTGGGTCGGGCTGTTTCGCCCATATCCGGCAAGTTTTTCGTCCGCCGCAGGACCGCTTTCATGCGCGCCAGTAATTCGCGCGGGTTAAAGGGTTTGGGCAGGTAGTCATCCGCCCCCATTTCCAGACCGACTATTCGATCGGTTTCCTCATTCATCATGGTCAGCATAATAATCGGAATTGCCGATTTCGCCCGTAGGTTGCGGCACAGAGACAGGCCATCTTCCCCCGGTAGCATCAAATCAAGCACGACGAGGTCAATTGACCAGTCCGCGATTGCCCGGCGCATTTCCTTGCCGTCAATCGCGGTGGTTACCCGAAACCCGTGTTTTTTTAAAAATCTCGCCAATAGTTCGCGAATATCGCGATCATCATCCACCACCAGAATGTGAGCTGCAGGGTTTGTATCGGGAGTATTCATAAGCTTTCAGATACCTCCTTTTAGAACCCTCGTTCACATGAAATTTGTAACGATAGATAACGCCAGATCATCTTGTTACAAACCGTTACAAAACACCATGAGTGATGTGATCATATTGTTACAGAGAAAGACTATATGAAGGGTGTTGACCAATACCAAGTGAATTAATTTCGATGTTGTTTTCAGATCCTCAGACCAAAGGACGAGGCCATGGTGAAAAATAACTGTCAGTGCGCTGAACGCACTTTTAATCCTGATAGCGAGGTTGTTCCGGTAAAAATATCCCCGACCATCCCACACCCGCATGCACAAATGCCAAGTATTCTAAAATACCGGGGCCTCGAAACTGAAGCGGCTGAGGCGGCCCGGGCGGTAAAAATCGCATCCCTCATGGCCACTCTACAGGCAGCCCTCGACGATCTTGATCTCTCAGTGGTGGACTTGCTTACACCTGAAACAGACGCCAAACCGGTCAGACAAAGGTAGGTCAATGGAGTTAATACTTACAATCGCTGTCTGGGCAGGCCTTTTTTTCCTGATGATGCGCCTTGGTTGTGGCGCACACATTATCGCAGGCAGGCAAAAAAATGGTCCTTCATCCTCGTCACAGGCAAATGCACAAGCGCCTGAGTTAACCCGGGTAGCCGCTGAAAAAAGTATCGATCCGGTTTGCAAAAAAACGATTTCCACCCACATTGCCAAAACCAATGTACACGCCGGTAAAGTCACCTACTTCTGTTCGCGGGATTGTCGCGAGATTTTTGAGGCTGCACCGGAGTTGTATATCTCAACAGCAGACACGACTAAAAATCAAACGGAGCACGCTCATGTCTAAAACTTCACCCACTTACCTCTCATCTGCAGGAATTAATTCTCCCGCACAGGCACACGCTGCCCGGCCTATATCCATAGTCGCACTGGGCATGGCATTGGGGGGATTGTTATCGATATCGTTTGTATTATGCGTCCTGTTTGACCTGTGGTTTCCCAGCTATGCCATGAACCCGTCCTGGGCACCGCTCCTGCCAGGGTTTGTCTGGATAAACTGGTCCAGTTTTTTCCTCGGCCTGGTCGAGACTTTCGCCTACGGTTGGTATGTGGCCCTCATATTCGCACCGCTTTACAATTTTTTTGCAACCCGGTCCACCAAAGCCACCTGATTAAAAGGAACACATAATGAGCGATATCTATAGTCTCCATGGCACCACTGTCGCGGAAATTTTTTCCTCCGGTCTGGATAATCTCGATCAGATAGAAGCCGTGGCCGTGTCAGTAGTGTGGAAAGACGGCCAGGTAACTGCCGGTGCATCGAACACCACCAACGAACGGCTGGCATTCATGCTGCTGGCACTTGAGCATCATATCAAGTCGGGTCTTTTTTCCGGTAATCAGCAAGACCAGCCGTAAATAGTGAGCACACAAAATGAACGCACATCGAGCAAAAGCCGTTACACGCCACAAAAAAGCCCCCCCGGCCCGGCGTACGCCAGTCAAGAAAACAAAGGCTGTGCGAAATGCCGGGCGTCCTATCGCGCCTGAGCGTCAAAGGGCTGCCCTGCCTGCTGCAGAGGCGCAAATATTACCGCTTGATGCTGCATCTTACATGGTTGATGCCTGGCAACGCTCAATTCTGTTCTGGGATGTGTTGCGCCAGCGTGCCAACAACACCATCGAACATGAGCGCGCTGGCATGCCACCGTTACTTGATTTCAAATATGAGACGTTGCTTGATGCACGCTCCTTTGACAGACCTGTGAATTATGCCCTGTTGCGAATTGTTGAAATTGGCGATGATTGCTGGGACGATTGCGTTGATGCCGAAAAGCCTCCGGTAATTGTGGTTGATCCCAGGGCCGGTCATGGACCGGGAATTGGAGGCTTCAAGCATGATTCCGAAGTCGGTGTAGCCCTGCATGAAGGCTTTCCGGTCTATTTTGTCATTTTCTTTCCAGAACCCGTCGCCGGGCAAACCCTGGCTGATGTGCATCATGCCCTGCGCCGTTTCGTGGCTGAAGTTGCCAATAAGCATCCCGGCAAACCGCCGGTTCTTTATGGTAATTGTCAGGCCGGTTGGGCGCTCACCTTATTGGCAGCCGATTGTGTCGGATTGAGTGGTCCGGTGGTCCTGAACGGCTCACCCCTGTCTTATTGGGCAGGCGAGGCTGGCGTTAATCCCATGCGCATTTCGGGGGCACTGGTTGGTGGTGTCTGGCTTGCGCATTTCATTTCTGATCTTGGCAACGGTCAATTCGACGGCGCCTGGCTGGCGCAGAATTTTGAAAGTCTCAAGCCGGAAAAAGCCATCTGGGAAAAATACGCCAACCTGTATGAAAATGTTGATACGGAAAGTGAGCGGTTTTTAGAATTTGAGCGTTGGTGGAACGGGTTTTACAGCCTCAGCCGTGAGGAAATTCTCGCCATCATAGAAAACCTGTTCATCGGCAACAGGCTTGAACAGGGTCAGTTTCGTATTTGCGATGACTGCATGGCTGATTTGCGTGCCATTCGCAATCCACTGGTGATTTTTGCTTCATGGGGCGACAATATCACCCCGCCGCACCAGGCATTGGGCTGGATTCCGGTCGTCTACAAAGACACGGATGATCTCAAACGCGCCAATCAGCGTATTGTCTACCTGACAAATCCCCATAGTGGGCACTTGGGTATCTTCGTTTCAGCCAAAGTAGCACGCCTTGAGCACCGGGCTATACTGGAGAGCCTTGATGAAATCGAACACCTGCAACCGGGGCTTTATGAAATGAAAATCGACAACCCCACCGGTGATCCAGACTGCCACAAATCCCAGTATAATGTTCACTTCGAAACCCGTGACGTCAAGGATCTGGTGTTCCCGCAGGAAACCGAAGCGTTTGAGCGGGCTCGCGTTGTTTCAGAATTTAACGAGGTCATTTACAAAACCTTCATCAGCCCCTTCGTGCAGGCGGCAGCCAATCCGTGGACTGCCCAAATGGCAAAGTGGCTGCACCCGATGCGCACCAGCCGGTTCATGTTTTCACAGGAAATAAATCCCTGCATGAATGGCGTTGAAATGTTGGCTGGCATAGTGGCGGCCAATCGCCGTGCGCTGGCCAAAGATCATCCCCTGATCAAACGTGAACACGAAAATCTTGCAGCAGTTTCAGACGCTATCAAGGCCAGCCGGGTTTTTCGGGATGAAATAAATGAGCAGGCCTTTGTTCTTATGTTCAATAGTCTGGTCAAAGCTAAACACCAAAATTGAATGATTGCACTCAATCAAGGAAAGAGCTGATGGATAAAACAACACCACATAACCACAAGGGGCACGATCACAGTCACAGCCATATGCAGGGTCACGATGACACGGTAACAGACCCTGTTTGCGGTATGAAAGTTGTTCGGGCTGAAGCCAAAAACACCATCGAACATAATGGGGCTACGGTTTACTTCTGTTCAACCGGCTGCAAGGCTAAATTTGAGGCTGACCCGGAAAAATATGCCGATGGTCCACCCGTGGCCGAGCCGATGCCTGAAGGCACAATCTACACCTGCCCCATGCACCCTGAAATCGAGCAGGTTGGCCCCGGCGAATGTCCAATATGTGGCATGGCGCTTGAGCCCAAAGGTGTTCCCACCGGAGAAGAAGGTCCCAACCCTGAGCTTGTTGATTTCCGGCGCCGGTTCTGGGTCAGCGTTGTTTTGACCATTCCATTGCTATTACTAACCATGCCGACTTATGCCGGTTTCAATCAGATCCGTGATTTCTTCGGTGAGCAACCCTCGCTGTGGATCGAAATGGCCCTCAGCACTCCGGTAATCCTGTGGGCCGGCTGGCCGTTCTTCGTTCGTGGTGCAAAATCGTTCATGACCATGAACCTGAATATGTTCAGCCTGATTTCCATGGGTGTCGGGGCAGCCTTCATCTTCTCCGTTGTGGCCTTATTCGTCCCTGAGATATTTCCGGACGGTTTCCGCAATGCCGACGGCTCTGTCGGGGTTTATTTTGAAGCCGCCGCCGTGATTGTGACACTGGTGTTGCTGGGTCAGGTTATGGAACTTTCGGCGCGTGAACGCACCGGATCGGCCATACGGGCCCTGCTCGACCTTGCGGCCAAAACCGCACGGGTCATCCGGCCCGATGGTACTGAGGAGGGGATAGCGCTTGAAGATGTTGTCGTTGGCGACAGGCTGCGCATTCGTCCCGGTGAAAAAGTGCCGGTGGATGGTGTGGTGATTGAGGGGCGTTCTTCAATCGATGAATCAATGATTTCCGGCGAACCGATCCCGATTGAGAAAGTAGCCGGTGATAAAGTTACCGGAGCAACCATAAATGGAACCGGCGCTTTGGTAATGGAAGCGCGGCGTGTCGGTGCTGATACAATGTTGAGTCAAATCGTTGAAATGGTTGCCAATGCCCAGCGTTCGCGCGCTCCCATTCAAAAGTTTGCTGACACGGTGGCCGGGAAATTTGTACCCGCCGTCATCGGCATTGCCATTATCGCCTTCATTTCCTGGTCGATCTGGGGCCCTGATCCGGCCTATGCCTATGCGCTGGTCTCAGCGGTGGCGGTACTCATTATTGCCTGCCCGTGCGCACTGGGACTGGCAACGCCGATGTCGATCATGACTGCAACCGGGCGCGGTGCCCAGGCCGGTGTATTGATCAAGAACGCTGAAGCACTTGAGCGTTTTGCCAAAGTTGACACTCTGATTGTCGATAAAACCGGAACTTTGACACAAGGAAAACCAATGCTGGTGGCGGTGTTGCCGGAGGAAGGTTTTGATGAAGATAATGTATTGCGACTGGCAGCATCACTTGAGCGCGGCTCAGAGCATCCTTTAGCGGAATCAATCGTCAGGGGAGCTGAAGAACGTGGCGTTAAACTGGCCGATGCCGAAGATTTCGAAGCGGTAACCGGCATGGGCGTCAAGGGTGTTGTCGATGGCAAATCCGTGGCCCTGGGTAACGCCAGAATGGTCAAGGAAATGGGTCTTTCCACCGGGTCTTTGTCACAGACTGCCAACTCCCGGCGTGATGAAGGCGAAACCGTAATGTTCATCATGCTTGAAGGCAAGATTGCCGGTCTGGTCTCAGTCGCCGATCCGGTGAAAGAATCTACACCAGACGCCATCAGGGCCCTGCATGAAGTGGGCTTCCGGGTGATCATGGCCACCGGCGACAATGAACGTACCGCCAAAGCAGTGGCGGGCCGACTTGGTATCGATGAAATCCGTGCCGATGTGATGCCCGAGGACAAGGCCCGTATCATCAAGGAACTGCAAGACCAGGGCAGAAAGGTGGCCATGGCCGGTGACGGCGTTAATGATGCCCCCGCACTTGCCCAGGCCGATGTCGGTATTGCCATGGGCACGGGCGCAGATGTGGCAATCGAAAGTGCCGGCTTCACACTGGTCAGCGGCAATCTGGACGGTATTGTTCGGGCGCGCAAACTGTCAGTAGCGACAATGCGTAATATCAAGCAAAATCTGTTTTTTGCCCTTATTTACAATGCCGCAGGCGTCCCAATTGCGGCGGGGATCCTGTACCCGTTCCTGGGAACTCTGATTTCACCAATCTTTGCGGCGGCAGCGATGAGTTTTTCATCGGTTTCAGTGATTGCCAACGCACTGCGTCTTCGTTCCGTTAAAATTTAACCCACCTTTTGGAGAAAAAAATGGCTAAAATTCAAACCCTTTCACTCTTCACCGCAATGACCATGCTGCTCGCCACTGGAACAGCCCTGGCTGATGCAAAGTCCCATGATGCCGTTGAGCAGGCCAAGCCCGCGGAAAATTCCGAAACGGTTAAAAAAGAAGGCATGCTGCTGCCATTCATGAACCCGGCCAAGGGCCGGAAGCTGTATGCCAGCAAAGGCTGCGTGGTGTGCCACGCCATCAACGGAGTTGGCGGTCAGGATGCACCGGCTCTCGATGCCGCCACCATGCCGTCAATCATGGATCCGTTTGATTTTGCCGCTAAAATGTGGCGGGGCGCGGGAACGATGATTACCCTTCAGGAAGACGAATTGGGTGAGCAAATCGATTTCACCGGCGAAGAACTCGCCAATATTATCGCTTTTGTCCACAGCACAAGCGAACAGAAGAAATTTTCCAAGGCAGACATTCCTGAGCGCATTGCCGAACTTATGCACCATTCCGACGACGAAAGCGAGGAGGGTAAGCACGACGAGGAAAAACCCAAAGATTAGGCCATGGGGCGATTAATTTCATCAGGGAACTACTGGAGATACTGCCATGAACACTCTTGAAGATACGGATTTCCAAAAGAAATCGTCCCGCCCCGCAAATCGCCGGGATTTTCTCTACATCGCCACCGCCACAATGGCGGCGGCGGGTGGCGGGCTTGCGGTGTGGCCACTGATTGACAACATGAACCCGTCGGCCAACGTGCGGGCACTGGCAAAGATTGAGGTTGACCTTCAGCCTATCGATATCGGCCAACGGGTGACGGTAAAGTGGCGGGGCAGCCCCTTGTTTATTGTTCGGCGCAGTGCCGAACAGATTGCCGCTGCGAAAGCCGATGACACTAGTAATGATTTGATTGATCCGGCAACAGATGCATCACGGGTCAAGCGTGAAGAATGGCTGATTGTGATTGGTGTGTGTACCCATCTGGGCTGCATACCCCAGGGGCAAAAGGACGGTGACCTGCGCGGTGACTGGGGTGGCTGGTTCTGCGCCTGTCATGGCTCGGTATACGATATTGCCGGGCGCGTACGCCGTGGCCCGGCACCGGAAAACCTGTGGTTGCCGCCCTATGAGTTTGATGACAAGGGCGGGGTTGTGGTCGGGTGATCGAATTTCGCCCAGCAGATAAAGCCGACCTTGACACATATCAATGCACCAAACCATGTGCAGTGGTTTTAAAAGTATAGTAAAATAAATTTTAGATTCAAAAAAGGACGCTACAAAATTGAAAATTTCTGAATATATTGTACCGATCGCGGTTGGTGGTTTTTTACTGCTTGGCATCGGGCTTTTTGTTGCTCCTTTGATTTCGTCCAAGGATGCTGCGAGTGTTAATGTCACAGAGCCGACCCTTTCGGCCCAGGCAACTACAGGAAAAGTTGCCTTTGATGCCAATTGCGCTGTCTGTCACGGTAAAAAAGCTGCGGGAGGCAAGAAAGGTCCACCGCTGGTTCACTCTATTTACAACCCGGGCCACCATGGCGATGAAGCTTTCTTCAGAGCCGTCAAGGGAGGCGTGCCACAGCATCATTGGCCTTTCGGCAACATGCCGCCACGCCCTGGTATTTCAGATCAACAGATCGCCGCGATCGTGAAATATGTGCGGGAAATGCAGGTTGCCAACGGTATCAAGACCCGCCCGCACAATATGTAGGTTCAACGATAGAGACTGACAGGCTACCCAAACCATCAATCCCTCCGCAAAGCCTGTCACCGGCAACAACCGGTCCGACACCTGCGGGTGTGCCAGTCATTATCAAATCTCCCGGTGCAAGGGCTATCGATTGAGTGAGGTGGGCAATGACTTCGGGTATCGACCAGATAAGCTGGTTGATATCGCCGTCCTGTCGGCGCTCACCATTTACATCCAGCCAAATATGGCCTTTGTCGATATGGCCACATTGGTCGACGGGAGTGATTTCGCCCACGGGAGCAGAATTATCAAATGCTTTGCCCCAGCACCACGGGCGGCCGATTTTTCGCATGGAAAGCTGTAAGTCACGCCGGGTCATATCGAGGCCAACCGCATAACCATAGATTTGCTCAAGAGCCTCGCTTTCCCTGATATTCAATCCGCCACCAGAGATAGCCACCACCAGCTCAATCTCGTAATGCAAATTGTTGGTCAAAGGGGGATAGGGAATTTCCGCACCATCTTGAACAATAGCGTCGCCAGGTTTGGTGAAGAAAAAAGGTGGCTCGCGATCGGGATCAAAACCCATTTCGCGGGCGTGTTCGGCATAGTTGCGACCAACACAGAAAATGCGCCGTACCGGAAATCTGCTGTCATTTCCTTTTACCGGAACGGAGGGAACGGGTGCGACATTAAGGACATATGACATGGGTGAATTCCTTGGTTACTATTCAAATTCTGTTAGGTCAGGATACCGATTCGGTGTTGGATTTTCGAACATTTTAATAGGAGATATATAATGCCGGGTCAAAAACTGAAACTCACCTTCCTGGCATTTTTGCTTTCTGTTTTTTCCACCATCGCATCTGCTCAACAAGTGGACCATCCCCTGAATGCACTGGATGCTGACGAAGTGTCCAGTGTGGTTTCGATCCTCAAGCGCGCCGGTAAGGTTGACAGCGACACGCTGTTTACCGCTGTTCGGCTGCAGGAGCCTGCCAAGGCGGCGATGTGGGCATGGCAGGACGGAGACCCCATTTTACGCAAATCTTTTGTGGTTTTCCGGCGTGGGGCAAAAACGTTTGAGGCTGTGGTTGATATCACCGCTGCCAAAGTCATATCGGTCGAGGAAAAAATCGGAGTGCAGAGCAGTGTTCTCATTAGCGAATGGCGAATGGCCCAGGCTTTGACACTGAAGGACCCCAATTGGCAAAAGGCCATGCGCAAGCGTGGCTATGATGATTTTAAAAATCTGTTTTGTTCGCCTATTTTACCGGGGTATTTACCTGGCCATGATTATGAGGGCCAGCGTATTTTGAATGTGCCGTGTTACGAGGTCTCCAAGTCAAAAAACCATCGTTATGGCCGCCCGGTCGAAGGCGTCTTTGCCGTTGTTGATGTTAATGCCAAAAAGGTCATTGATGTGGTCGATACCGGTGTTGTGCCGGTGCCGGCGCCGGTGAGCAATTACGAAACCCAGAGCAATACAGAATTTCGCCCCGCCCTCAAGCCGGTGATTAATGTATCGCCTGAGGGAGCCAACTACAAACTCAAGGGCGGTTTGCAGGTTGAATGGCAAAACTGGTCGTTTCACCTGCGCTTTGAGCGCCGAAACGGTATCGTCGTTTCGCTGGTACGCTATAATGACAAGGGCAAATTGCGTAAAGTTGCCTATCAAATGGCCTTGTCAGAAATGTTTGTGCCCTATATGGACCCCTACCCTGCGTGGTCTTACAAGGCTTTTCTTGATGCCGGCGAATATGGTCTGGGGTATCTTGCTTCTTCCCTGCGCCCGGGCAAAGACTGCCCTGTGAATGCCGTTTTTATCAATACAGTTGTCCCCAGCGACACCGGAAAGGTTTTTCCCGTTGAACGCGCCATTTGTATTTTTGAACGCGCCACAGGGGACCCCGCCTGGCGTCATGCGGAAAATGCCGGTCGCGATGTTGAAAGTCGTCGCGCCGTCAACCTGGTGGTGCGGATGATTCCCACCGTGGGAAATTATGACTATGCGCTCGACTGGGTGTTCACCCAGACCGGCGATATCAAACTGCGTTTGGGGGCCACAGGTATTCTTGCCATCAAGGGCGTTGAAACAAAATCCATGAAAGATGAAAGCGCACATAAGGATACGAAGTATGGCACACTGGTTGCCGCCAATAGTGTGGCGCCCAACCATGATCACTATTTTTATTATCGTATAGACCTTGATGTTGACGGGTTGAAAAACACCTTTGCCGAAGGAATAATCACTCCACTGACTTTGCCGTCAGTAAACCCCCGGCGCGAGATCTGGACTTTCAATCAAACTCCGGCCAAGGTTGAAACGGCACTGGGGGAACAATCAGGCTTATGGTTCATCAAAAACACCAACAAGCGGACCAAACTGGGGCACAACCCTTCGGTTCAAATAGAAATGTCTGCTCGGGTGACAGCGCCATTGTCGCCTAAGTTTTCACCACAATCGCGGGCTATTTTTTCTAATGAGGCGCTGTGGGTGACAGCCTATGATCGCGGGCAGGTCTATGCCGCCGGAAATTTTCCAAATCAATCAAAAGGCGGCGATGGCCTGCCGGCTTGGATTGCTTCGCCACAGAACATTGAAAACAGGGATATTGTGGTATGGCCAACAATTGGAATTCACCATATTCCCCGCACGGAAGACTGGCCGATGATGCCAACTCTGTGGCGCGAAATAACCATCCAGCCGTTTAACTTTTTTGACGAAAATCCTGCGCTGGACTTAAACCCGGCTTTCGCCAGGCCAAAGGAACAGTAATTGCCGGATTGCTCTTAACATTTCCGGCGCCCTTACGGCCCGGACCAGTCTAAGTGACAGATTTCCGCACTTTTTCCGGCAAAATCCCATATGCGGCTTTCAGCACGCACGCGGCTGACATGGGCTTTGGCAACAATGATGTCAGAGGCTATCCAGTATTGTGAATTGGTGATGACAACATCGCCGCTGTCATTACCGCCAGGTATGGGGCGGATTTCTCCGCTGATTTTTTTGGGAATATTGAAGCGTCTGATATTGCCTTCTGTTTCATAATCAATCGGCACCTTGTACACGCCGAGAAATTCCCCGACCAGGATACCAAGAACGCCGGTTGAGCCCTTGGCCTTGCCGGAAAGTATGGTGCTGAGGCCTGCCAATGCGTCATCACTGGCGCGCTCATCAATGTAAGCGGCAACTTTCCAGTTTCCCCGTCCCATGGGGCCGGGTATATCCAGCAAAAGGCCGGCGTTGAGGCCTGACAGGTCTGTGCCACCATATTTACCATCGTCAATACGGATGCCAACCCAACCCTGGCACGTGCCTTCGGTGGGTGGATGTTTACCCAGCGAAATGACGCAGGGGCAGAACACATCACAACTGCAACTGAGCATGAGTTCGCCCTTCAGGTGCCAAGGTTCAATCATACGCATATCTCCCTATATTAATTCAACCGCCAGTGTTGCACCCCAGGCAATCAAAGCAAACCCGGTAATACGTCTTAAAAAATCCGGATTGGGGATGGTTTTTTCCGCCACCATAAGGGCCGTCAGGGCTACCATCCAGAGAATATCCATTATGCCGGTAACAAACATTACCAGCATCAGGGCCCAGCAACAGCCGAGACAAAACACCCCCTGTTTGACACCAAGCTGGAAAATTTCGCGCGGGCTGTCGCTCCAGTTGGCAAAGAAAAAATTCAGCGGTGCGCGGCATTTTGCCAAACACGCCTGTTTAAGACCGGTGAACTGATAGATCCCGGCCGCTATCAACAACAGGCTGGCACCCGCCTGGCTGGTCGCAGGCGGAACCGGATATAACAATAACAGCTGAAGAAAGCCCACCTGGGCGATGGCAGCGCTGAGGGCAAAGGCAAGCCAGACGGATAAATACCCGGCGATCAGAACAAGCGGTGATACGGTTGCAATTGATTTGGCTGCTGCAGTCTGGCAAATCTCCATATAAGCGGAAATCATCGGTACTGCGGTGGGCAACATCATGGCGATTGACATCGCCACCCACATGGAAGCGAGAAGCCCAACCGAGTAATTGGCACCAGAACCCATGTTGCCGGCAGGCATGGAGTGTCCGGCCATCATCACCAGATAGATCCAGGCGACCACAATCATTGCGCTTAAACCGGTAAACGCGATAATTTTAGAGTTAAGGGTTGTACTATTCTTCATTGTTGAATTTTATTCCACGCAACACTATCTGCCAGTGAATCGCGCTTCGCGCTTTTCCTTGAAGGCAGTAACACCTTCGCGATAGTCATCCGTGCGCCCGGCCTCTCCCTGTAACCGCCGCTCAAGATCCAGTTGCTGATCATAGGTATTTGAGGACACGGCATGAATGGCCTGTTTGGTCAACCCAAGGGCGCAGGTTGCCTGTTGCGACATTTGTGTAGCCAGTTGCATAACATCGTCCATGAAAGTCTCATCGTCAAAAACCTGCCACACGAGGCCCCATTTTTCCGCTTGTTCAGCGCTAATTGGCGTTGCCAGCATGCTGACTGCCTTGGCCCGCATTTCCCCAAGCTTGTGAGTGAGAATATAGGTGCCGCCGGCATCGGGAATAAGGCCAATACGGCTGAAGGCCTGAATGAAACGTGCTGATTTTGCGGCAATAACAATATCACCGGTGAGCGCTATATTGGCACCGGCACCAGCGGCAACGCCATTGACGGCAGTAATCACCGGAATGGCAAGACCGCGCAATCGCCTTACCAAGGGATTGTAATATTCATCGAGAGATTTGCCCACGTCGGGGACGACACCGGGAGCAAACTTTTTTTCACTTAAATCCTGTCCGGCGCAAAAGGCCCGCCCTGCCCCGGTTAAAACAAGAACACGGCAGAGTTGATCTGCGGCTATCCTGTTCAACTCAGCGGCCAGTTCACGGTGCATTTCACTGTTAAAGCTGTTGAGCTTTTCAGGTCGGTTAAGAGTGATGATACTTACTGCGTCTTTTTGCTGCACGAGAATTGAATTATAGGACATTGCATGGCTTCTGTTTCTGTTTTTCGGAAGGCCTATTGCGCATTAAAAACACAGCAAAGTCCAGCAAATCATGTATAATCAGCAGATGAAAAAGTGTGCATACGATGTCGTCGTCGCCGGGGCCGGGCCAGCCGGTCTTGTTGCTGCATTGCTGGTCGCCGGGACCGGATTGAAAGTTGCAATCATCGATCCTCTTTTTGCCGACAAAAAAGCAAAAAAGGCAAATGCGGATGCCCGCACCGTTGCTTTGATGCAAGGCGGTGTGCGCCTGCTCAAACATCTGGATATCTGGCCCCGGTGCCACAAAGTGTCAGCACCATTGTGGCGGATGCGGCTGATTGATCATACGCGGCGTTTTTTGAAAGCGCCTACCGTTACTTTCGATGCCCATGAGCTGGGCGATGACCCTTTTGCCTGGAATGTGCCGCTGGGGCTGCTCAACCGATGTCTGCAGGAGGCTGCCGGAGACATGCAAAACCTTGATCTGATTGGCGGGCGAATTGAAGCGGTTGTGTCCCAGGGGCTGGAGGTTGAAATATCAATTGATACGCAGTCGAATTCAATTTCATCTTCTTGTGTCATTGCAGCGGACGGGCGGCACTCACTATGCCGCGATGCAGCCTTTATAAAAGTTACGTCCTGGTCATATCCGCAAAAAGCGGTGGCCTGTAGTTTTTCACATGGCCTGCCGCACGAGGATATGTCGATTGAGTTTCACCGCAGCGCCGGCCCCCTCACTCTGGTGCCGCTTGAAGGCAATCGCTCTGGGCTGGTGTGGATTGAAAAGCCGCAGGATGCCGATGAGATTTTCCAGCTGTCTGATGACGCATTTTGCCACGAACTTGAAAAACAGACAGATGCGGTTTTGGGAAGAATATCAAAAGCCAGTCCGCGCGGATTATTTCCCATTGATGGATTAACTGCCAGACACTTTGCCAAAAACCGTATCATGCTGGTGGGCGAAGCTGCTCACGTATTACCGCCAATTGGTGCCCAGGGGCTCAATCTTGGATTGCGCGATGCGGCCCTGGTGGCTGAATTGATTGGTGATACTAAGCTGGTCAATGAGGATGTTGGCAGCGATAGGATCATGCAAACCTATGATCGCCGCCGCCGCCTTGATATCTTCCCCAGAACCGTGGTGGTTGATCGTTTGAACCGCTCACTCATCCACAATTTTGCACCTTTGCAGGGTGCGCGCGGACTGGGATTGTTTATGCTCAATCAGATAGGCCCGTTGCGCCGTGAGGTTATGCAACGCGGCATGCAGCCGCTTAATGATGTGCCGCGTCTGATGCAGGCGTGATTGTACGCTATTGCTTGCGAAGCGAAGGCAGGCCGATGCCTGTGCTGTCAAATCCGCCATCAGCGGCAATTACCTGGCCGGTTACATAACTGGCTTTATCTGAACACAAGAAGGTAATCACTGAAGCAATCTCATCTTCGCTGCCATAGCGATTTAAGGGGATGGCATCATGATAGGCGTCAATAATGTCCTGTGTATGCACCGCCATCGCCAGTTTTGTGCGCACCGGGCCGGGTGCTACACAATTGACACGAACGCCAAATTCGCCCAGTTCGGCGGCAAACTGCCGGGTCAGGTGAATGACAGCTGCTTTTGAGGTGCCATAGGCAACTCGCAGGGTTGAGGCGCGCAATCCTGAAATGCTGGCGATATTGACAATACAGCCTTGTGATTTCTTCAAAGCCCGGGTTGCCGCCATCGAGCATAAGAAAACCCCATCGAGATTGGTATCCATAACGTCACGCCAGCGCTGGAAATCGGTTGGTTCAATCGGGCCGAAATCGGCGACACCGGCATTGTTGATCAACGCATCTATATGCCCAAAAGCGGCCTCGGTTTCGGTTACCATCCGGTCGACCTGTTCAGCCTTTGAAATGTCTAAAACCAATGGCATTATACTCACTAAACCCCCGGCAGCATTTGCCAGTTCATCGCCATCACGATCAACCATGGCAACGCGGTATCCTTCAGCCAGAAGCAGTTTTGTTGTAGCCAGTCCAATTCCCCGTGCCGCTCCGGTAACGATGGCGGTTTTTTGCGTCATGCGTTGCTCTCCCGTTTTTTGGGTTATAGAACGTCTGATTGTGAAAGAAAAGTTCTGCCTGTAATGTCGGAACATGCAAAACTCTATTGAAACGAATGATCTGGCGGTAATCGGACTTGGTGTCATGGGCCAGGGACTGGCCCTTAACATCGCCCGCAATGGGTATAGTGTTGCCGGGTATGATCACGATTTAGTGCAGGCTAAGGCGTTTGTTTTGGCCCGCGCAACTCATGAGCGGATTTTCTTAAAAGAGACGATTGTCGAACTGATTGAAAGTTTGAAATGCCCACGGCGTATTTTTCTGATGGTACCTGCGGGAAGTCCTGTTGATGACATTTTGAAACTGTTGCAGCCGCATTTAAGCCCGGATGATATAATTGTTGATTGCGGCAACTCGCATTTTGCCGCTACCGAAGAACGCCAGAAGAATCTTCAAACTTCAGGAATTGAGCTTATCGGCATGGGGGTTTCGGGTGGTGAAGCCGGAATACTCGAAGGCCCCTGCCTCATGGTCGGCGGTGACCGCAAGGCATTTGATGCACTCCAGCCAATTTTGCTGAAAATTGCGGCAAAGGCTGCTGAAGATGGTACTGCCTGTGTCGCCTACATGGGAAAAAACGGTGCCGGTCATTTTGTCAAGATGGTGCATAATGGCATTGAATATGCCGAAATGCAGCTGATTGCTGAATGTTATGATTTCATGCGCCGGGCAATGAAGATGGCGCCTGCGGATATCGGTGGGGTTTTTGCTCAATTCAATGGCAGTGATGACAGCTCGTTTCTGATTGACATCAGCGCTGATATTCTTGCGACTATCGACCCTGACACCGAAGGGCCGCTGGTTGATATTATCGTCGATAGCGCCGGTCAAAAAGGGACCGGGCGCTGGGCCAGCATGGCCGCGCTTGAACTTAGCGTTGCCATCCCCACCATAACAGCGGCGGTTGATGCCCGCATAATGTCGTCACGAAAATCTGAACGGATTAAAACCTCAACGATTTTCAACAATACGGTAAAGGAGTTTCGCGCAGACCCGAAAAATTTTCTGCAACATCTGCGGCAAACCCTTTTGGCAACGAGAATTATTTCGTTTGCACAAGGATTCAACCTTCTGAGTGAAGCCTCAAACGTCTATGGTTACGGGCTTGATCTATGTTCAATATCGCGGGTGTGGCGGGCCGGATGTATTTTACGCTCACCACTGCTCACCCGCATTTCCGATGCCTGTGCGCAAGCCAAAGAACCTTCTAACCTGATAGTTACCGAACCTGTGAAAGGCATATTATTGCCTGTGATAAAACCGCTGCGACTGGTATCACAGACAGCGATTGACCATGGTATTCCAGTACCGGCTATATCGAGCGCTTTGACTTACTGCGATGGTCTTTGCTCGGCACACCTCCCCGCCAATCTTACTCAGGCCCAGCGTGATTATTTTGGTGCCCACGGGTTTAACCGCAAGGACCGGTCCGGGGTGTTTAACGGCAATTGGAAAAAAGGTTGAATTTTCCGCTTTATTTTTTAAAAAACTCATCATTGTGAGCGCCCAGGGCCGGTGCGGATTTTGGCCTGGCAACATCATCCCTGAACTGCGGCACTACGGCGACGGGGAGCGCGGGCAGTTCATTGCCTTCATCATTAACGAGACGATGGTCAAACAGGCCGCGGGATTTGAAATGCGGATCGTCAAGTGCATTTTCCAGACTTGATACTATCGAGCAGCAACAATCCTGACCGGTAAACAAATTATGCCAGTGTCGGGCGGTTTGAGAACTGATGAGAGTGCCCACTGCCACAATGGTCTGGTCCGGATCTGATATGGTGTCTGTAAACCCGGTGAGCTGGCAGAACCTGTTCCAGAATTTATCCTCCAGAGCAGCAACGGCGACAAATTCACCATCACTGGTTGGGTATATCTGGTATCGCGGTGAGCCGCCGGTGAGCAGTTCCTGGCTGTTTTTTGGCCATTGGCCTTGCAGATTTCCGGCGGCCGAGGCCCAATAGGTCAGCATGAACATATTGTCGGTCATGGCTATGTCGAGGTGGCTGCCGTGTCCGGTTTTTTCGCGCTGCAAAAGCGCCAGCAGAATGTTGACCACGGCGGGGTAAGTGCCGCCGGCGAGGTCAGCGATGAGTACGGGCGGCACCACGGGGTGTTTTTTGCTGCCCATACTCAGGGACAAAACACCGGTATCACCAATGTAGTTCAGATCATGGCCGGCGGTTGCAGCTTTTGGGCCGGTGGCACCATAACCGGTGATCGAGCAATAGATAATTTTCGGGTTGAGTGCGCGTATGGCATCATAACCAAGTCCCAGCCGTTGCATAACTCCCGGCCTGAACTGCTCAAGGACTATGTCCACATCCCTTAGCAGCGGTTCCAGCAATTTGACGGCATCTGCATCTTTAAGGTCAATTGCCAAAGACTTCTTGCCACGATTTAAAACCGAGAAATTGACGGACTCCCCTCCCCACCTGGGATCATAGTGCCGCAGTTCCTCACCACCGCCCGGGCGCTCGATTTTGATAACCTCGGCGCCGGCTTCAGCCAGCATCAGGCTGGCCATGGGTCCCGGTAACAGGGTTGAAAAATCCAATACCCGAATGCCGGAGAGTGGTTGTCGGGTCATAATTTCAACCTTCTAATATAACGCCAGGATCAGAAAAAAACCAATGGCAACCTGCCGCGATCAATCATAATCAACACGAGCGTCACTGTAATCATGGAAATTGCTGTAGTAACAAGAATGGCGCTGGAGGAACCTTCAACATATTCGTCATATTGCACCGCCATGACAAAAACGGTGGCGGCAGTGGGCAATGACGCCATTAAAACTGCAACGCCAACCCACAAGGGATCAATTCCGCCCATGAGGATTAAAATGATTAAAACCAAAAGCGGGTGCAGGACTGATTTGGCTATAACTATCAGGGGAAACTCCCGCCCCATTCCGGCAAGCGGCTGGTAGGCTACGGTAACACCAAGGATAAAAAGTGCGCTGGGTGCGGCAGCCCCGCTTAAAAAATCCAGCAAAGTATCCACCGGCAGCGGTAATTTTATGGAAAAAGCCGATGCGAACACCCCCAGAATTGTTGCGATAATAAAGGGGTGCAAAAATACCTGTCTGGCGATCTTGATCAGGATTGCTTTCACATCCGTTTTTTCTGAACTGCCAAAGGAGTTCAACAACGGCACCAATGAATATTGTAAAGTGCTGTCAAAGCCGAAAATCAAAGTGGCCGGAACAGCGGCTGCCGGCCCAAGGGCTGCGACCGTTAGCGGTAACCCCATATACCCGATATTGCCATAACTTGCTGCAGCTCCCTGCATGGCGGCTTCGCCGATGCGCTTTTTAAAAATCATAAGTGATACGGCAAAAACCAGGGTGAATATCGCATAGGACGAAAAACTTGTGGCCAGAATGAATGGCCAGTTGGTCAACTGCTCTATCGGTGCTGAGGCGACGGTTTGAAAAACCAGCGGCGGCAAGGCGAAATAGACTACGAATGTATTAAACCACTCGATGCCGCCTTTATCCTTGCGCATAAATTTTCCGGCAATGAACCCCATTAATATGAGACCGAAAAAAGGCAAGATCAGATTGATGACTGTGCTCATGAGAAGGCTCTGGGATCCGGACCGAAAGTGTATGTTTTATCGCTTGCGATGCAGCGCGAAACTATGCCTTTTTTGCCTTGGGTGTCCAGTCCCAGTTTTACAAAGATAATACTATGCGTAAATTGTCGCCCGGTGTTTTACGGGCAGGTTGTTACCACATTTTACTGGCTCCGCAAGATTTGTTATGATGTTCTAAATATGGATTGCTGATTTTGGGGGGTTCACAATGCTGCTGGTTCGACTTTTAGAAGGTATTGTCAAAACCGGTGAGGTTGTGATCGTTGATTCAACCGGTCGCTCGTGGAGCGTCGGTGATGCCGCCACCGGCCCCTCTGTTACCGTACGTCTGCATGACCGTTGGGTGAGCTATAAATTCGTCCTCAACCCACGGCTTTATTTCGGGGAAGCCTATATGGACGGCAGTCTGACGATCGAAAATGGCACAATCCATGATTTCATTGATCTCATGGGTCACAATATCGGCACTGGTCCGATAAACAGCTCAGATCTCTGGATGACCAGGTTCAGGCTTTTGTGGCGGCGTTTTACACAGGCGAATTCACTCACCCGCGCAAGGCAGAATGTTGCCCACCATTATGATTTATCCAGTGAGTTGTACGACCTTTTTCTCGATAAAAACCGGCAGTATTCCTGTGCTTACTTTTCAGACCCATTGATGTCTCTGGATCAGGCCCAGGAAGCCAAGATGACACATATTGCAGCTAAACTGCTGGTGCAGCCGGGCCAGCGAATACTGGAAATCGGGTCGGGCTGGGGCGGGCTTGCCATTTATCTCGCCAAAGTGACCGGCGCTGATGTTACCGGCGTCACCTTGTCTGTGGAACAACATGCATATGCCTGTAAACTGGCCGAAGAGCTTGACGTCAGCGATCAGGTGCGCTTTTTTTTACGTGATTACCGTGAGGAAGAAGGAACCTACGATCGGGTGGTTTCAGTTGGTATGCTGGAACATGTAGGTGCCTACAGATATGGCGAATATTTTGGTAAAATCCAGCAGTTGCTGAAGGACGATGGCATTGCCATGGTGCATACAATTTCACACATGGATGAGCCTTATCCAACCAACCCGTGGCTACAGAAATACATATTTCCCGGCGGCTATGCCCCTGCCCTGTCCGAACTGTTTCCGGCACTCGAGAAAGCCGGACTTTGGGTGAGTGACGTTGAGATTTTACGAATGCACTATGCCTGGACACTGAGGCTGTGGCGGGAGCGCTTTGTCGCCAACTGGGATACGGCCGCCAAACTTTATGACGAAAGATTTTGCCGCATGTGGGAGTTTTATCTTGCCGCCAGTGAAACCACATTTCGCCATCAGGGGCATATGGTGGCGCAAATTCAGCTAACCAAATCAGTGGATACGGTGCCCTATACCCGCGACTATATTGGCGAATGGGAAAACCGCATCAGTTAATCCTGGTCTCCGGCATAATTGTGCATTGCATCATTTTGCCGATGAGTGTTATCAATATAGACACAATTTTACATTTTTCCCGAAATTTCAGCGAGGATAATGATGGCAAAACTGCCTGCCAATTTTTACAAAGCTCTGGCCATCGGTGCCCCTGAACCAGTACGGGAGTTGCCGGTCAGACTGGAACGAATGATCCATTTTCTGCCCCCGCATGTGGAAAAATTGCGCAATCGAATCCCGCAATTGATTGATCAGGTCGATGTTATCCTCGGCAACCTTGAAGACGCCATCCCGGTTGAAGCCAAGGAAGAGGCGCGCAAAGGCTTCATTGCCATGGCCAACGATCATGATTATGGCAACACCGGCCTTTGGGTGCGCATCAATGGTCTGCACAGTCCGTGGGTGCTGGATGATCTCACCGACATCGTCGCCCAGGCAGGAAACAAGCTTGATGTGGTCATGGTACCAATGGTTCAGGGTGACTGGGATATTCACTATATGGATCAATTGCTGGCCCAGCTTGAAGCCCGGCACAAAATTGAAAAACCAATATTGATCCATGCAATCCTGGAAACAGCCGAAGGTGTCAAAAATGTTGAGGACATTGCCTCTGCCTCCCCGCGCATGCACGGGATGAGTCTGGGCCCCGCTGATCTAGCGGCCTCGCGCGGTATGAAAACCACCCGTGTGGGAGGCGGACACCCGCATTATGGCGTTTTGGCAGACGAGGTATCACCTGATAAGGCGCGTGGGTTTTATCAACAGGACTTGTGGCACTACACTATTGCCAAAATGGTTGATGCCTGCGCCTCAAACCATATCAAGGCGTTTTACGGACCCTTTGGTGATTTTTCAGATGCTCAAGCCTGTGAAGCACAATTCAGAAATTCATTTTTGCAGGGTTGCGTCGGTGCCTGGACATTGCACCCCAGCCAGATAGATATTGCCAGGCGGGTGTTCAGTCCTGATGTGGATGAAGTCAAGTTCGCCTTGAAGATACTGGATGCCATGCCCGATGGCGCCGGGGCGGTGATGATTGACGGTAAAATGCAGGATGACGCCACCTGGAAACAGGCCAAAGTCATCGTTGATCTGGCCAAAATGGTGGCCGGGACAGATGTTAATATGGCCAAAGCATACGGAATTTGACAATAAAATCCCGGATGCCGGCTAAAAATGGCCACATGAGTGACCTATATTGAAAATAGGACTTATGCTTTCGGGTTTTGTCCTGTATTCTTGGTGTGCAAAATCGAAAAAGTGGAAACATCATCGCGATGGAACAAATTAACCGGACAGCAAAATTCAGCATCGGTCAGATCGTTGCCCACCGGGTATTTCCGTTTCGTGGCGTGATTTTTGATGTTGACCCCACTTTCAACAATACCGATGAATGGTGGGAATCCATTCCCGAGGAAGTGCGGCCAATCAAGGATCAGCCGTTCTATCATTTGCTGGCTGAAAACGAAGATACTGAATATGTCGCCTATGTGTCAGAGCAAAATCTGATTATCGATACGCTTGGCGAACCCATTCATCACCCGCAGGTGAATGAAATCTTCAGCAGTTATGAAGAAGGCGGTAATTACAAAATTCGTGATTTTATAGCCAATTAAACGCTGTTACCCGCTCCATGCTCCGCTATAGTGCCTCATGAATTGCTTTCGCGAATCACTCATCCGTATATTTGGTTTAATTTGCGCCATTGCGGCTGTCTGGACGCTGTCTTTACCTGCCTACGCACAACCCGCCCCTGCAATTGCCATGCACGGTGAGCCCAAATACAAATCGGGTTTCAATAATTTCAACTATGCCGATCCAAACGCCAAACGAGGCGGCAAAATCTCATTTGCCACCGTTGGTACCTTCGATAGCCTTAACCCGCTGATCATCAAAGGCGTGGCCGCACTGGGCATCAGAAAACATGTCTATGAAAGCCTGATGGCGCGCAGCTTTGATGAACCTTTTTCGCTCTACGGGTTGATTGCCAAATCAATCGAAGTGCCCGATGATCGCTCGTGGGTAAGTTTCACGCTGCGACCTGAAGCGAAGTTTTCCGATGGCAGGCCGATCACCGTCGATGATGTGATTTTTTCCCTGGAGACTTTGCGCGATCAGGGGCGGCCCAATCACCAGTTTTATTATGCCAAAGTTGTCAAAATTGAGCGCAGCAGCAACCATGTGGTCAAATTCATTTTCGGCGAAGACCGTGATCGCGAATTACCGCTGATCCTGGGGTTAATGCCCATTTTGCCTAAACATATCTACGCCAGCAAAGCCTTTAACGTTACCAGTTTTGATAAACCTGTCGGCAGTGGAGCCTATGTTGTTGATACGGTATCGCCCGGCAGGCGCATTACCTACAAGCGCAACCCGGATTACTGGGGCAATGATCTTGGTGTCAACAAGGGCCGGTTTAATTTTGATATAATTTCATATGATTATTACCGCGATGACACGTCAGCCTTTGAAGCCTTTAAAAGCGGGCTGTATGATTTTCGCGCCGAAGAAGATCCGACAACATGGGCAACGGCCTATGATTTCAAGGCCGTTAAAGATGGCTCCATAGAGGTGGAAGAATTCAAAACCGGGGTGCCTTCGGGGCTCTATGGTCTGGTTTTCAATACGCGGCGTAAAATCTTTGCAGATCCTAAGGTCCGTCAGGCCATGACCTTGTTGTTTGATGGCAAATGGATCAACAAAAACCTTTATCATAACCGCCTCAAACGTACCCAAAGTTATTTTGGCAACTCAGAGTTGTCATATGAAAATCAGCCCGCTTCAGCAGAAGAACGCGAGATACTGGCCAGGGCCGGCGCCATCGTTGCTCCTGAATTTCTCGAAAACACCTATCAGCTGCCACAAGGCGATGGCTCCGGGCGCAATCGCCAGAGCTTAAGAAAAGCCATTGGTCTGTTCCGGCAGGCGGGCTACGAACTCGTCTCTGGAAAATTGATCCATAAAGACAGCAAAAAGCCCTTCAGTTTTGAAATTCTCGTGGTTAATCGTGATCAGGAACGGCTGGTTTTAAGCTATTCAACTGCCCTGAAGCGAGCGGGGATCGATGCGCGTATCAGGCAGGTGGACACCTCACAATTTGAGCAGCGCAAACTGAAATATGATTTTGATATGCTGCCGTTTTTCTGGTTCGCCTCGTTGTCGCCAGGGAATGAACAGAATTTTTACTGGGGCAGTGATGGCCGGACGCGCGAAGGTACGCGCAACTATATGGGCTCTGAAGATAAATCTATTGACCGATTGATAGAATCCTTGATCGAAGCACGCGACAGGAAGAAGTTCGTTACTATTGCACGTGCGATTGACCGGGTTTTAATGAGTAAAAATTATGTCATCCCGCTGTTTTACCTGCCCGCACAATGGGTGGCGCACAAGGAATATTTAAAACATCCAGCCACAACTTCTCTATACGGATATCGCATTGATACTTGGTGGTCGGAGGAGAATCAGCCAGAGTAACCGAAAGGGCTAATGAGAACCGGCGGTGCTTATCGATGATACTGTGTGATCAATCCGAAATTGACGGATATACAAAAGAAGGTGTCTGGGGGCAGGCAACGCTTGACGCTCTTTTTCGTAAAAACGTACGCAGTTATCGCGATGAGATTGCCCTGAGCGATCCCCCTACCCGTGAAAAATTCACTTGCGGAGCTGCACGCCGCCTTACCTATGGCCAGGCCGATGAGATCATTGAAGATCTCGCCGCCATGTTTCGCATCCTTAAACTTGACCGTGATGATGTGGTGGCTGTGCAGCTGCCAAACACGGTTGAGTTACCGTTGTTGATCCTTGCCTGTTTCCGTGCCGGTTTGATCATTTCAATTTTGCCGACATCGTGGCGGCAGGTTGAGCTGGAGCGGGCTCTCAATAAAATTTCGCCAAAGGTTTTGATCTCGCAATATATTGCCGGTGACGTCGATTTCCCCGACCTTATGCGCCAGACCACCGTTAATGTACCTTCCATCCGCCATATTCTGGCCTTTGGAGATGACGTTCCAGATGGCATTGTGGCGGTTGACAAGGCCATCAGCTTTGCCCGCGAAAATGATGACTTCATCTTTGATGCCGAGGACAAATACGGGTCGCTCTGCGCCAATGATGTCGCCATTATCTCCTGGAATGGTTCGGTTTCACCCGAGCTCAGGCCCCTGCCACGTACGCACAATCATCTTATTTCCGCAGGCTTCACCGTATTGCTTGAAGCTTCTTTGCAAAACCAGGGTTCACTTCTGTGCCCTTTCAGTTTTTCAGGTCTGGCAGCACTGGCGGCCTTTTTTGTACCATGGATTTTAACCGGCAGCAGTCTTCATCTGCACCAGCCGTTTGACCGGGACAGTTTTAAACAGCAAATCAATCTGGAACAACCAACATTCACCGGACTGCCCGCGGCGGCACTGCCAGGCTTAGCCAAGACTGTAAAGAGCGGAAATCTGGACTTATCCTGTCTCAAGGCTCTGGCGTGCCTGTGGCCAACTTTTGGGTCGCGCAATTCGAGCACAGACATCAATGCGCCCCTGCTCCCGCCAATTATCGATATTGTCAGTATTAGCGAACTGGCTGTTTTCAGTCACCGCCGTTCGGACAACCTGGCCATTAACTTCATTCCTCATGGTGAATGCAAATTCCCTTCATTTACCGAGGGTGCGCCCTCATTGATGACCACCCGGCTGAAAGGCTGTGCCATGAGAAATGGCAGCGCCGGAACCATGCTGGTGGGCCAACTGATGGTTAAAGGCCCCATGATTTGTGCCGGCTGGTTTATACCCAAAACCGATGATGGCGAGGAGCTTGCCCCGCTGGAAGCCGATGCCCAGGGTTTTGTTGCCACCGGGGTCAAGTGTGAAATTGTCGACGAAGGCGGTCCCAAGCTGAAGCCTGTGGATCGCCTTAACAATATTATTTATCACGGCGGACTGGCTGTAGCGGCTGAGGACCTTGATGTGATTTATTCCGAATTTTCAGGGGTTGAGCACGCCGTGGCGGTCTCTGTGCCGGATCCGATACTGGGTGAGCGTATCGCTGCTGCTATCGTACCGGGCAGCGAAGCGGGTTTTTCTTATGAAGATTTCAAAAGTTTTCTGGAAACCCGCAAACTCGCTCCATATAAAATCCCTTATCGGGTGATTGAGGTGAAAGAAATTCAAGTTGATGAGGAAGGTGTTGTTGTTCGGCAGGCTTTAGAAACCTAGAAACGTTTGGAAAAATGCCCTCAACCCACCATTATAAGGGGGACGCCCCCCCTGAACATCTAAATCTGGCGCGCTATTGCCTGGCAAAATCTGCGCAACAGTTTCCTGAAAAAATCGGCCTGATTGCCGCCACAGACCCACTTGGTAGCGATAGTGACGGGTGCTGGACCTTTGCCGAACTTGAGAAAATTGTCTTAACCGGCGCACGGGGGTTGCTGGAGCGCGGTATTAATCCCGGTGACAGATTATTGATCCGGCTGGATAATACTGCAGATTATGCTTTTCTATTCCTGGCTGCAACTGCCGCCGGGATCATCCCGATCCCGTCATCGGCACAATTAACTGCCGGCGAAATCGCATATATCGTCAATAAGGCCGGCCCATGCGCCATTGCCGTTGACTCGGGCCTGGCCATGCCTGATCTGGACGTTTCTGTTAAAATCCTTACGATTGATGACGTTGCGGAGATCCTTACCACCGGTCTTTGTGGCACCTATGCCAACACCCACAATAATGATGCGGCCTACCTCATCTACACTTCCGGTACTTCCGGTCATCCCAAAGGTGTTTTACATGCCCACCGGGCCGTGTGGGGGCGCAGGCCTATGTATCAGGGCTGGTATGGCATTACCAGTGAGGATATCCTCCTTCATGCCGGAGCCTTCAACTGGACCTATACTCTTGGCACCGGATTATTTGATCCATGGGCTAACGGAGCGACAACCATCGTCTATACCGGAAAACGCTCACCAACCGTCTGGCCACAGCTTATCTCCACTCACGACGCCACTATTTTCGCCGCTGTTCCCGGTGTTTATCGACAAATATTAAAGTACAACATGAACTTTAGTGATTCCGTTTCCACTCTGCGTCACGGTCTTGTTGCCGGTGAGCCTCTACCGCGCAGTGTGGCTGATGACTGGGAACGCCAAACCGGCACCATACTTTATGAAGCTCTGGGGATGAGCGAGATTTCCACCTATATATCGTCGAGCCCGGCCACAGGCATAAAACCAGGTTCACCGGGAAAAGCGCAAACAGGGCGTTCAATTGCTATTATCCCGGAGGCAGGCAAGCCCGAGCCGCTACCTGCCAACAGCACAGGGCTTATAGGCGTACATAGATCGGACCCGGCTTTGATGCTCGAATACTGGAGCGAGAAAGGTGAGTTTGAAAAATCGCTTCGCGGTGATTGGTTTTGTGGCGGCGATCTTGGCCAAATTGATGAGGATGGGTATTTCTGGTTTTGCGGGCGTAATGACGATATTATGAACGCACAGGGTTATCGTGTTTCACCGCTCGAAGTGGAACAGGCTCTGATGCAACATTGTGCAGTTGCGGAGGCAGCGGTTGCGGAAATCAAAGTTCGTGAGGACCTATCGATTATCGTCGGGTTTGTTGTTGCTGAAGAAAACCAAGCTGTTTCCAGTAACGAACTCAAGGATTTTCTGCGAGAACACCTTGCTGATTATAAATGCCCCAAACAGATTTTAACAATTTCCAGCCTGCCCCGCAGCTCTAATGGCAAGCTAATACGGCGACAGCTTGCAACACTGTTCAGCCAGGAACCGCATTCATAAAACCAAAATTCACCAAATATTTACCTAAATTCCCGATAAAAACAGAGTGTTTTTTTAGAGATTCCCAATTTCAACCCGCTTCAGGCCAAGGGTATATATTTCATGCATGTTCAAGCTCGTATTCTCGTCGTCGCAAATCAGGAAACAACCCGTCATTCACTGGCACGGAAACTGGAAAAAAATGGCTATGAAGCAGATTCGGCAGACGTTTTGGTTGCCGCAACCATGTGCGATGGTAATAAACGACCAGATCTGGTCTTGATTGACCTGCAGGGCGAAGACAGAAATTGCGACATCACCCCTCACCTCAAGTTAGCCGACAGATTGAAATCTGAATTCAGCGGCTCACCCTTACCTCTCATAGTGATCGGTGGCTCCAGTCCGCAAATGGCAATGCAGATACATGGCGCGCGTGATAAGGGGCGCATTGATGATGCTATTCTCAAACCTATAGATGATCTGCAGATATTCGGACGGATCAATTCGCTTGTGCGCCTCAATACAATGCGTGAAGAACTTGTCCGGCGTCTGGACACCACATCAAAGTATGGTCTGGAGGCACCAGAGTTTACTCATCCGCCCAAGCATATTGAAGATGCAACAATTCTGGTGCTGGGGGCGAATTCATCTTTTCAGATCATTGAAAATGCGCTGGCCAAACATGCCACTCTGGTAGGTGCTTTGACCACCGGCACGGCTCTGGAATATATGTTGCGACGCGATTTCGATGCGGTTTTGATTGATGTGGAGGGTTCTGAACATCCCTATCTGGAATTCTGTCAGGATACACGTCGCAACTCGCAGCTTTATAATACCCCGATTGTGATGATCGCGGATCCCAATACCATGTCAAACCCCTCACGCGCTTTTGATATTGGTGTCACCGATATTCTGGCCAAGCCAATTGAAGCCGGTGAGTTGCAGGCGCGTATGCTGACCCTCATTCGGGAACTTCGTTTTCGTGATGCCTTGCGAAATATTTATTCCAAAGCCCGTCATCTTGCCACCAGCGATGGCCTTACCGGACTTTACAGTCGTGGATTTTTACTTGAGCATATGGCCTCCCAGATTGATAATGCTGAAAAAACCGGCAAGCCATTGACCATTGCATTTTTCAACATCACCAACATAAATCAGATTAATGCCAGACACGGCTATGCTGTGGGTGACAGGATAATTCGTCAGGTTGGTGACGTTATGGGCATGCTGGTGCGCGGGGAAGATTTGACTGCACGTTACTCCGGTGCGCGTTTTTGCGTACTGCTGCCTGATACATTGCCCGATGCTGCCAGCATTGCAGTTAAGCGAATTGCCGGCGTGGTTAATTTCACCGAGTTTTCCGTGCAAGATGTGCATGAACCCATCAGAATAGAACTTGGCCATGCAGTTGCCGGTTTCCGCTCGGGTGATCGTGCTGAAGAACTGGTGTCACGGGCACGCAAACGAATTTTCGAAATCGTCAACCCGACACCACTGGCAATGACCGGGGTGTAATCCTCTACAAAAAATTGCACTGTGCTGAAATTTGCACGATACTCTCCCGAATTTAAATTCTGGCGGTATATATCTTATGGAAAATCCTGCACCTCTTGCTATCGACGTAGTCTCCGACGTTATGTGTCCGTGGTGTTACATCGGTAAACGCAGGCTGGAAGCAGCCTTGAAACAGCGACCGGACCTTGATGTTGTGGTGCAGTGGCACCCCTACCAGCTTGATGCCACTATCCCCAAGGGGGGTATGGACCGCCAGGAGTATCTCAACAAGAAATTTGGTGGCCCTGACGGTGCCAAGTCTGTGTACGCCAATATTGTCAAAGCCGGTGAAGTTGAAAAAATACCGTTTGCTTTTGATCAAATTCCCTATTCACCCAACACCATTGATTGTCACCGGCTTATTCACTGGTCGCAGGAGGGCGGTCATCAGGATGCTCTGGTCGAGCGATTGTTCGAATTGTTCTTTCTTGAAGGCAAAGATGTGGGCGATCACGCCGTATTGCAAAGTGCGGCACGCGATGTTGGTATGGATGGTGAAAAAGTTGCACAACTTCTGTCAGGGGACAGCGATGTCGACACGATTGAAAAGAGCATAGCTTCAGCCCAGAAGATGGGTATTCAAGGTGTGCCGTGTTTTATTTTTGACAATAAATATGTGGTTTCAGGGGCGCAAAGCCCCGAGGTATTCCTGGAGCTTCTGGATCAAATTACTCAAGACCCCACCGATTGATCTGCGATCTTTGACAATTGGGCCAGCAAGGTTCGGGCCCCATCAAGACGTATTTCAGGCGATGGCCAGTCACGAATTAAAACCAGCTTATGATCCGGCCTGAGTTTGGCGTTGCGGCCCTGATCATTGATGAAATCGACCAGACCAGCCGGGTTTTTGAACTGATCATTCCTGAATTTGACCACAGCGCCCTTGGGGCCGGCATCAATTGACTGGATACCTGCGCCGCGACACAGGCCTTTGATGGCCACAACTTTGAGAAGATGATCGACTTCTTCGGGGAATGATCCAAACCGGTCAATCAGTTCGGCGGCAAAGCCTTCTATTTCATCATTGCTGATAAGTGTCGACAGGCGCCGGTAAAGGCCGAGGCGCAGTTGCAGATCAGAGACATAATTTTCCGGGATCAGAACCGATGTGCCAATATTGATTTGTGGCGACCATTGACCGTCATCTTCCTCATCATCACCGGCACGCAGACTGGCCACAGCTTCCTCCAGCATATCCTGATAAAGCTCAAAGCCCACCTCCCTGATATGGCCGGATTGTTCATCGCCCAGCAGGTTACCGGCACCGCGAATATCGAGGTCATGACTGGCCAGGGAAAATCCAGCACCTAGCGTATCAAGCGATTGCAACACTTTGAGGCGCTTTTGTGCTGTATCTGTCAGCTTTTTGTTGGCAGCAAGCGTAAACAGCGCGTAGGCCCGGATTTTTGAACGCCCGACGCGCCCGCGCAGCTGATACAATTGGGCCAGCCCAAACATGTCAGCGCGATGGACAATCAACGTGTTGGCGGTGGGGATATCAATGCCGGATTCAATAATCGTAGTTGAAAGCAGAACATCATATTTGCCTTCATAAAACGCTGTCATTATGTCCTCGAGCTGGCTTGAGGCCATTTGACCATGGGCGGTGGCGACCTTCAATTCAGGCACATGCTCGGTGAGAAATTCGTGGCGGCCGCGAATATCGGAAACTCTCGGGCAAACATAAAAGCTCTGCCCGCCGCGGTAACGTTCGCGCAGCAATGCCTCGCGCAAAACCATGGGATCAAACGGCGTAATAAAGGTGCGCACTGCCAGCCGATCCACCGGCGGTGTGGCGATCAATGACAATTCACGCACGCCGGTAAGCGCCAGTTGCAGGGTGCGCGGTATCGGTGTGGCAGTCAGCGTCAGCACATGAACATTGGCGCGCATTTCTTTGAGGCGTTCTTTGTGGGCGACACCAAAGTGTTGTTCTTCGTCAATGATCAAAAGCCCGAGATCCTGGAACTTCATGTTTTTGCCTAACAAGGCGTGTGTGCCGATAACTATATCGACCTCGCCTTTGGCAATATCTTCCTTCGTTTTGGCCAGTTCCTTGGCCGAGATCAGGCGTGAAAGCTGTTCAATACGCACCGGCAGACCGGAAAAACGTTCGATGAATGTGGCAAAGTGTTGCCGCGCCAGCAATGTGGTCGGGACAACCACGGCGATTTGGCGCCCGGCCATCACCGCCACCAAAGCTGCACGCAAGGCCACTTCGGTTTTACCAAAACCGACATCACCGCAAATGAGCCGATCCATCGGCCTGCCACTGGCCAAATCTTCTAAAACCGCATCAATGGCATTGGCCTGGTCTTCGGTTTCTTCAAACGGAAAACGGGCACAAAACTCATCATAAAGGCCCGAAGGCGGGTGCATGATTTCACCACTTTTTAGCTCGCGCTGAGCAGCAATCTTTATAAGCTGCTCGGCCATGACACGGATGCGCAGCTTCAGTTTGGCCTTGCGGGCCTGCCAGCCCAGACCACCGAGGCGATCAAGCTCAACGGATGTATCTTCGGAGCCGTAGCGGCTGAGCAGTTCAATGTTTTCAACCGGCAAAAACAACCGGTCACCGCCGCGATAACTCAGTTGCAGACAATCATGCGGGGCACCCGCGGCATCAATGGTCTTGAGACCCTCAAAACGCGCGATACCATGGTCAATATGCACCACCAGATCACCTTGTGACAGGCTGGAGGCTTCAGTGAGGAAGGCTGCCGGGCGGCGCTTTCGTTTGCTCTGACGGATAAAACGATCACCGAGAATATCCTGTTCGGCAATAATTCCCAAGTTTTCCGATTCAAAACCTGCTTCGAGACCAAGAACAATAAGCCCGACTGATGCTTTTGAAAGTGCTTGGGCATCGCGCCAGTTGTCAACGTCCACAACCTGATCAATGCCATGATCGAGCAACACGCCCTTGAGGCGTTCGCGCGCACCGATACTCCAGCTTGCCACGAAAACGCGTTTGTCATTTTCCTGTAAATTTTGAATGTGCCTGGCCACGGCATCAAAGACATTGCGTTTTTCATCCGCGCGTTCGGAAGCAAAGCTCCTGGCCTGGCGGCCGTTGAAGGCCAATAATTTACCGCTGTCACTGCTGGCCACAACCTCAAATGGAGTGATGAAGCGCACCAGGCGCTTATCCAGCAGGCGGCTCCATTCCGGTTTGTCGAGATAAAGAGCGGAAGGATCAAGAGGTTTATAGGGTGGTGCGCCAAAGGCTTTGGTGTCAGTCGTGTCTTTGCGCGCGCGCCAATAATCATCAATCTGCTTGAGACGGTCATCGATGGCTTCTTCGACCAGATGGTCCATCACCACCATGGCACCGGGGGCGTAATCAAACAGGGTTGACAGATTATCATAAAACAGCGGCAGCCAGTGTTCGACGCCCTGATAGCGGCGGCCATCGGAGATGGCCGCATAAAGAGGATCTTCATCGCGCACGGTGCCGAATTTCTCCACGTAGCCGGAGCGAAATTTTCGGATCAGATCGGGATTCAACTCAACTTCGCTTGCCGGAAGAAGCTTCAACTCCGGTAATTGCTGCAAAGTGCGCTGGCTTTCAGTATCAAACGTGCGGATCGATTCGACCGTATCGCCGAAAAAATCCAGGCGCACAGGATTTTCTATTCCGGGCGGATAAAGGTCAACTATGCCACCGCGAACAGCGAAATCCCCCGGTTCCATTACCGCCCCGGTGCGGCTGTAGCCATTGGCGGCAAGATATGAATTGAGCCTGTCCATATCCAGTTGATTGCCCGGGCGGATGAGTAAAGCTGCCTCAGCGATATAATCGCGCGGCATAACTCGCTGCAGGACAGCATTGACGGTGGTGAGGATGACGGCGGCCTGATTGCCTTCAGCGGCCAGTTCACTCAAAGCCGATATACGCCGGGCCACGATCTCCTGATGCGGCGATACCCGGTCATACGGCAGGCAGTCCCAGGCGGGAAACTCGATTTGATTTATGTCGGGGGCAAAAAAACCAAGGCTTTCCTTCAGATTGGACAGGCGCTGGTCGTCCATGGCAACGAAAACAAGAGTAGGTGAAGCACTGTCTGTTGCCGCTGCAAAGCTGCGGAACAGGTCGCCAAGAACCTGCCCGTCAAGACCTTCAGGCACACCGGAAAAAGTGGCCTTTTTGGCCGAAATTATCGATTTGTCGAAATGCATCTGTCTCTAGTCGATTTTGGTGAAGTCCGGGGGAATCATCTGGAAGGATTTTAGCGTTTTCATAATGTCATTGTCGAATTCTTCCGGCACCGGCCTGGCCCCTGACACCCAGGTATAAAGTTCATCATCAGCCTGCTTCAATAGATGTGAGAACAGATCCATCTCGACCGATGACATCGTGGACAAATGCTCATCAGCATATTTGCCCAATATCAGGTCCATTTCCTTGATGCCTCGATGCCAGGCGCGAAACCTGAGCTTTTTGCGCCGGTGTTCGAGTGCTTTATCTGTTGCTGTCATTACATAGGGTGCCATATGTTTATGTGATACCCCATGCGTTTTATCTGATAAACCTATGGTCAGGAAACAACATTTTATTTTTGGTGTGTCTAAATGCGGCCTGAGATATTAAATCCACTGTTTGCCCCCATAGGCAAGCTTCAGGGCATCGGCCCCAAACTGGAAAAGCTGATCACTGTTTTATTGAAAGGCAGTGGCCAGACAATCACGGCGAATGTTGTCGATCTTTTGTGGCATCTGCCCAGTGGTCTGATTGACCGTCGTTTTCAACCCAAAATTGCCGAAGTCATTGCCGGCGAACTGGCAACTTTAAAAGTCACTATTGGCGAACATATACCGCCACCAAAAAATCAGCGCCGCCTGCCCTACCGGGTGCGGTGTTTTGATGACACGGGATCCCTTGACCTGATATTTTTTCACAGTCATACGGATTACCTGCAAAAGCAGATCCCTGAAGGTTCGGTGCGCTATATCAGTGGCAAAATTGAGGTATTTCGCGATATAGCCCAAATGCCCCACCCCGATCACATGGTTTCTCAGGAAGAATTCGATCAATTACCGCTGGTTGAACCGGTCTACCCGATGACTGGAGGTCTGGCGCGCAAAACCCTGCAACGCTCGGTGTCACTGGCACTGGAACGAGTGCCGCAAATGCCGGAATGGCAGGATTTGGCCTGGAAGAAAAAGCAGAAATACCAATCATTCAACGAGGCGCTGATCAATGCCCATGCGCCCACAGATCATCAAAGCCTGGAGCCTGGCGATCCTGCACGTTTGCGCCTGGCCTATGATGAGCTGCTGGCCAATCAGCTGGCCCTGGGGCTGGTGCGCGCGCACATGCGCCGTGCAGCCGGCAGAACCATCAGCGGCTCCGGTGAGTTGCGGGCAAGACTGCTTGAGCTTTTGCCCTTCAGCCTGACCCGCTCGCAGACGCAATCCGTTGAGGAAATTCTCAAAGATATGGCCACTCCTGAGCGCATGATGCGCCTGTTGCAGGGAGATGTGGGCAGCGGCAAGACCATCGTCGCCCTGCTGACGATGCTGGCGGCTGTCCAAAGCGGTGCGCAGGCAGCCATTATGGCGCCAACTGAAATCCTCTGCCGTCAGCACTTTGAAATGATGGAAGGTCTGTGCCAGCAACTTGGCGTTGGTGTCGTTATTCTTACCGGTCGTGACACCGGAAAGGCGCGTACAATATTGCTGGAAAAAATCAAATCCGGCGCAGCGCAGATCATTATTGGCACTCACGCCATATTTCAGGCTGGCGTCGAGTTCAAGGATCTGGCACTGGCGGTCATTGATGAACAGCACCGTTTTGGTGTTCATCAGCGATTGGCTTTGCAGGAAAAGGCCGGTGGTGGCCAGGCACTCGATCTGCTGGTGATGACGGCAACGCCTATTCCGCGCACGCTGACATTGACAATCTATGGCGATATGGACGTGTCCAAACTGCTGGAAAAACCTGCCGGCAGGCTGCCGGTTGACACCAGGGTTTTGCCCATCGCCCGCCTGAGCGATGTGACCGGGCGGCTTGAACACACCATACAGCAAGGAGCGCAAGTCTATTGGGTGTGTCCGTTGGTGGAAGATTCAGAACTCCTCGATCTGACCTCGGCTGAACAACGCTATGAAAGCCTCAAAGGTCTGTTTGGCGACAGGGTTGGCCTAATTCACGGACGCATGAAGGCGCAAGAAAAAGATTCGGTAATGGAGCGGTTTCGAACTTCGCAACTTAGTATTCTGGTTGCCACCACAGTTATCGAGGTCGGCGTTGATGTGCCCAATGCCACCATTATGATTATCGAGCACGCTGAACGTTTTGGTCTGGCGCAATTGCATCAGTTGCGCGGTCGTGTGGGGCGCGGCGGCAGTAAATCCAGTTGCCTCCTGCTCTATCAGCCTCCTTTAAGCGAGACCGCCACCAAACGCCTGAAAATCATGCGTGAAACAGAAGATGGTTTTTTGATTGCCGAAGAAGATTTGAAACTGCGCGGCACCGGAGAACTGCTGGGGACCAGACAAAGCGGTTTTGCCCAGTTTCACATTGCCGATCTGGATGCGCACTCCGAATTATTGGGCGCCGCACGCGATGACGCTACCATGATCATCGCCAAAGATGCCCGATTGCAAAGTGAACGCGGAGAGGCTTTAAGGATTTTGCTGTATCTGTTTGAGAGAAATGAAGCGATAAAGCTCCTGCATGCGGGATAGGTGTCCAGAGCATTTCCGGTTTGTACAAAACTCGCTATAAAACGCTCACACCAAAAAGCCAGCCTGCGCCTGCCGTGATGGCCATTGCGAACACTCCCCACACCACAACACGTGCGGTTGCGCGCAAGACCGGGGCACCGCCAGCCTTTGCCCCCAAACTGCCCAGGGCCGCCAAGGTAATAACGGTCACAACCAGAACTACCGGAATGATTGACCCTGCCGGTGCTGTGAGAGCGGCAATCAGGGGAATTGCGGCAGCGACGCTGAAAGTCACTCCTGAGGCGAATGCGGCCTGAAGCGGGTTCGCCGCATGGATCTCTGAAAGCCCGAGTTCATCGCGTACATGCGCGCCAAGTGCGTCATGCTCGGTCAGCTCATTGGCAACCAAAAGGGCGGTTTTATCACTCAGTCCCTTTTCCTGATAGATAGCGGTGAGTTCGGCAAGTTCTGCTTCGGGGAACTCCCGCAACGCTTCTGCTTCGCGTGCAATGTCAGCCCGTTCCGTGTCGGATTGTGAGGATACAGAAACGTATTCACCGGCGGCCATCGACATTGCACCAGCTGAGAGTCCGGCAATGCCCGCTATAAAAACTGCGTTTGGGTTGGGATCAGCCGCAGCGACCCCGACAATCAGGGACGAAACAGAAACAATACCGTCATTTGCACCAAGAACTGCTGCTCGAAGCCAGCCACTGCGGGTGATGTAGTGAGGGGCCCCCGGATGGGCCGATGGATAAGGCATTCAGTATCCTTTTCTTGGTCTGAGCTATGCTAGGCCTGCCTTGCTTATACGGAAGCATTTGACTGGCATTGCGTGCTGATTAGGCATGTTCGCCACCCTGGTCTGGTTGACAACAGGGAGGAAATAACAATTGGAGGGAGTTTGAGTGAACACCACAGGCATCAGGCGTTTTCGTGTTTTTGGCTGTCTTCCTGATTGCTGCCTTCATCATCAGAACCCTGGCCATGTGCCTCGCGCAACTCGTCAGCCTGTTTGGCATCCAAAATCACCGGTTCGTCGTCTTCGCCATCTTTCATTTTAGGGGTCACCAGACCGGCGGATATAACCATTTTAGCGGCCTCTTCCACGCTCATGGAGAGCAATTCGATATCTTTTCTGGGGACAAACAGCAAAAATCCCGAGGTTGGATTTGGGGTGGTTGGCAGGAATACACTCAACATGCCGTCTTTTTCAAATCCTGCACGTGTCAGAACTTCCCCTTCGGTGCGCGTTGAGACAAAGACGAGGGCATACAGGCCCTTTCGCGGGTACTCAATCAAGCCAACTTCCTGAAACGACGATTTGCTTTGTGAAATGGCGGTTTCAAAAATCTGCTTGAGGGCTTTATAGAGATTTCGGACAAATGGCATGTTGTCCAAAAACCGTTCGCCAAAACCAACTATTGTGCGGCCAAACAGGTTTGCGGTCAAAGCACCGAGAACCATCAGCATAATTATGGCGAAAATCAACCCGACACCGGGGACCGCGAAAGGAAGGTATGTTTCGGGATTATAGGCTGCCGGCAACAGCGGCTTAAACCAGTCGTCGACGAGGGCCACAAACGACCAGGTAATATATACCGTTATCGAGACGGGGGCAGCAATAACCAGGCCTGTTAGGAAATAATTGCGCAGACGACTGCCAATATATCCACGCCGTGATTTTGTATCTTTTTTCAAAATCTTGAACTCACCGTCTTTTTTTTGCTGGTTTTTTTAGACATCGGCGTGCTGATACCCTAAATTTTCTAACGTTTCAGGCTAATAGCATATATTGACGCAAGATTTGTCAAAACTATGGTCGTAGCCCCAAAACGCCACAATATAGCCTACCATACCTGGAGAGAATATGCGCACGGAAAAATTTAAAATTTAGCTTTTAACTAACCGTTGCCGCTAACGGGAAAACAGTTGACCGCACGTTTTTTTATCTCCCGGCACATGCGTTCTGCCGCCCGCCAGGACTTGAAGGGGCCTACCTGTATCCTGTATAATATACCGCCATCATCAATTGTAATCTTCTCGAATGACGGCTTCAGATTTTCAAGTAAATCCTGGTTTTGTGCGCGCAGAAAGAACCAGATTTTGTTGGCCCGGTCACTGCTGCGGCTGGTCCCCAGTTGTACTTTAAAATTTCCACTTGCCGGTCGCTTTTTCGGCAAGGTTTTTGGGCGTATGGCTTTTTGTGCCTTCTTCAGTCCCGGACCGGGCACGACAATGGCCACGCGACCGCTGGCGGAATTTGTCAAAGTTCCGCGCAACGCAAGCTTTTTGTACTCCACCGGCTCTGCTTCTGCTTTAACAACTCCACGCAAGCCCAGGCTGGGGATAGAAAATTCTGAAATCACACGTGTTGCAGTACCCTCCGGGTTACTGGTTGATGCAGCCTTTGAAATCGAGCTGGTTGTGATCGGGCTTTCATCATTTATCAATGCGGTTTTGGTTGGAAATGTATATAAATCCTCTGTTGTCAGGCGCGCCAGCATGTCGCTGGCTTCTTTAAACCTTGGCCGCAGCCTGAGGGCATATTTGAGAGAGGTTATGGCGGCCTTATTGCGCTTCAGGCTTTCGTATGACATCGCCAGCCCCAGATAGGTCAGATAGGGTTGCGGATTACCAAGATTGAGAGACTTTATAAAGTTCTCAACCGCCTGCTTCGGTCTGCCCAATTTGCGCAATACATTGCCCCGATTGTGATAAGCGGGGGCGAATTTCGGATTTTTTTCAATCGCCGAGGTAAAATCAGCCAGCGCCGCCTGTGGTTGCTTGAGACCATCATGCACAAGGCCGCGATTATAATAAACGATTTTGAGAACCTTATCGTTCAGGCTTTTCAGATTGATGGCGCTGGAATAATCATCACGCGCAATATCGAGTTTTCCCAATGCCTGATAGGCCAGTCCACGGTTATAATAAGCAACGCCCTTGAGATTATCACCTGCCGGGTTTCGATCAATAACGCTTGTCAGTTTTTTGATCGCACTATTGAATTGCCGCTTCTTCAACAACTTGAGGGCTTGTGAAAACTCGATCTTGTTTTTCGATACCGTATCGATATCGGCCTGTGCCGGGGAAAATTTTACGACCGTGACAAGCGACAGAGCCATCGCCAGCCAAAAAGTGCTCAAAATCTTAGAATACCAGTACATATCAACCGCAAACTTCACAACTGAGATATGATGTTCAACCATCAATCTTTTGATCGTTATAACCTTGCGAACAATATTGAGCTGATTCTGATTAAGAAATCGTATTATTCGATTGTTACGGATTTAGCCAGGTTCCGTGGCTGATCCACGTCGGTTCCCAGCAATACGGCAGCGTGATAGGCCAGCAATTGTACCGGAATGGCATACAGGAGCGGATTGATAAAGGCATCAGCTTTGGGCACGTGAATGAGATCGAACAATTCGGTACCGATACCGTTGCGCTCGTCAGCATCGGTTATCATGATTATCTGACCGCCGCGCGCAGCAACTTCCTGCATGTTGGAGACAGTTTTTTCAAACAGATTATCGCGCGGTGCGACGATGATTACCGGTACATTGTCATCGACCAGAGCGATGGGGCCGTGTTTTAGTTAACCAGCCGCATAGCCTTCAGCGTGAATATAGGAGATTTCCTTGAGTTTTAATGCACCTTCCAGAGCGATGGGGTAATTGATGCCACGCCCCAGAAACAAAATGTCGCGGGCACTGACAATACGTTTTGCCACATCGTGAATCTCGTCACTGCGGTTGGTGATTTCAGCCACATGGCGCGGTACGCCAATCAGGGATGCCACCAGGTCGTTTTCTTCTTCCGCACTTAAATGCCCGCGGGCGCGACCCGCCGCAATGGCCAGACAGGCCAGAACCGTCAACTGGCAGGTAAAGGCCTTGGTTGAGGCAACGCCGACTTCGGTGCCGGCAAAAATTGGAATTACAACATCACTCGCCCGCGCAATCGTAGATTCCTGCACATTGACTATACTGGCGATTTTCTGGCCGGAATCCTTGCAATATTGCAAGGCTGCCAAAGTGTCAGCAGTTTCGCCGGATTGCGATATGAACAAGGCGAGGCCATCTTCGGCCAGGGGTGCTTCGCGATAACGAAACTCGGAGGCAATATCGACATCAACCGGCAGGCGGGCATATTTTTCAAACCAGTATTTAGCCGCCATGCCGGCATAATAAGCCGTTCCGCACGCACTTATGGTGAGACGGGGCAGATTGGCGAAATCGAGATCGGAGGCAGCGGGTTTAATCGTTCGGGCGGCCAGATCAACGTAATTGGCTAATGTGTGGCCAATAACTTCGGGTTGTTCAAAGATTTCCTTGACCATGAAGTGGCGGTGATTGCCTTTGTCGATCATCGCCGCCGACGCTGAAGTCTGTTGCCATGGCCGCTCAACCGGATTGCCGGAAAAATCAAATATTTCATGGGTATGGTGCGTTAAGACGACCCAGTCACCATCGTCGAGGAAAATCACCTGATTGGTCAAAGCCGCAAGCGCAATGGCATCTGACCCCAGATACATCTCACCTTCACCCCGGCCCACCGCCAGCGGACTGCCTTTGCGCGCACCAATCAAAACTTCTGTGTTGCCATCAAACAGCATGACGAGGCCAAAAGCGCCTTGAAGGCGTGGCAGAACTGCGCTCACAGCACCTTTGGGACTGGATCCGTTTTCAATTTCAACCGCGAGAAGCTGGGCCACGACTTCGGTATCAGTTTCGGTTTCGAATATTTTTCCTTCGCTTTCAAGTTGGCGTTTCAGCTCAAGGAAGTTTTCGATAATACCATTATGAACAACAGCAACGCAGCCCGCTGCAACCGGGTGCGCATTGCCAACGGTGGGGGCGCCGTGTGACGCCCATCTTGTGTGGCCGATGCCAATGGAGCCGAACAAGGGTTCAGCTTGCACAAGCTTTTCCAGGTTGCACAGTTTTCCGGCAGCGCGGCGACGCTTAAGAATGCCGCTTTCCAACGTGGCAATACCGGCTGAATCATAGCCGCGATATTCCAGACGCTTAAGACCATCGAGCAAACGCGGTGCTGCGGGACTGGTTCCAATAATGCCGACAATTCCACACATGAGGTTAGTCCTTTGCCACTTTTTTGTTTTTGACGTTTTTGGATCGATAGGTTTCGGCCCAACCGTCGATGTTCTTTTGCTTGCCGCGGCCAACAGCCAGGGCATTCCGGTTTACATCTTTGGTAATAACACTGCCTGACCCCACATAAGCGCCGTCACCGATACGAACAGGGGCAACAAGCGAGGAGTTGGAGCCTATAAAAGCGCCCTCGCCTATTTCTGTCAGATGCTTGTTGAAGCCATCATAATTGCACGTGATCGTACCCGCACCGATATTGGCCGCTGCCCCCACTTTTGCATCGCCCACATACGACAGGTGATTCACCTTGGCACCTTTGCTGATTTCAGCATTTTTGATTTCGACAAAATTCCCGACTTTTACCGCTTCAGACAAAACCGTTCCCGGACGCAGCCTGGCATAGGGGCCGACAATGGCATTTTTGCCGATCAATGCGCCTTCTATATGGCAAAATGCGCGGATGGTAGCGCCGCTGGACACATAAACACCGGGGCCGAACACAACATTGGGCTCAATCAGCACATCGGATTTTATGACGGTGTCGTGGCTGAAATAAACCGTGGCGGGCGCAACCATCTGAACACCATTTTCCATGGCGCGGGCGCGGGCGCGATTTTGATATATGGCTTCGGCGGTGCTTAGTTGGGCTTGTGTATTGACGCCAAGAACTTCTTCCTCATTACATTCTATCGCCCCGACTTTTAGCCCGAGTGAAGCTGCAATTTCAATCACATCGGTGAGGTAATACTCACCATTGGCATTGTCGTTGCTCAGCGCCTCAATCAGGGTTGGAAAATCTTTTCCTGCCATGCCGACCACACCGGAATTGCAGAAATCAATGTCACGTTCATCAGCACTCGCGTCTTTATGTTCTCTTATAGCAATGATGTTGCCGCTGCCATCGCGGATCAGACGACCATAACCTGTAGGGTTTCCGGCCCTGAAACCAATGACGCCGACATCATGAGACTGCATGAGGTCATTAAAGCGCTGTAACGTTTGTGCCGTCATCAACGGAGTGTCGCCGAAAAGTACGATAACATTGCCGCTGAAATCCGCTAATGCTTCACCGGCGCATTGAACGGCATGGCCGGTGCCAAGGGTTTTGGGCTGAATGACAATTTCGACCGTATCATCCTTGGCCACAACTACCCGGGTTACTTCATCCATATCCGGCGAGACGACAACAATTTTCTTTTGTGGCTCAAGGCAGTCAACGGCATCAAGCGCATGCAAAACCATGGGCCGGCCGGCAATCTCATGGAGGATTTTGGCCTTGGTCGACTTCATTCTGGTCCCCTTGCCCGCAGCAAGGATAATTACTGCACTTGGAGTGTGTGTCATTATCTAGGACCTTTGGTACTGGAGGTTGGGTTAGCCTCACCGGGCATGTCATTTGACATCACTGTCGACAACAACCTCAAGACCTCTTTTCGTGCGCCTGATGTGGCCGCGGCTTCGAGGGAAACAATGTAACGGTTGGTAATGCCAAAATCGGCAACATTTGATTTGGCCAAAAACAGATTCTCATTTTCGGTGACGCTGTGTTCTTCATTGTCGTTAAAAAGCTGCTCATGAACCCGTTCTCCCGGTCGCAGACCAATGAATTCAATGGCGATATCTTCTTCCGGCCGCATGCCGGACAGTCGAATAAGCTGATAAGCAAGGTCCAGTATCCTGACCGGCTCACCCATATCAAGCACAATAATCCCACGGGCCTGGCGATCGCCGTTGGACAACAGACAGGCCTGGATAATAAGCTGCACGGCTTCGCGTATGGTCATCAGGTAACGGGTGGCATCCTTATGGGTGATCGTCACCGGCCCGCCGTTTTCAATCTGTTCCTTAAACAGCGGCACAACAGAGCCGCTGGATGCCAGCACATTGCCAAAACGCACTGTCATGATTTTTGTGCCGCCGATTTTATTCATATCAGCATCAAGACCGCAGCAATAGGATTCAGCAATTTTTTTGGTGGCACCAAGAATATTAATCGGGGACACGGCTTTATCGCTGGATATCAAGACCATCAAGGCGACACCGGTTTCGACACTGGCATCGGCTACATTATTGGTACCCACCACATTGGTCAAAACGCCTTCTTCGGGATTTTCCTCCAGCAGGGGAACATGTTTGAGGGCGGCGGCATGAAACACCATATCAGGCTTTGATTTCCTGAAAATCCTGAACATGGTGTCGCGATCGCGAATATCGCCGATGATACAACTCCAGTCAAAACCAGGGTTCAACTGCTTCAGTTTTTTGTCGATCAGATAAAGATTGAACTCGCTGTTATCTATTAAGGTCAGATGTCCGGGCTTTTGCTCGGCTATTTGCAGCACCAGTTCGGCACCGATGCTGCCACCAGCGCCGGTAACCGCAATACTGCGATCTTTAATCATCTCCTCGATCTTGTGCATCTCGAGAGGGACTTCGATGCGGCGCAGCAAATCCTCCGGGGCCAGAGGTCCCACTTCAAACTTCTTGGCGTTGGGTCCTTTGAATTCATCGGGGCGTGACAGGCGTTTAACCGAAAGCGACAAAGGTTGAGCTGCACGAAACAATTCCTGAATATTGACACCGGGAACGTCTGATGCCGCTATAATCAGACTGGTGGGCCGCCTGCCCTTGCGTTCCAGTTTTTCAATCACAGCTTCAAGATCACTGATCTGGCCGACAATTGAGACGCCGCGTAACCAGGTTCCCACCATTTTCGGACGCCGCGTTAACAGGCCGACAATTGCGTAAGGCCCGGCAGCGTCACGCTCGATATGACGAATAAAGGCTTCGGCTTCATTGCCGCTGCCAACCAGCAACACCGGCTCACCACTGCCTTTTTGCGCGTCTGTCATGGAGCCTAAAACATCAATCAGCCGATGCTCTTTGAGCAGGCGATAGAGCACGCGGGCAAAGACCATGATGGCGGCCAGGGTCAATGTGTTTATGATGACAGTTGTACGCGGGAAATTCGCCCCCCGGTCAATCATAAAAAGAGCGGCGAGAAAAACCAGATTAACCGCAACCACATAGCGGCCAATGACGATAGTGTCACTCAGGGTTATATGACGCCAGCTAATGCGGTGGAGGCGAGACGCCAGCAAAACGGTGGTAACCACAATCAGGTACAGGCCAAAATTGGTCCAGCCGATGGTCGGTTTCAAAAGCTCGTCAGGCCCCAGTCGCAAGGCCAGAGCAACCGGTAGAGAAACGGCTGCAAAAACCAGATCGAGGAAAAAAATCACCACGGCTCTGGATTTATAACTTAATGAAAATTTCACCCTGGATGCCAAAATAGCCTCGTCAATAACTTATTGCCAAATCCTGCGTGAAAATACCGCAAATATTTCACTGTATGGCACTAATTGCCCGGCAAACTAACACGTGAATGACATTTTGCAAGCCACCAACCCCATCTATCATTAATCCTTTGTTAACCCCAATGAGGGCACTTTATATTGCCTGTCTTGATGCCGAGACTCGAATTGTGCCAAATCGGAACAGATGAATATGTTGAAACTTGAAAAGCGCCACAATGATCCTGCAAAATCAGAGGCCAAACCAGGATTTGATTTGTCAGTGGTGCTTTCCTTGACCGCTATTGTATCTATTATCGCTGCGATAGGCCTTGCTGCACTTAATGGTAAAATGACAGGCAATGGTGTTTCAAACCTCACCGGTATGACAGGTTCACCTGGAACGATGAATGCTTCGGGCAAACCAGACCTTGCCAAGGAAATCGCCCGCCTCGACAAAAAACTGGCCGACATTTCCCTGCTGTTGAAGACACTCACGTCCGAACAGGTTACCACCACCTCACGGGTCGAGAAAATAGAAGAAGCTTTCACCTCCACTGCCAGCATCTCTTCTAATGCTGCTCAAAGCTCCTCTCCTTATTTTCGAATTCAGGAAACCGGGTGGGATGCGGACGATATGGTAACACGAACTCAAAAGCGTGATCGCACTGCCCTGCTTCGCACACTGACGACAGTAACAGATACGGATCAAAAGCAAACCGGCAAAGACATGTCACAGTCGCGTTACGCAGTTGATCTATCGTCTTATGAAAACATCATAACCGCAAGAAAAAAATGGTCTAAATTCAAACTGATTTACCCGGACCTCTTCCTGAAACTGGAACCAAATCTACTCCCGGTCCTGGGGGGAAAAGGAGGGAAAGGCCGGGTAAGACTGATTGTCGGGCCGATTAAAACAGCGACCAAAGCTGCTCAGATATGTTCGGTTCTGCGAAGCAGCGGACAGGCCTGCAAGGAACGTGTGTTTTCCTCATCAAATATCACAGTGGTTTCTGCGCCAGAAGCCAATCCTGTGAAATCAACACAGTAATGCCTCACTGCCTGCCTGAATTCTGTTGCTATTAAAACTGGTGCAGTTTAAAAAATGACAGGGTCGCATCCCTGATCACCTCTTCGCCTGTTTTTCCTGGAAATCCCATGTCCGCAAACACTGTCGTCGGCAGCAGTTTAAAAACACTCCTGATTCTTCAAGCCATCCCGCTATTTTTTTCCAGCAACATAATTCTTGGCCGTGCCCTCAACACCATGGTCGAGCCGGCAACGCTGGCGTTTTACCGCTGGTCAATTGCCACTGTGATCCTGCTAATGTTTTCGGCATTTCAACTCTGGAAATTTCGAGCGCAGTTGTTTCGCGTTGTTGATCTGCTTTTTATTCTCGGGTTTTTGGGGATGTTTGTCAGTGGTGCGGTTTTTTATGCCGGACTGCAACAGACAACAGCCATCAAAGGGGCGCTTATCTATATGGCCTCGCCCGCCATCATTGTAATTCTCGAAGTGTTCTTTCGTGGCGCCCGCGTCAGCTTTGCCAGAGTTACGGGTATTATCGCTGCCATGACTGGTGTGTTTATCATCCTGGCTGGCAGCGCTGAGCAAAACCCGGCTCTGTTTACGTGGCAGAACGGGGATTTATATTGCATTGCTGCCAGCATATCGTGGGCATTATATTCTGTAATCCTTAAATCCGAACGCCTGGTGAAAATTCCCACAGTGGTGCTGTTCAGTGCAATTGCCATAGCAGGCTCCATCATTCTTTTTCCCTTTTATCTCTGGGAGAACGGGTTTCGCGCCAGTTATGATTTTTCCACCGAAACCTGGGTCAGTATATTTTTTATTTCCAGCGTATCATCGGTTCTGGCATTTGGTTTTTACCAAAAAGGTGTTGAACTTGTCGGTGCCAGCACTACCAGCCTCTATCTTTATTTGCTGCCGGTATATGCAACCGTGATTGCAGTCTCGTGGCTGGGAGAAGTCCTGTCGATCGTACATGTCGTCGGTTTCGTTCTCATTGCAGGCGGTCTTTATTATTCCACCCGTTCATTTCGCGACCGCCAGAAAATTATTGCGAAAAACCAATAGAAACAAAGTTTTTAGCGGAATTCAGTCTTTCATTTGATCGTTTTTTCGACACTTTAAAATTGGTGGGAAAAATCCGAAACCTTCTCCTTGCAAATGCCTGCAAATTCCGTTACATCATCGCGTACTCCGCAACGGGGGCCCATAGCTCAGTTGGTAGAGCACCTGACTTTTAATCAGGTTGTCGCAAGTTCGATCCTTGCTGGGCTCACCATTCCCAAGTCCCTTTAAGAATACCACCTAGCCTGCCGCCATCGGCGGTCGCGTTGGTGTCTCAATTTCTAGAGCGCTGGTCCATCAAATGGTTCTATTTGAGGGTCCGGCGCTCTAAAATAGTTTTTTGAACGGTGCCTTCAATATTTTGCCGATGGGAGTGGTGACCGTATCGACCACCCCAACCACACCTTTGACGCCTTCCTTGCCAACAGTTGCAAGGCCTTTCAGAGCAATTTCCGGTGCATCAAGAACACCGGGAAGGTCCGGGTAAACTTGCGGGTTTGCCCATGGGCCGGTGATAATAATTGGCACATTAATACCCAGAACCGATATCCCGCCTTTTCCAACCAGCGTCGGGTTAACCCGAAAGGAAAGCGTTCGCGGCGGCATTCTAACCCTGCCGGCACCGGTTATACGTACTTCGCCACCGCTCATCCGCAGGTTCTTGTTGGTACCGATGCCTTTGCGAAAACCAAACTTGGCGCGAAACTTGCCAAAAGGTGTCTTGCCCCCGCGGGCAAACCCGCTGGTTTTACCCTTTTTGATACTGCGCAGGATTCGCCCTATGTTAACGCCAAGGAGTGCGCCTTTGCGAAAATTAAAATCAGCCGTCCCCCGGAGCGTTTGCATAAATGCATGCTGGCTTTGACCGGTGGCTGCCAGGTTGAAATCGATATTGGCGCGCCCGGAAATTTTACGAAGATCGGCAGCATCGAGTAAAAATGGCAAGGCCTTCACATTTTTGACATTACCACTGAAAGCCACGGCCGCTTTGGGTTTGCGACCATCAACGGAGAGCTTCAATCTGGCTGTTCCGCCATATAGCACCAGCTTGGGCATGTTGACTTTCAAAACACCACGGTTGAGTTTTGCCACCAGGGTTGCTGCTCCGGTGTTGATCTTGTCATATTGCACACTGTCGGTGGAAAGATTGAATTCTCCATCAATTGACATAAGGCCGGAAAAATCTACGTTCTGCTTGCTCCAGCCGGTGGTTTTCCTCGCCCCAGTTCCCAGATACCTGGTGAGGTCGAGCTTATCCAGTTTAAAGTTGGCGGCAATATAGGGTCGTTTTTTGCCATACTTGTAAGTTACATCGCCGATGGCCGTCATACCATCGACCTGTAATCTGGCTTTTGCGAGTTTAAGGCCGTCTTTCTGCTGGGTCAGGATTCCCGAAAAATCACCCGACATCTGTTTGCCGCCCAGCTTGATATTAATCCTGGCCTCCTCACCACTGTTAAGCAGCTCCAGCGTTGTAAAAGAGGATGTAAGTGTCACTGTTTCATCATTCAACTTAACCGAACCCGTCACTTCCAGCGGGTCAGTTTGAGTGGCGGCGCTGATTTTCAGATTTACATCGCTAAACTCATAACTGGTGGCCGATCGGGCATTGGAATATTTCACACGACCATCGAAAATCTCAAACACACCGGCCTGGAGCGCTTTGGCACCAAAGGACCAGTTATTGCCCCCATCTTTGTTGACCATCAGGTTAATCACAGGCTTTTGCATCACAAAGCCGTTGATATTGAAATTACCGGCAACGGCAGCACCGAGATCGAAACTGATAACTATCTGATCCATAGTGATAAACGGGGTTTCATCAAAACCTTCCGGGTTGGACAAAATCACCTGCTTTGCTGTCATTTGCGGGCTTGGCTTCATGGAGAAGCTCAATTCCCCATTGATAACAAGTGTGCGCCCGGTTTTTTCCTTTACCGAGGCAATTACAGCGTCGCGCACGATTGTGGTGAAATCCTGTGCCTGCACGGGTATTGTGAATGTGATCAATATTCCGACAATGGTTATCACCGCAAAATACAATCTGCTCATCGGTTTACCTCCCAGGAAAATCGCTTACATAGGCTCAATCGTATACAAACAAGACCGCAAAGTCCACTTACAGGGGTTCCTCGAACGCCGGTAAAAACAGACGCTTTTCCCCCGCACAGTCAATTCTGAAAACGAATTTGTCACGCCCCTTCAACAACGTTCACAAGCCCGGGAGGTATCTATCAATATGCTTTTGATTGGCTTATCTAGGAGTTGGGTATTGTTTTAGGTTACTCAACCCACAACCGCCGCTTTACCGGCGATGAAATTACACCTTCGGATTACCCCATCCCCCGGGATAGTCCGATCCCCGAGGAGCGGATGGCCGGTTTTGGTCATCTGCTCCTTAATTTTTCAGGGTATTACCGGTCCAGCCCGCGTTTCCAGTTTTCCCTGGTTTCGGTTGCAAAATCGTCGAATGTACCAGCCTTTATGGCGTCACGAACCCCGCGCATAAGATCCTGATAATAATGAATATTGGCCCAGCTTAACAACATGGCGCCAAGGATTTCTTTCGATTTGAACAGGTGATGGTAATAAGCACGCGAATATGAATTGGCGGCCGGGCATGTGCTTTGGGGGTCGAGAGGGGTTGCATCATCGGCAAATCTGGCGTTGCTCAGGTTGATTTTACCATAGCGGGTAAAGGCCTGACCATGGCGGCCCGAGCGCGTGGGCATGACACAATCAAACATATCGACACCGCGCAGGCACGACAACAGAAGGTCTTCCGGCGTGCCTACCCCCATCAGATACCTTGGGCGGTCGTGCGGCATCAGCGGCACGGTAAAATCGAGCACACGCAACATTTCTTCCTGGCCCTCGCCTACTGCCAGCCCGCCAATAGCCAGCCCGGGGAAATCAATATCAACCAGTGCCTTAATCGAGCGTGCTCTTAAATCCTCATGCACGCTGCCCTGGACGATACCGAAAATGGCCTGGCCGGGGCCGCCGCTGAAGGCATTTTTAGAGCGAACTGCCCAGCGCATGGACAGTTCCATCGAGCTTTCGGCTTCGGTTTTCTCACACGGGAACGGTGTACATTCATCAAAGGCCATTTGAATATCGGAATTGAGCAGTGCCTGAATTTCCATTGATCTTTCCGGCGTCAACATGTGGGTGGAGCCGTCGATATGGGATTGAAACTTAACGCCTTCTTCGGTGATTTTGCGCAGTTTGGCCAGGGACATTACCTGAAAACCGCCTGAATCCGTCAAAATCGGATGTGGCCAGTTCATGAACTTGTGCAGCCCGCCAAATGTATGAATTCGTTCTGCCGTCGGCCTCAACATCAGGTGATAGGTATTGCCCAGGAGAATTTCTGCGCCGGTGGCATATACGTGTTCCACCATCATTGCCTTAACGGTGGCGGCTGTTCCCACCGGCATGAAAGCCGGGGTTTGAATGGTGCCGTGGGCTGTGGTTATTTCACCGGCGCGGGCATGGCCATCTGTGGCAAACAGTTTAAACGAAAAATCCTGGGGTAGATTATCTTCACTCATTTTTACTGGCGCTCCAATAAGCAGGCATCGCCATAAGAATAAAACCGATAATCTGATTTTATGGCATGTGCATAGGCCTCACGCATTTGGCGCAAGCCGCAAAATGCCGATACCAGCATGAAAAGTGTTGAGCGCGGCGTATGAAAATTGGTGATCAGTCCGTCCACCGCCTTGAACCTGTAGCCCGGGGTTATGAAAATATCTGTAGCCCGCGCCATAGGCTCAATGGTACCGTCCTCCAGGCTCGCGGTTTCAATCATTCTCAGCGAGGTTGTACCGACACAAATTAATCGTTTTCCCTGCGCCCTGATATCGTTAAGTGACTTTGCTGTTGCCTCGGTTATCTCGCCCCATTCACTGTGCATCCTGTGATCAGCAACCTCATCAACCTTGACCGGCAAAAATGTTCCTGCCCCCACATGCAGGGTCAAAAAATGACAGGAGATATCGCGGGCTTTAAGTGAATACATAAGCGCATCAGTAAAGTGCAACCCGGCGGTTGGGGCGGCAACGGCACCTTCGCGGGTGGCATATATGGTCTGGTAGTCATGTTCGTCTTGCGCATCGGGAGGGCGCTGAGAGGCAATATAAGGCGGCAACGGCATTTGTCCGTGCGTGGCAATGGCTTCATCGAGAAAAGCGCCGCTGAGTTCAAATTCCAGCGCTATTTCACCCCCGTCGCGTTTTTCGCTCACCGTTGCATCCAGACTATCACCATAACAGGCCGTACCACTTCCACCCAATCGAATGACGTCACCGGCACGCAGCTTGCGGCCCGGCTTGGCAAATGCCAGCCAGGCACTGTCGCTGCTGCGCTGATGCAGGGTGATTTCAATTTTGGGATTGGTTGCGCCACGACCTATGCGGTGTCCTGACAGCCGTGCGGGGACAACTCTGGTATCGTTGAACACCAGAGCGTCGCCGGGCTGAAGCAGGCCGGGCAAATCCTTGATATGATGATCACTGAAAACAGGCTGATGGTGTGGTGACACACGCAAAAGCTTAGCTGCCTCGCGCCGGGCCAGAGGGCGCAAGGCTATGCTATCGTTTGGCAATTCAAAATCAAAGTCGTCAACGCGCATGATCAGGCCTTATCTGTAGCCGACGGCCTGGTCGCATTCGTGTCAGAGGTCTGCTGCAACACGTAAAGAGACGATGTGGTCGGGATTATCTACCGGCTCACCGCGCTTGATTGTGTCCACATGCTCCATGCCCTCAATCACTTCACCCCAGGCGGTATATTGCCCATCGAGAAAACTCGCGTCATCAAAACAGATGAAAAACTGACTGTCGGCACTGTCTGGCATTTGTGACCGCGCCATAGAGGCAACACCGCGCTTGTGGGGACGGTCATTGAATTCGGCTTTCAGGTTTTGGCCCGAGCCGCCGGTACCCTGCCCCAGTGGGCAGCCGGTTTGCGCCATGAAACCTTCTATGACCCGGTGAAAGACAATGCCGTCATAGAACTTTTCGCGGGCAAGTTCCTTGATGCGGGCACAATGGTTGGGGGCGGAATCAGTATAAAGCTCAATAACTACTTTTCCTGCTTCAAGCTCAAGCACAAGGGTGTTTTCCGGATCTTTAAGATCGCTCATTCGATTTTCTCCAATTTTCTTTAAATTATTTGGCGTCTGCAGCAACCTGCATTTTTATTATTTTGTCCGGGTTTGCAGGCGGCTCGCCACGGGCAATCATATCGACAAATTCCATACCCTTGATCACTTTTCCCCAAACCGTGTATTTGCCATCAAGAAATGCAGTACTGCGGAAAGTTATGAAAAACTGACTGTTGGCACTGTTGGGGCTCGACGAACGCGCCATGCCTAATGTGCCGCGTACATAAGGCGCGGAGGTAAATTCAGCCTTTAAATCAGGATAGCTTGAGCCGCCGGTGCCGGTGCCGGTGGGATCGCCGCTCTGGGCCATAAATCCTTCAATGACACGGTGGAAAACGATACCGTCATAAAAACCTTCGCGTACCAGTTTTTTAATTCTGGTAACATGTTTAGGCGCAAGATCGGTGCGCAATTCGATCACCACACGCCCGTACTTCAAATCCATAAACAGTGTGTTTTCGTCTTTACCTGCCTGAGCATCTTCCGGTGTCACCATCAACAACAGGCCGGCGAATAGAGCCAGGCTCAAAATACCAAATCTTCTCATATGTTTTTTCCCAATTCTCTTAATCTAATTCTATAAATAATCGTCTTAACTCATTCTGAATATTATTTTTTAATAATTTCGAATATCTTTTGGGCGGTTGCTGGCGGTACAAAACCGGAAACATCCCCACCCATGCGTGCAATCTGCTTCACAAGAGAAGAAGCGATAAATCCGGTTTTGGGTGAAGCGCTCATAAATACTGTTTCCACCTCGGCGGCCAGGGCAGCATTCATTGCTGCCATTTGTGCTTCATAATCAAAATCTGTTGTATTGCGCAGACCACGAACGATAACGCCGGCACCTTGATTGCGCGCGGCATCAACAACAAGACCATCAAATGTGATGAACCTGACATTGGTGATATTGAGAGCAGCAACCTCGGTTTCAAGCAACAACAGGCGTTGATCCAGTGGCAATAATGAGGTTTTTGTGTGATGCGAGCCAACGGCTAAAATGAGCGTGTCAAATATGTGCGCAGCTCTGGCAATAATATCCAGATGACCAAAAGTCACCGGATCAAAGCTGCCGGGATATAGTGCTGTGGTGCTCATGGTAATCGAATGCCAAATAATGACAGAAAAAACAAGGTTTTAATTTTTCTGAGCATCCCCATCAGGACGTACCCCATCCTCACCGTCCCCGTCTGTTTCATCGTCATCTCCGGCATCACTGACGCGCGATACGGAAACGACTTTTTCATCATCAGCAGTATCAAAAACCCTGACCCCCTGGGTGCTGCGGCCGAGCAGGGAAATATGCTGCACCGGGCAACGGATAAGCTGACCGCCATCGGTTACCAGCATAATCTGGTCACTTTCCTCAACCGGGAAAGAGGCTACCAGATCGCCGTTGCGGTTATTGGTGACCATGGCGATAATGCCTTTGCCACCGCGACCTGATGCGCGATATTCATATGTAGACGTGCGCTTGCCGTAGCCGTTTTCCGAAATCGACAGGACAAATTGCTCCGCTGCACTCAATTCAATGTAGCGCTCAGGTGAAATTTCGACTTCTTCGCTTGCACCATCTTCATCGGTTTCACTTTCAACCAGATCCTGGACATCTCCGTTGCCTTCCATGGCACGACGCTGTTTGAGATAGGCAATGCGTTCACCTGGTTCTGCATCCATATGGCGAATGACGCACATGGAAATGACCTGGTCATCCTTACCCAGCCTGATACCGCGCACACCGGTTGAATTTCTGCCGACAAAGACGCGTATGGCAGTAACGGGGAAGCGGATACAACGGCCTTTGGCGGTGGTCAGTAGAATATCGTCATCTTCGGTACAGATATGAACATCGACCAGCACATCATCTTCATCAAGTTTCATGGCAATTTTGCCATTACGGTTGACTTGGGTGAAATCAGACAGATCATTGCGCCGGGCACCACCGCTGCGGGTTGAGAACATCACGTGCAGGTCGCCCCATTGTGCCTCGTCTTCTGGCAGGGGCATGATGGTTGTGATGGTTTCGCCCTGCTCCAGCGGCAGCAGGTTGATCATCGCCTTGCCCAGCGAGGTTGGCGAGCCAATCGGCAGACGCCAGACTTTCATCTTGTAGACGATGCCTTTGGATGAGAAAAACAGAATGGGCGTGTGGGTATTGGCGATGAACAGGCGGGCGACGAAATCCTCATCGCGCGTCGACATGCCCGAACGCCCCTTGCCGCCCCGGCGCTGGGCGCGGTATGTGGAAAGCGGCACGCGCTTGATATAGCCTTTGTGGCTTACTGTCACCACCATGTCTTCGCGCTGGATCAGGTCTTCATCTTCAACGCCGAATTCGGCATCAATCAATTCGGTGCGGCGGGGATCTGCAAATTCCTCACGGATTTCGAGCAGGTCTTCGCGGATAATACTCATAACCCGGGCACGAGAGCGCAGAATATCGAGATAATCCTCAATGTAACCGCCAAGTTCTGCCAGCTCATTGCCAATCTCGTCACGGCCAAGGGCTGTCAGGCGGGCCAGACGCAACTCTAAAATAGCGCGTGCCTGGGTCTCGGACAGGCGGTAGGTGCCATCTTCGCGTATCTTGTGGCGTGGATCATCAATCAGCAGCAACAGGGATTCAACGTCTCGTGCAGGCCAAAAACGCTCCATCAATTGCGCCCGCGCAGTAGCCGGGTCCGGCGCCTTGCGGATCAACACGATAATCTCGTCAATATTGGCAACCGCTATGGCGAGGCCAACCAGAACATGGGCGCGTTCTCGCGCCTTGTTAAGCAGGAATTTGGTGCGCCGGGTAATGACTTCTTCGCGAAACGCGACAAACGCCGTGATCATGTCGAGGATGTTCATGACCTCGGGGCGACCGGAGTTCAACGCCACCATATTGCAGCCAAACGAGGTCTGCAGATTGGAAAAACGATAGAGCTGGTTCAACACCACGTCAGCGACAGCGTCGCGTTTCAGCTCTATAACCATGCGCATGCCCTCACGGTCTGATTCATCGCGGATATCACTGATGCCCTCGACGCGCTTGTCACGCACCAGTTCGGCAATTTTTTCGATCAATGTGGATTTGTTTACCTGAAACGGAATTTCGGTGACAATCAACGCTTCACGATCCTTGCGAATAATTTCGGTGGTAACGCGTGCGCGCATAATGACCGAGCCGCGACCGGTATGAAAGGCTGACTTGATACCCGCGCGCCCCAAAATGAAGCCGCCGGTGGGGAAATCCGGGCCGGGAACAATTTCCAGAATGTCATCGATGCTGAGTGCCGGATTATCAATGTAAGCGACGCTGGCATCGATGATTTCGCCAAGATTATGCGGTGGTATATTGGTGGCCATGCCGACGGCAATGCCGCTGGCACCATTGACCAGAAGATTTGGAAAACGCGCCGGCAAAACCTTGGGCTCGGTTTCGGAATTATCATAATTGGGAATGAAATCGACCGTATTCTTGTCAAGGTCACTCATCAAAGCGTGCGCCGGCTTGCCCATGCGCACTTCGGTATAACGCATGGCGGCCGGCGGATCACCGTCAACAGAGCCAAAGTTGCCCTGACCATCGAGCAGCACAAAGCGCAAGGAAAAATCCTGCGCCATGCGCACCAGAGCATCATAAATCGACTGGTCGCCATGGGGGTGATATTTACCGATCACATCACCGACAACACGGGCTGATTTTCTGTAAGGCTTGTTCCAGTCGTAGCCGTTTTCATGCATGGAATAAAGAATGCGGCGATGAACCGGCTTTAATCCGTCGCGTACATCGGGCAAGGCACGAGAGACGATGACGCTCATGGCGTAATCGAGATAAGACTTCTTCATCTCATCAACAATGGAGACCGGACTTACATCACTATCAACGCCCCCGCCGCCGGGGTTGCCCTCACCAGATGGTGGTGGCGGTGTGGTATCATCTTGATCTGGCAAATGAGCCTCTTAATTTAGTGCCGGATTAATCGCAGGCTTTAGCAGTTGTTTTTTACAGTGATCATGGCTTGAAAATTCAATAAAATCCTCAACTAAAACAATTGTTTATGTATGATCAGAATTCCGTTCATACTTATACCCGATTCCCGGTAGACAGAGCAACCAATTTTGGGTTTTTAATTCCCTTATTTTCTTCTTGTTTTCAATGCCTTAGAAAGTGTTCACAGCTTATTTTCAAACCTGTGTACAGAAATTGCGCACAAATGGTAAATTGCATGAATTCTTAAGTCGCCAACAATGCTATGGATAGAACAACACAGTGCTGTTTTGGGGCATAAATCAGGAGAGTGGCATGACACCGGAATTGATCATATCAATCTTTGTTACCTTGCTGGTGACCATTGACCCGCTGGGAATTGTACCGATTTTCGTTTCCCTGACCGTTGGCATGACGCCTAAGCAAAAGCGCACCGTGGCCATTCGTTCGTCTGTTATTGCACTGGTGGTTTTGGCGGTTTTTGCATTGTTTGGTGAAAAAGTCCTCAGCGTCCTTGGGATCACCCTGCCCGCTTTTCGGACCGCTGGCGGGTTGATGTTATTATGGATCGGGTTTGAAATGGTGTTTGAAAAGCGCGAGGAACGCAAATCCGCCACCGCCGAGCGCGCCGTATCAGACAAACACGTCAATGATGTTGCAGCCTTCCCCCTGGCCATCCCGCTGATGGCCGGCCCCGGGGCGATTACCGCAACCATGCTGATTGCCGCCAAGGGTAACGACGACTGGATTGTTCTGGGCACGCTTATAGGTATTATCGCAATACTGCTGCTGATTTGCACCGCGGTATTTATCCTGTCAGGGCGCATAGAAAAACTGATCGGAGAAACCGGCCGTATCGTGCTCTCAAGGCTTCTGGGCGTCATTCTCGCAGCTCTGGCGGTTCAATATATCGCCGATGGTATTATACAGCTGGCGCGTGCATAAAGTTTAGTGTTTTAAGTGGCGCTCAAGCGGCGCGCAGCCTGCGGGCCCCTTGGGCCCTAGTTCAACGCTGCGCTCGTCCCGGGGCGTCATTGATAATTTCTCGTCCAGTCTCCCGGACGAGCGCAGCGTTGGACTAGCTGTGAGTTCTCACGAGGTTGTTCATTCGATCCAACTCTGAAAAGGTAAGTTTGCAAAAACACATCCTTAGGAGAAGAACCGAATGAACGTCCACCAGAATGCCCGCCTGACACCGAAAGGTCGAGAACTTTTGATTGCCCGCCTTGAACGCGGCAAACATGTTTGTGATGTCGCCTGTGCCCTGGGTGTTTCGGTACGCACGATCTACAAATGGAAAAAGCGGTACCGCGAGTACGGTGTGGCCGGATTGCAGGATCGTTCTTCACGTCCCCTGACAAGCCCAGCACAGACACCTGCTACAGTTGAAATGCAGGTTGTTAAACTGCGCAAACAGCGGCGCACATTTGATCGTATTGCCGAGCAGGTTGGGATATCACGGGCAACTGTCGGACGCATTTTAGTGCGCCATGGTCTCAACCGCTGGCGCGATCTTGAGCCACAGGAGCCGGTGATCCGCTATGAGCGCGATCGGCCCGGAGAGATACTCCACATCGACATCAAAAAACTGGGTAAATTCAACCGAATGGGCCATCGTGTTACCGGAGATCGCAAGATGCCAGCCTATATGCGCGGCATGGGGTGGGAGTATGTCCACGTCTGTGTTGATGATCATTCCCGTCTCGCCTTCACCCAGGTTCTGCAAAGCGAAAGGAAAGAATGCGCGGTAGCTTTCCTCAAAGCAGCCGTTGCCTGGTACAGGCAGCTCGGAATTACCATTGAGCGCGTGATGACCGATAATGGTTCCTGTTATCGATCCAGGGCCTTCAACAGATTGTGCAAAGCCATGGGGATCCGCCACATCTACACCAAACCCTACACTCCCAAAACCAACGGAAAAGCCGAACGCTTCATCCAGTCATCGTTACGGGAATGGGCCTATGCTCAGGCCTATAACACTTCAGATCAACGCAAAATTGAACTGCCTTACTGGCTGCATCATTACAATTGGCACAGACCTCATGCCGGGATAAAAAAGAAAACACCTATCAGCCGTTCAGGGATGAATGTGAATAACCTCATGAGACTCCACAACTAACGAGCAAGGCGAGTGCAGGCCGCGCGCCGCTTGGGCGCCTCTAAAAACCGCGCTAAAAACACCGGTTTTTAGCGCGGCACTTTGACTGTCATTTCCTTGCCGCCATATTTATGCACGCTGTCATGGGCGCGTATGGTGATGGTGGTTAATTCTGCCGGGATTTTTACTCCTGCAAGACTGCGGGTGAAGGGCTGCTCGTTGACATGGGGATGAACCAGCACCCGCCTGGCCAAAACATTGCCCTTGTTATCGAGCACTTCCCAGGCATCCGAATAATGTTCCCAGCCGGTGTCGGCGTGTTTTACGGCCACATCAAAGCTGTAACTGCCGCCGGATGATTGTGATATTTTGACATCTACGACGTCGGCCTCGCTAGCGTAAGCACTGGTTGCCAGTATCACGCCAGCAATAAGGGCAAGCGGAATAGAACAAAGGTGTTTCATCATCTGAGTTAAGCAACCTTCTTTTGCAACCGTCAAGACACAAGAGATTGATTGCAGCGTCAAAAAGCAGAATATATTGCCATCGTGCCTGAGGCAATCAACACGGCCAGTATAAGTTTTGTGAAAGTTTCGGGATCAATCTTGTTCGATACCCTGTCGCCAACCAGTGTGCCGATGTACGCGGCCGGTGCCAGGGCTATGGCCCACATCCAGGTGGATGTTTCGATGCCCACCAGCGTAGCCTGGGCAAGAAGACCGAAAGAATATCCAAACACGACAAGCCCGAAGATGGCAGAGCGCGTCGCCTGTTTGGTGGTGTGCAGATAGGTGAGGTAAAGAGCAGCGGCTGGACCCGTCATGCCAAGGGTGGTGGTCATGATGCCGGTGGCAATCCCTACGCCCAAGTCAACTCCAAGGAGACCGGATGGCGAGGCATTGCCCGCGCCCATGCGCTCTTTGCCGGTGGCCAGCAGATAAAGTGCCAGAACAGTGACGATGATACCGGCGCCCAGTTTGAGCGATGTGACATCTGAAAGGCGGTAGATCTCGATGCCTATGATGGCGCCAAAAGCATTACCGATAATCAGGCGGACCAGCAAAGGCTTGGGGAAGTGTTGATAGATTTTCGGCAAAACGGCAATGGCGGTGACCAGGGTTATGAAAATAGTCACCTGGACCGCAATTACCGAATTAAAAACCGTGAGAAAAATCGGCGTGACAAAAAGCGCAAAACCAATACCCACAGCACCTTGCACCAGGGCGGCAACGAAGGTAACCGCTGATAACAACAACAGTTGAACAATATCCATCACACCCCATCAGATGATATGGTGTTGAAAAGTGGTGCCCCTAAAACGGCACTTCGTCATCAAGTTCCTGGGAGAAGTTTTGTGAATCACCGCCTGATTGAGAGGTTTGCCCCGGTTGTGACATCGGGCTGGACTGGCCAAAATTGCCGCCCGAGGCATAATCACCGCCGCCCTGGCCACCACTGCGGCCATCCAGCATGGTAAGAGTAGAATTAAAGCCCTGCAGGACCACTTCAGTTGTATATTTATCCTGACCGGACTGATCGGTCCATTTGCGGGTCTGCAACGACCCTTCGAGATAGACTTTGGAGCCTTTTTTCAGATATTGCTCGACGATGCGGCACAGGCCTTCATTGAAAATCACCACGCGATGCCATTCGGTGCGTTCACGGCGCTCACCGGTGGCCTTGTCACGCCAGTTTTCAGAGGTGGCAATACTCAAGTTGGCGATAGGTCTGCCGTCCTGGGTGCTGCGCATTTCCGGATCTGCGCCCAGGTTGCCAACCAAAATTACCTTGTTTACTGATCCCGCCATGTTATCGGCCTTTCCTGTATTGCCATCGCGGCTGAAAATCAAATCCGCATTCTCGTTACACGCACACTACCTGATTGCGATGCCCGGCTCTAGCAACCAGCCTGTTTATCCACAGTAGGCTTGGGATGATTGCTACCTGATATTGTTCATGTTATGTTCCTTTGGTTAATCAGGTCAAGTCAAACTTTTCATTTCAACAGGAAACCGGTGCATGACGAAACGCACGCAGATACAAAAAGCAGAAGAATTTCAGGCGCTGCATGCTGGTGAGGCAGCCTTTTTGATGCCTAATGCGTGGGATGCGGGCTCCGCCATCCTGCTGGCTCAAGCGGGGTTCGATGCCATTGGCACCACGAGTGCCGGTATTGCCTTTTCAAAGGGCCTTGCAGATTACACCAACTCGCTTTCACGCGACGACAATATGGCGGCAATTGCACAAATCTGCGCGGCGGTTGACCTACCGGTGAGCGGGGATACGGAATCAGGATATGGACCACACTTGCGCGATGTGGAGGAAACCATGGTCCAGACCATTAAAACCGGCGCTGTCGGCGCAAGTATAGAAGATTACTCCGGCAATCCCACTACATGCCTTTATGACATTGAAGAAGCGGTTGATCGCGTAAGAGCAGCCGTTGCCGCCATTGAGGCATCGGGTATTCCCATAGTTCTTACAGCGCGGGTCGAATGTTTTCTTGTTGGCCATGAAAACCCCCTGCCCGAAGCGATAAAACGTTTAAACCGCTATCGGGAAGCCGGTGCGCACTGCCTTTTTGCCCCGGGACCGAAAGATAAGGATACGATTGCAACGCTTGTTAGCGAGGTCGATGGCCCCCTCAACATTGTAGCCGGGCTTTCTTCTGATGCATTAAGTGTTGAAGAACTAGATAATCTGGGTGTCAGACGTATCTCCACCGGCGGCTCACTGGCACGCACCTGCCTTGCTACCTTGCGTGAAATTACTACCGAAATTACCACTGCAGGCACCTTTTCTTTCGCCGCCCGGGCCATACCGGATGCCGAACTTTCGCGCCTGTTTTCAAAAGTTCGAAAAGAACACTGAAAATTGTCGCTTTGCTGATGTTAAACACTTTGTTTTGTTTGTGTTTTGTTCCTGATTGATATATCCCCCTATGATGGTAAAAAAATCCGAACAAAAGTTCATCTCGGTCAGGGGTGCGCGCGAACATAACCTCAAGAATATCGATATTGACCTGCCGCGTGACAAGCTGGTGGTGATTACCGGGCTGTCGGGTTCGGGAAAATCATCGCTGGCGTTTGATACGATTTATGCCGAAGGCCAGCGGCGTTATGTGGAATCGCTGTCCGCCTATGCCCGCCAGTTCCTTGAGATGATGCAAAAGCCCGATGTGGATCAGATTGACGGCCTGTCTCCGGCAATTTCGATTGAGCAGAAAACCACTTCGCGCAATCCGCGCTCAACCGTTGGCACAGTCACCGAAATCTACGATTACATGCGATTGTTGTTTGCCCGGGTTGGCATCCCCTATTCCCCCACCACCGGCCTGCCGATTGAAAGCCAGTCGATCAGCCAGATGGTTGACCGCACGCTGGCGCTTGAGGAAAAAACCCGGGTCTATCTTCTCGCGCCGATCGCGCGCGGGCGCAAAGGCGAGTTTCGTAAAGAATTCTCTGATCTGCAAAAACGCGGGTTTCAGCGCGTCAAGGTCGATGGCGATTTTTTTGAACTGGAAGACGTGCCAACCCTGGATAAAAAATTCAAACACGATATTGACGTTGTCGTCGACCGGCTTGTTTTAGGTGGTGATCTTGCCGGGCGCCTGGCCGACAGTTTTGAAACCGCACTTGAACTTGCCGATGGCCTCGCCGTGATTGAGTTTGCCGACAAGATTGACAAAAAAGGCAAGCCTGAGCGCCTCATATTTTCGGCGCGTTTTGCCTGCCCGGTGTCCGGCTTCACCATCGAGGAAATTGAACCGCGATTATTTTCTTTCAACAACCCCTTTGGTGCCTGCCCCGCCTGTGATGGCCTCGGTGTTGAATTACAGTTTGAAGCTGAGCTGGTGGTGCCTGACGAAAAGCTTTCTCTGGCCAAGGGTGCGGTGGCTCCCTGGGCTAAAACCGGCAGCACCTCACCCTATTATGCCCAAACACTTGAATCTATAGCAGCGCACTATTCAGTGGCGATGACAACACCGTGGGCCGAATTGCCGGAAGAAGTGCGCCAGACGGTTTTGTTTGGCTCGGGCATAGAAGAAATCGCCTTTACCTATGACGACGGGGTGCGGCGTTATAGCAATAAAAAACCGTTTGAGGGCGTCGTCAATAATATCGAGCGGCGCTGGCGCGAGACCGAATCAAACTGGGTGCGTGATGAGTTGTCGCGGTTTCAATCCGAACATGCCTGCAGCCGCTGCAAAGGCTATCGCCTCAAGCCCGAGGCCATGGCGGTAAAGCTCAACAACAGGCACGTGGGCGAGATATCGCAATTTTCGATTATGGCTGCGCAAACATGGTTTGAACAATTGCCAGAAAGCTTAAGCGTCAAACAAAATAAAATTGCCGGGCGTATCCTTAAAGAAATTCGCGAACGCCTGAATTTTCTCAATGATGTCGGATTGGGGTATCTCACTTTATCGCGAAAATCCGGCACGCTTTCGGGCGGTGAAAGCCAGCGCATCCGACTGGCCAGTCAGATTGGTTCCGGCCTTACCGGTGTTTTATATGTTCTGGACGAGCCTTCTATTGGTCTGCATCAGCGCGACAATGCCCGCCTGCTGGAAACGCTCAAACACCTGCGCGAACTTGGCAATACGGTGCTGGTGGTTGAACATGATGAAGAAGCTATTCTGGCGGCCGACTTTGTCGTCGACATGGGCCCGGCAGCAGGCATGCATGGCGGCGAGATCGTAGCATCAGGCACGCCTGAACAGGTTATGAAGTCGACCAAAAGCCTCACCGGACAATATCTTACCGGCTTAATCCAAATTCCCACACCATCGCACCGTCGCAAAATCACCAAGAGCCGTTTAATCAGGATTGTCGGCGCGCGTGCTAATAATCTTAAAAACATCTCGGCTGAAATTCCCCTTGGCACCTTCACCTGCGTTACCGGTGTCTCTGGCGGTGGCAAATCGACCCTGCTGATTGATACGCTGTACAAGGCAACAGCGCGGGCGCTCAACAATGCGCGCGCACACCCCGGCGAACATGACCACATTGAGGGACTGCAACATCTTGACAAGATAATCGACATCGACCAATCCCCCATTGGCCGCACGCCACGGTCCAACCCGGCAACCTATACTGGTGCCTTTACCCCTATTCGTGAATGGTACGTAGAATTGCCCGAAGCACGCAGCCGCGGCTATAAGCCGGGTCGGTTTTCATTCAATGTCAAGGGTGGACGTTGTGAAGCGTGCAAGGGCGACGGGGTTATAAAAATCGAAATGCATTTCCTGCCCGATGTTTATGTCACCTGTGACCAATGCCGGGGCAAACGCTATAACCGCGAAACACTCGAGATCAAATTTCGCGGCAAATCGATCGCCGACGTGCTCGACATGACGGTTGAAGAAGGGGCGGAGTTTTTCAAGGCCGTGCCGACCATTCGCGAAAAACTGGTGACGCTGAAGCGCGTTGGCCTCGGCTATATCAAGGTCGGACAGCAGGCCAACACTTTGTCAGGCGGCGAAGCGCAACGGGTTAAACTGGCCAAGGAGCTGGCAAAACGCGCAACCGGCAGAACGCTTTATATTCTCGATGAGCCAACAACGGGACTGCATTTTCATGATGTGGCCAAACTGCTGGAGGTTCTGCATGAACTGGTTGATCAGGGCAACTCTGTTGTGGTGATTGAACATAATCTTGAGGTCATCAAGACAGCTGACTGGATTTTAGATCTCGGACCTGAAGGCGGCGATGGTGGCGGTGAACTGGTGGCAGCTGGCACGCCAGAGGCAGTGGCAAAAATCAAGCGCAGCTATACCGGGCAGTATCTGAAAGAAATCCTGTCAAAAAACAATCGGCCCTCGCAGGCGGCTGAGTAATTCAAGGAAAATGAAATTGAACCCCATTCATATCATTGGTGGTGGCCTCGCAGGCTCGGAAGCCGCCTGGCAAATCGCCCAACGCGGCATACATGTGATCCTGCATGAAATGCGCCCGCATCAAAAAACCGATGCCCACCAGACCGATGGCCTGGCGGAGCTGGTATGCTCGAATTCTTTTCGCTCGGATGACTGGCAAAACAACGCGGTTGGGCTGTTGCATGAGGAAATGCGCCACGCCAATTCCATCATTATGCGCGCTGCTGATTTGCACAAACTTCCCGCCGGTGGGGCGCTGGCGGTGGACAGGGACGGTTTTTCCGATGAAGTCACCAAATGCCTCAATGAGCATCCCCTGATCTCCATTGAGCGCGGCGAAATATCCGGGACCCCGCCACCCGAATGGTCAAATGTTATAATAGCCACCGGGCCGCTTACCTCCAAAAGCCTGGGCGAAGGTATCCAGTCTTTGACCGGCGAAGATGAGTTGGCCTTTTTTGATGCAATTGCACCGATCATCTATAAAGACAGCATCAATTTTGATGTCTGCTGGTTTCAATCGCGCTACGACAAGGAAGGCCCCGGTGGCACCGGTGCCGATTACATCAACTGCCCGATGTCAGAGGATCAATACAACGGATTTCTGGATGCGCTGTGCGCGGCTGAAAAAACCGAATTCAAGGAATGGGAAGGAACACCATATTTCGAAGGCTGCCTGCCGATCGAAATCATGGCCGGTCGCGGTCGCGAAACCCTGCGCTATGGCCCGATGAAGCCGGTCGGCCTCACCAACCCGCATAACCCGCAAGTCAAAGCCCACGCCATTGTACAATTGCGCCAGGATAATGCGCTTGGCAGCCTCTATAATATGGTGGGATTTCAGACCAAGCTGAAATATGGAGCCCAGACCGAGATTTTTCAGATGATACCGGGGCTTGAAAATGCGCAATTTGCCCGGCTCGGCGGTCTGCACCGCAACACTTTCCTCAACAGCCCCAAAGTGCTCGATTGCGAACTCAGGCTTCACAACGACAGACGCCTGCGTTTTGCCGGACAAATAACCGGGGTTGAAGGCTATATAGAAAGTGCGGCAATCGGATTGCTTGCCGGTTATTTTTCAGCTTCTGAACTGGTCGACCGGAAGGCTGTTGTGCCGCCCATGACAACCGCTCATGGTGCCCTGCTCAATCACATAACCGGGGGCCACCTCGCTGGCGACACGGAGGCGGGAAGCAAAACTTTTCAACCTATGAATGTCAACTTTGGTTTGTTTCCAGAAATCGAAACCCCCAAACCTGTGGACGGTAAACGTCTGCGCGGCAAGGACAAAACCCGGGCCAGACGCAAAGCTGTGAGTGCGCGTGCATTGGAACATTTTGATGCCTGGCTCAAGCAAACCAGCAACATTTCCAGCACATGACAATTACCCCGACCGACCTTTTCTGACTGTGCGCCACAACCGCCACTGACGCACCAGTTGAGAGATTTCAATAGGTTTGGAAAACGGGTCATAGCGGTGGTGTGAAATTTTTTTAAGATATGGTTTTATCAGGCTGGCGGGCAGAAAAGCCGGCAATACAGCTGTGGGAACAGTGCTCAGGTGTTCTTCGGCAAGGGCCAGATGATAGTGGGCAATATCGTGAAGTTCCCGAAAGGCTGCAACCAGTGCCGGTGTCATTGAGGTTGTAAAATAATCCCTCATCAACACATTTGAGTGCTCCATAACTTCCAAAGGCAGGTATAGCTGACCACGCCGGGCATGAATCGGAGCGGCACGCAAAAGCCCTTGCAAGGCATAGGCGACGCCGGCATGTCCACTGGCGTCGGCAGCGTTTTTGGCTGCCGGTCCTGCGACAATAAAACCGGCTAACTGGAACAGCACAGATGAGGTTGCACCGGCATAGGCATCAAAATCGGCAACCGTTTTCATTGGCGCCTCATAGAGGTCAAATTGCCGGGCATTCAGAAGGTCGAGAAATGGCTGGCGCGGCAACGCACATTCTACAATTGCACGTTCCAAAGCCTGTATAACCGGATGATCGCCCACATCGCCATGATAAATTGCTTCAATAGCCTCACGCCACCAGGTCAGGCGTATTTCTCCCAACAGGGCTTCACTGACAACTTCACGAATTTTACCGATCTCGATATTGAAAGCATAAAGCGCAAATAAATGTTCGCATGCTTGCGGAGGTGCCAGCAGAGTAGCGAGATAACGGTCTTTATCATACGCCCGCACCTGATGGGCACAATAGTTGTGATCTGTATTCGGTTGAGGCAAAATGGACCCCTCCCCTGTGGTGTCCTGTTTTACGGGTTTTCCACGGCTATGACAGCAGCGGCTATGTTTCGTTTTTCGGCCAGCAGAATATTGTAGGTGCGAACAGCAGCACCAGTGCTCATGAATTCCAACCCGATATCATGAGCGTCAAACGCCTGACGGATATCCGTATCTGGATTTAGCAGGTGAGACCCGCAACCAAGTAGTAGAAAATCGATTTTTTCAATCTGGTCGAATACCAATTGAAAGTCACTTGATTTCAGCTGTGAAAATCCTGCCACTTTCCAGGCATAGATCCCGCCTGGCAATAGTAACAAAGATCCCTGATGCGAAATTCCGGCAAACCTGAAACCACCGTTACCATAGTCTGAAATCGGTGCCTGTACCGGGTATTTTGCTGTATCCGCCATAGGATCAGTTTATGGCTGGTTTTTCATCCGACTTGGCGATTTTTGTCCCGGTCCAGTTACGCTTCACTTCCAAAAACAAAAGAATGGGTGAGGCGATAAAAACCGAAGAATAAGTGCCAATCACAACGCCCCAGATCATCGCAAATGTGAAGCCCCTGATAACTTCTCCTCCAAAAACATAGAGCGCAATCAGCGCCAGCAAGGTTGTAACCGAGGTTAAAACGGTTCGCGACAGCGTATTATTTATGGACAGATTGAGCAGGTCAACCATTGGCATTTTCTTGTACTTGCGCAGGTTCTCCCGCACCCGGTCGAAGACCACGACCGTATCATTGAGTGAATAGCCGACAATGGTCAGAATTGCCGCGATAATTGACAGGTTGAACTCCAGTTGCAGGGCAGAAAACAACCCGATGGTCAAGACAACGTCATGAACCAGGGCGACAACAGCACCAATGGAGAACTGCCATTCAAAGCGGAACCAGATATAGATCAGAACAGCAGAAATAGCAGAGATAACCGAGATGATGCCGGATTGAATCAATTCGCCACTAACGGTCGGGCCCACCACTTCCACCCGGCGGAACTCAACACTATCACCCAGAGAGGCTTTAACTTTTTTGACCACGTCCTGTTGGGCTTTTTCACCACCGGATTGTTGTCCCACGCGAATAAGAACTTCGTTAGGGGCACCAAACTCCTGAATTTGAACATCACTCAAACCGACTGTGCCAACCTGCTTGCGGATCAGCGAAACATCCGCGACCGCAGCTTTGGTTCTTACTTCCATCAGCGTGCCGCCTTTGAAATCAATGCCAAAATTAAGGCCAAGAACAAACATCAGAACAATGGAACCTGCGGCCATTGCACTGGACACGGCCAAACAAATATTGCGCAAATGCAGAAATGGAATTTTGGTATCGGTCGGAACTAATTTAAGCAAAACCACGTGCGTTGTTCTCCAGGTTCTTAAATTGGAATTGTCGATGGACGTTTATGTTTAACCCACAAGGAAACCAGAAGACGGGTTAAGGTGAAAGCTGTGAATACGGAGGTTATAATGCCGATGGACAGGGTAACGGAAAACCCGCGAACCGGGCCGGAGCCAAGCGAGAACAGAATAAAGGCGGCTATAAACGTGGTGATATTTGCATCAAGAATGGTCGACAATGCGCGTGAATAACCAACGTCAATGGCTGCGATTGGCGTTTTTCCCGATCTGATTTCTTCTCGAATACGCTCAAAAATCAACACATTTGCATCAACCGCCATACCGATTGTCAAAACAATTCCGGCAATGCCAGGCAAGGTCAGGGTCGCTTGCAGCAGGGAAAGTGTGCCGATAATCAAGGCTATGTTTACTGCCAGGGCTATATTGGCAAAAATGCCAAACAAGCCGTAGGATATGAGAATAAAGATAACCACAGCGGCGAGACCGATTACCGAGGCGATTTTGCCCGAAGCAATTGAATCGGCACCAAGACTGGGACCGACTGTGCGTTCCTCAATGATTTCCAAAGGTGCCGGCAGAGCGCCAGAACGCAATAAAATGGACAGATTGACGGTTTCTTCAACGGTGAAATTTCCGCTGATCTGGCCGCTGCCGCCGGTAATAGCAGTCTGGATGACGGGAGCGCTTATGACTTTATTATCAAGTACAATGGCGAAAGGCCGGCCTACATTGTCACGGGTGATTTTAGCAAACCGGGTTGCGCCGGCCGAATTGAACCGGAAGGTTACAACCGGCTCGTTGGATTGACCGTCAAAGGCCGCTTGTGAATCAACCAACTCCTCGCCCGAGACAATAACCCGCTTTTTAACCAGGTAAGGACCAAAGCCGTCATTGGGATCTACCGAGGGCAAAACCTCCGAGCCAACCGGGGGACGCGAACTCAATGCCTGTTGAGCTGACATGGTCTGGTCGACCATTCTGAATTCGAGCTTGGCAGTGGCACCGAGCAGATCTTTAAGTTGCTGCGGATCATCAAGGCCGGGAACCTGAACGATAATACGGTTAAGTCCCTGACGTTGAATAATCGGTTCTGTTGTACCCAAATTATTGATGCGACGCCCAACGGTCTCAATCGATGCATCCATAGCGGATTTTAAACGTTGTGAAATAGCCAGTTCTGTCGGTGTAACAATGATCACCCCGGTGGTGCTGTCGGCACTGACATCAAAATCAAAATCTGATACGCCTCCCAGAACTGACGATTGCAGGGGCTGGCGCATGGCCTTGACTATGGTCAGGGCCTTGTCAAAATCTTCCGATTTACGAATTTTTACCCGCACATGCGATTTGGTGGCCTTCAAGCCGGTGTAACCGATTTTACTTTCGCGAAACTGCCGGCGCAAATCACCTCTGAGAGATTCGAGTTTATCCTTGAGCAAAGCATCCGTTTCCATGCTCAACAGCATATGGGAGCCGCCCTGGAGATCGAGCCCGAGATTGATTTGTTGTTTGGGCACCCAGTCGGGTAGCGCTTCCAGCGTTTTTGTTGGAATTGCATTCGGCAATGCCAGCAAGATACCCAGAACCGAAAGCATGACAATGAGAATGATCTTCCACTTGGCAAAATAGAGCATACGGGGTTTTTCTCAGAACGTTAAACTTAAGAGATACTTAGGGCTAGGCCGACCTTTTGCCTAGGGTACCGGTTACTTTTTCGTTACGGTTTTTGTCGATGTCTTGGTTGCCCTTGGTTTTTTTGCCGGTTTGGCTGGTTTGGCAGGTTTGGCAGGCTTGTCCGGTTTATCGTCATTGGCCGGTTCGGTTTTTGACCGCACTTCAGCGATTGATCCACGCGAAACCTTGACTTTTACACCCGTGGCAATTTCGACGGAAACTTCATGGTCATCAATAACTTTGGCAATTTTGCCGATCAATCCGCCTGAAGTAACTATAGTGTCTCCGCGGCGAACAGCAGCGATCATGGCCTGATGTTCTTTTGCGCGTCGTTGCTGCGGGCGAATAATCAAAAAATACAGAATAATGAAAATAAGAAGGAAAGGTACCAGCTGGATTAAAAATCCACCGTCACCACCAGCGGCTGTTTGTGCGAATGCGGGGGTAATAAACATAGTCTCCCTCCTTGGAGCCTGAGATGCCTTTTGGCAATTTAAACAAGTCGTAATGACACAAATCAAATTGATTTTGCCGGACTATAACCATCGCTCCCGACATTGCAACCAGTGAGCGACAGAAATCGAACTTTTAAGCTAATTTTTCGACCCTGACAGAGTTTTCCATGATATAGGGTTCTCAATCAATAACAGGGAACCGGACCTTTGCCTGATAACGACAATATTAGTATTTCAAGAGACCTTTTAAAACAACTGAACCGTATTGCAGATGCGCTGGATCGCAGCGCACCTCCGGTTGTTGATGAGTGCGATTTAACACCGGCAGATGCTTTTATCTGGCAGTCTGATCAGGCTTTTTTGCAACCGGTTAAAAAAGTCAACCGAATTGATCTCGACCTGCTTCAGGGTATTGATCATGTGCGCGATATTCTTTTAAAAAACACCGACCGCTTCGCTCGAGGGCTGCCAGCAAACAATGCGCTTTTGTGGGGCGCGCGGGGCATGGGGAAAAGCTCTCTGGTGAAGGCTGCCCATGCCTTTATCAATGAAAAAAACTCAAATACGGATGACCAATCGCTCAAATTGATCGAGATTCATCGCGAAGACATCGAAAGCCTCCCTGTTTTGATGAATCTGTTGCGGCTATATACGGGCCGGGTGATTATTTTCTGTGATGACCTGTCTTTTGATCAGGACGATACATCATATAAGTCTCTTAAAGCTGTTTTGGAAGGCGGTATTGAAGGACGTCCGGAGAATGTCATTTTTTATGCCACCTCCAACCGACGCCATCTTATGCCCCGGGATATGGTCGAAAATGAACGCTCCACCGCAATAATCCCGTCAGAAGCAACACACGAAAAGGTTTCTCTGTCGGACCGGTTTGGCTTGTGGATCGGGTTTCACAACTGCTCACAGGACGACTATCTGGCGATGGTCGAAGCCTATGTCGACCACTATGGCCTTGAAGGTGTCACGAAAACAGAATTAAAGGCCCGCGCCTTGGAGTGGGCGGCCACGCGCGGCGGCAGATCAGGCCGCGTCGCATGGCAATTCATTCAGGATCTCGCCGGCGAACTCGGTGGTCGTATATCCGGCTAAAACCTTAATTTAATTCCGCAAAGCCAGTCTTGTGCTGGAGAGATATTTTCTCGGGTTTACCGGGTCTGTGCCACGCCTTATTTCAAAATGCAGTTGAGGGCGTGATACCGCTCCGGTCTGCCCGGCTTTGGCAATGACCTGTCCACGGCGGACAGTCTGGCCGTTTTTGACCAGCATCTTGCTGATATGGGCATAGGCTGTGGACCAGCCGTTTTTATGGCGAATTAGCAATAGATTGCCAAATCCTTTCAGTTCATTGCCGGAATAAACAACTGTGCCATCTTCTGCGGCCACAATGGCAGCACCCTGGGGTACAGACAGGTTGATACCGTCATTTCTGGTGCCATCCGGTTTGGCGCCAAACTCTGAAATCACGCGGCCACGCAGGGGCCAGCGAAAACTGTTGCCCGCTCTTACCGGCTGTTTGATTGACGCGCGTTTAAGGGCTGACTTTTTCCTTGTCTGCGCTTCTTGAGCACTGGCCATTTGCACCGGCTTTTTAACGGTTTTCTTTAATTTAGCCTGTGCGTTGGTCTTTTTTTGCGCGTTTTTGGCCTTTGCCAGTCTGTTTTTTTCAGCGACGGACCTGGTTTTTGATTTTGCTGTCCTGACGGCAGATTTTTCGGGTGAAGTTTTGCGTTTTAATGCCGCAGTCTTAACAGTCCTTGATCCCGGCAACAGCAGTTCATCGCCGACATTTAACTCGTAGGGTGCTTCTATACCGTTCAGTTCAGCCAGCTCAACCGCATCAACATCCTGTTCGCGGGCAACGCCCAGCAAAGTGTCACCATCACGAACAACCACCACACTGGTATCCGAACTGGAGATTGATGGCTCGATCGGGGCATCCGCCACATCATTTTCAATCGGTGCCAGAGAGCGGCTGGTTACACGCCGTGAAGGTGTGGTTTCGGATTTTGTTACCGGTGAAGTTGAATTGGTTACAAATGAAGCTGCCAATGGATAGATCGGCTCATTACCGGTAGCTCCAGTCAATCGGCTTGATAATGGGCTACAGGCTGTAAACAACAAAGCTGTGCCGATGATTATCGTATTCCGCACGGCTTTTTTGTTGCTGGTTTTGGCAGGACCGACACTACGCATTACTAATACTCCCTTAAAATACAGGGCCATTGTCGCGTCAATTCATTAACGTAAAATTAATCGATGATTTTAAGGTTAGTGATTCGTTAATTTGCCAGCAGCCCAAAATCAAGGGCGTGACCGCACTTTTGTTTAACCGTTTTTGATAACGCCGGAAACAAGGGGAACAAATCGCACAACACACAAAACTTCAGCTGTGACGGTTTCATCTTCGGCCTTATGAAACAGAATCAAATCCTGCTCACCGTGATAATTATCGACAGGAACAATCATCTTTCCGCCCGCCTTTAACTGGGCCAGCAGCAGATCGGGCACCTGGGAAGCGGCGGCTGTAACCATAATGCGATCAAAGGGGGCCTGCTTGGGCCAGCCTTTGGTTCCATCGCCGGTCATGGAGGTGATATTCGTCAGCCGAAGTTTCCTGAAACGATATTCGGCATCTTCAAGTAATCTGCGATATCGTTCAATCGTGTACACCCGTCGGCATAATTGCGCCAGAATTGCAGTCTGAAATCCTGTGCCGGTACCAATTTCGAGAATTTTACAGCGATCATTGAGATCGAGTTTCTCAGTCATCAGGGCAACCACATAAGGCTGCGATATGGTCTGGCCACATTCAATCGGCAGGGTTGAATTGTTGTAGGCTTCAAGGCCAAACATTTCGGGTACGAATAATTCGCGCGGCACTTTTTCCAATGCCGACAACACAGAGGTGCTGCTGATCCCGCGGGCGCGCAGTTCCATGATCAGTTTTATGACACGATAATTACTCGCGCCGAACTCACTCGTACCGGTTACAATATTCATGGCACGGAGTTTAACCGCAAATCGTAAATTTTTTCTGCAACTCCGTCAACGTGCGCCGGGCAGTCAGATTCAGGTGTAATGGTGTTAACGCAACATAGCCTTGAGCAAGGGCTGTAATGTCGCCTTCTTTTGGTTGCGGCTCGTCGCGATTGGCATAACCGATCCAGTAGTATGTTGATCCGCGCGCATCAATTCTTTCATCAATATGAGTGGGCAGTTTGTTTCTGAGCGACTGGTTGGTAATCTTGATACCTTTGACATCTTCAGGTTGGGTGTCAGGAAAATTCAGATTAATGATAATGTCTGTCTGCCAGCCGATATCCATCATTCTGGAGATGATCTGAGGCCCAAATGTTTGCGCCGTTGCCCAATGAGGTTCATTTGAACGCCGGGATGCAAAAGCCTGACTCAAGGCGATTGAAGGAATGCCCGCACATGATCCTTCCATGGCACCGGCAACAGTGCCTGAATAGGTGATATCATCGGCAATGTTTTGACCGTGATTGACACCGGACAAAACCAGATCGGGTCGCTTGCCCTCGACCAGTTTTACCACGCCCATTAAGGTGCAGTCGGTGGGTGTGCCGTTAACGGCAAAAGTACGCTCATCAATTCGGCGAACCCTGAGCGGGTCGGAAAGCGTTAAAGAGCGTGAGCCGCCGCTTTGCTCAGTTTCGGGTGCAACTATCCAGACATCATCAGAAAGCGCAGCTGCAATCTGGCGCAACACCTCAAGGCCGTGAGCATGAATACCATCATCATTGGTAAGCAGAATTCGTAAATTTTTTCGTTTCAGGTCGCCGGGATTGAAGGAGAGTTTCATGTACTCGCAACTTCCTCAATAATGGTTAGTCCACCCATATAGGGTTGCAAGACATCAGGTATGTCAATCGAGCCATCGTCGCGTTGATAATTTTCCAAAACGGCAACAAGCGTTCGTCCAACGGCGAGGCCGGAACCATTGAGGGTGTGGACAAATTCTGTTTTCTTGTTCCCGGATTTGCGATAGCGCGCATTCATCCGACGGGCCTGAAAATCACCACATACAGAACAACTGGAGATTTCACGGTAAGCTCCCTGCCCCGGCAACCACACTTCGATGTCGAAAGTTTTGCGCGCGCCAAAGCCAAGATCGCCGGTGGCAAGCGTTACAACCCGGTAATGCAGCCCCAATCGCTGCAGTATTTTTTCAGCACAGCCGAGCATGCGCTCAAGCTCAGCTTCGGATTTTTCCGGCGTGGTGATCGTTACCAGCTCAACTTTTGAAAACTGATGCTGGCGAATCATACCGCGAGTGTCTTTACCCGCGGCACCCGCCTCAAGCCGGAAGCATGGTGTATATGCGGTGTAACGCAGGGGCAAATCTTCCTCGGCATGAATGGTCTCGCGAGCAAGGTTGGTCAAAGGCACTTCCGCTGTGGGAATGAGCCAGAAACCATCCGTGGTTCGAAACTGGTCATTTTCGAATTTCGGCAACTGCCCGGTGCCATACATGGCACGGTCACGCACAAGTACGGGGGGGGCGATTTCACAATAACCGTTTTCACTGGTATGAATATCCAGCATAAACGCACCCAGGGCCCTTTCCATCCGCGCCAATGCTCCTTTGAGCACTACGAAGCGGGCACCGGAGAGTCTGGCCGCGGTTTCAAAATCCATCAGGCCTAAGGCTTCACCAAGTTCAAAATGCTGTCTGGGTTCAAAATCCATCGCGGGCTTTTGCCCGGATGTATGATGTTCAACATTTGCACTTTCATCTTCGCCGACTGGTACGTCGGGATGAGGGAGATTGGGGATGCCGGACAACAGGTCCGTCAGTTCCTGATCCAGTTGGCGCTCAACTTCTTCTCCCGATTGCACAAATGATTTGAGGTCGGCAATTTCTGCGATCAGTTGCTGCGCCTTTTCCTCATCCCCTGAGGCTTTGGCCGCACCAATTTCCCGCGATGCAGCATTGCGTCGGTTTTGGGCATCCTGAAGTCTGGCTACATGATCGCGTCGGGCGGTATCTTTTTCCAGAACCATAGCAGACATTGGCGCAAGCCCGCGCAATACCAAGCCATCATCAAAGGTTGATGCGTTTTCTCGGATCCATTTAATATCGAACATGTCCCGGTCCAGACAAGTGTTGAGGTTTGCTTTTAAGAGTTACACTGATTGGGAGAAGAAAACTATACTACTTATCCCATTCTTCATCGTCGTCATCATCTTCATCGTCGTCATCATCAAGAAGACCGTCTTCGGCGTCACGTTCGGCCTG
>JAJRTY010000152.1 GCA_024278055.1 Alphaproteobacteria bacterium | reverse complement strand
GCTTCCAGAAAGACATCGTCAGCCACTTTACGGCTAACAAAAAGCCTCGGGGCGAGGGCTATGTTTCGATAGAGCGCATCGTGCAGCACGGCTGCTTTTGCGTGCAACCCGCCTGGCGAAATCAACCAACTCGCAAACCACGGTATCGAGGCGAAATCGGTTTCAAAATCCGCTGGAACCTCGATCTCCAGACCGCTGTTTTCCATACCAACGTGGTAGACGAAAGGTTGCATCACCGTGTAAAGACCGCGACCGGAGCGTTCGCGCTGTTCAACTCTGACAATCAAGGGGCTGGTGAAGTCGCTCATCGCACTGTCCCTAAAACTGCGCTGCCAGCGCGATGACTTCGGGCGGGGTCACGGGCCAGTTGGCATCGTCATTTATGTCCAACGCCGGATCGGCGACAAGAACGGCAACGTTGGCCCGCATGGCCGCAACCCAGCCGAGGGCTGTTTCCGCGTCAGCCAGTATGGTTTTTTCATCATTTGACCGGGCCGAAGCGGTTTTGCCGGAAATCACGCCGACCGCAGCTGAAATGTTGGTCTGGGCGGCTTGTGAGGCGATGGCATATATGCGCCGCGCTACCTCTGATTTTACATCCCTGATCCGTTGGTCGCCTACGGCTGCCAGCCGGTCTGCATCGGTCTCAATACGCCAGACGCCTGCCTCAAAAATCAACTGGTCATCCCACGAACAGGACAGGCTCTGCCAGTCATTGACATCTGGATGAGCCGAACTCGGCAACCTCTTGTTACCCGCATTGTCAATCAGCCAATCAGTATGATTGCGGACATCAATAATTTTTTCACCATCAAACCGCAAGGCCGACAATGGTAGAGAGGAAAGATTTTCATTGAGTCTCATCCCGGCATTGCCCTGGCTAAAACCGACAGGCAGATCATATGATATGGCCACGTTAGACATGGAAAACTCCCTGTATTTCATAAGATGTTATATATGAGCCGTTGGGAACATCATTGGTTGGGATCCAGCCCACCGGATATTGCTGATAGCGATCGGCAACCACTGTGGCCGGGCCGGTATTATCAAAATACGTCAGGCCATCCTGAATTAATATGTTCGGCGGTTCGAAAGGCCAGGTACCATTCACCCTGTGATTGATTTGCCAGGCACCGACCGGGGTTCTTGCCCAGTTCAAGACAAGGGATGATGGTGGAAGCACCAACAGACTGCCACTAGGGCCGGTGAAGCGCCACGGCATCAGGGTATAGCCGCCAACGCCCCACAGAGTATCGTGTTCGGCGGAAGTGACTGTGGCTACTACCCATTCAATATTTGCTCCAAGCATTACAGAGTTCGCTAATGTGGTGATTGTCGGGACATTGGCTCCATCTGTCACCACACGCGCAACCAGCATATCATCATAGGTAGTGTCGAATGTTGCACTTCGCTCTGTTAAAACCGAGGGGTTGTATCCTACGTCTGCAAGGTCATTCAACACAAAACGGCCATTGGGATAGGTTACTTCCGGTGTCGCCGTTCCCGTGCCCGGCGCATGCCAGCGCAGATGATGGGTTTTGGACGCCACATGCGCCAATGTCCGGGCACCAACGGCAATGTCGTCAGTCGAAAATTTGAATATACCGCGATGCAGCCAACTTTGACCTGCGTCAATTGTCACAGTCCCGTCGAGGTTGTCGGTTGCATTTATCAGAAGATCGCTGGCCAGAACATGCGGGTATACCGGGGCATCCAGTTGAGCCAGATGCGGGTCTTGACCGGTGTTTATCGCCAGCCAAAGTCGCTTGGGGTCGATAATCCGAAGCTCAAGATTTTCGTCGATAGCATCGGCATCGGATGCCCACGGCAGGTTGAAATTGGGTACGTAATTGATGTTGATTGCCTCAATATTGGCAAAGATCACGCGAATGGTGATGTTGATGGCATTGGGCGAGCCTGAGGCAGGGTCATATTTGGGCAATGGCTCCGGGAACCTGCCGATGACAATCAGGTCGCCGTTGACATCAAACAGTCCGACTTCCTGCGCCGTCCAGGGCCCATAATCAAAACCGGGCGCAACCCCGTCTTCGGGTACGGTAAATTTGAAATATGCTTCGTTGGGTGAACCGGCTACCAGACCGCTTTCTGATACCAGGTCGCGATAGACTTCTGTTTCCAGTGAAGTCTCGCCACCGGTGGGAAATCTCGCTGAAGAGCCCAGGGCGATGTGGGTGATGTCAATCGTGGTGCCATTGGCTAATGCGGCGGCAATAACAGCCTGGCCGGTTTGGGTAATGATATTGCTCATGTCAGCTCCACGTTGATTTCAGTTTGTATAAATGATGCGGTGTAAGCGGTTGCGGCTTCGAGATTTGGCTCGGGCAGAATGGCCTGCAGGGTTGCGTCGATACTTGAAGAGATAAGTGCGCCGACAAACGCCTTCGCGTCATTCACCATGAAATGGCGAATTGAGAAGAAGCGTGATTTGGGCTTGGCTCCCTTGACGCTCAGGAAAACCTGTTCGCGCAAATCTTCATCAAGGTATGTGGGGATGTCAGAGTGATAGACGTCAATGGCGAATGTGCCGCGCGCGCCAATGGGCTCGGTCTCCCACCACTCCACATCGTCATAGTCCAGATTGAAGGCCTTTAAAGCGGTTTCAACCGCCATATCAGTGCCTTTAAAGCGATGGACAATCGGCGCGGCCGCAATCACATTGCGCTTTTGGGCATCATCCCAGGCATCATCCCAGACATCGACCGAAAGTGCCCAGGCCAGATGGGGCAGGAACTGGGGCGGGCACTCAGTCGGCGACCACAGGCTGGCGATGAACTGCTGAATTTCAGTTAGGCGCACGGCGTCAATCGTGGCGAGACGCCGCGCTGCAGGTCCGGTGTTTGCAGGCAGAGAAATCAGCGCCATGTATCCTCCGAGATTTCCGCTGTCAGTGAGATGTCAATCACAGTGGCAACGCCTTTGGAGCCGGGATCTATGTCGGCGGCGGGCGAAGTAATTTCAATTTCTTCAACGTCAGTAACTTTCATGGCACCGCCCAGGCCAAGCAACTGAACCATACGCCCCACGCGCCTGCGCGCTGCGGTGTATTTTTCCACACGCGATTGAGCCTCGGCCAATAACAGCGCGGCATCGGCACCGGGTTTGATGCGGATTTTACCGGTAACTGAATATTGAATGTCGGCTGCAGGTTCAATGCGGACATTATCACCTTTGGGGCGGACTTCTTTTGCGGTGGCCGCGTCAAAGGCTCTGTCGAGCAACGGTTGGTCAACAGCGCCGTAAAGCAGGGTTAGCACGATAACAATCAGAACCTCAGGTGCCAGAACAGGATCACCATCGGCACGGCCTGTAAATGGATCGCTGCGCAACCCACGGGAATAGGCATCCGCGTTGAGACCGGCAGAATATGTGGCGGCATCCTCTTGAGAGTAAACTGCGGCTTCGGCGATATCGCGATTGCCATCGAGCTCAAGTGTGTGAAAAAGATAGGCACCTTCAGGACCAGCGGTTGAAAAGGCTTCCGGTGCCAGCTGTATGCGGGCACGAAAATCATCATCAAGCTCCATGACCGCGGGATCGGTGTCGGTCGCCGGTGTGACGATTAGCCGGCTAATGCCGTAATAGGTTGCGGCAATATGGTCGAGGCCCGCGCCCCAGCTGGTCACCAGCATGACCAGGCGCACATCATCATTGATTTCGGCGTGAAGTTCGAGCTCGCGATCCGCGCCAACCTCCTGGGCGATCCTGATGGGATCGGACAGCAGTTCGCCTACGTCATATTCAACACCATCGGCGATTGCCCTGGCACGGTAATCGGCCAGTCGGGCAGAGACGATTGTCGCAAACTGCGGATCGTCCAGCGGCAAATCGGGAAGCGAGCTTAAATCGGGTGCGGCAAAGCGGCTCATGTTTTTCTCTCCCGGCTGATCGGGCTTCGCCCTGCCTGCGAGGCGCGGCACAGGGGTGCCGGGGTCGTCGCTGTGCTCCTCCGGGAACCATGCCGAAAGTTTTGCGGCCTGGCACCCGGACGAGCGAAGCGTTGGACTAGCGAACAACGAGAGCGCAGCCTTAGTGGCGCTTGAACGTACAAAGATGGACGAGCGCAGCGTTGGACTAGCGAGCAAGGCGAGTGCAGCCTGCGTGGCGCTTGAACGCTACTTAATAAAGTCCCAATCATGCCGTAACCCTCCCGGCTATTATCTCGATGCCACCGGGACCGGCGTCATTGGCAATCGATGTAAAGTCGCGTTTTTCCGAGATTGAAAAATCGCCCAGGTGACCGCGGGGGAAATATGTGCCACCGAGTTCAAATTCAAACACACCGTCACGGCCTGACTTTTTCAGGTTGATGGTTTCGAGGCGGTAACCAGGTTCGTGGTTCTGCAGGGCATCGGCGACATTGCGATAAAATTCGAGCAAGGTGCGCGGGTGCGCATTGGCGTCCTGAATGCTGGTGACGGCTGCACCAAATGTGCGCCGCCAGATGCGCGAGCCGATGCGAGTGGTCAGGATGATCTGTATTGACTGGACCACGTGGGCCCAGCCGTACAGCCACTCACCGGTATTATGATCGACACCTGCTCGCATAATCGTTCGCTTTGCTCTCTTTGGTTGCGTTCAAGCGCCACTAAGGCTGCGCGCCGCAATGGCGCTAGTCCTCGCTTTGCTCGTCCGTCTTTTACTTCGTTGGTTTTGTGGTTGTTTTGGCGACTGGCTTTTCTTTGCTGATTTCGCCATTCAATAACGGTGTTCTGGCTTGAGCCTCGGTAAGCTCGACCGGTTTGCGAAATCCAGGCGAACGCTTGCCCGCGACCCATTCGCCTGCGGTTTCGGTGATGTAATATTTTGAGGTTTCTGTCATTGTACTTCCTTTCGATCATAGTTGTTTTGTTTAAGTTTCAGGATCATGCGAATGCTCCTGAGGCACCGCCAACTGCGGTATCACCGGCAGAATCAACGTCACCGACGCGGTGCACTTTGGCGTTACCGTCATTGAGGCGGGTTTTGCCGTAGGTGACGATCTCGGTCCCATTGATCACGATCTTGTTGCCACCAACAGCAAACGTAATCTCACCATCGGCAATGGTGATGATGGCGTCGCCGTGTTTGAACACTTTTTTCAAGCCATCGGCTGGCCTTGGATTATCATCTGTATGGCCGTCCTGAATGGCGAGGCTTTCCTGGCCGATTTCACCTGAAGGTGATAACAGGCGCATGGTCTGGCCGACTACTGCTTGCGTATAAGATGAATAGCCGCCCAGGCCATCGCCGCCTTCTTCCTGGACGCGGATCCACGGCGAGATCAGCTTTTCGCCGGTCTTGGGATCGGCACCAAGCAGCTCAAGCTTGACTTTATTATTGTCAACCTCGACCACCTTGCCGGTCATATGAGTGCGGGTCAGGCGGGATTTGAGATCGTTGATTTCCTTGCGCAGATCACGCAGGTCGCGGGCAAGTGCATTCATACCGGGATCTCCACTTCGACCGGCTGATCATTGACATAGAGTTCATCAAAAACGATGCCGCTATCATCAAAAAGACTGGCCCCCAGCTGATTGATGCTTTGCTGCCAGGTAACCGCGATCAGGGTTACGCCCTTGCGGCGGTAATCAGCTGAGATCAGCGGGTCAATTTCGGCTTTGTCCGGCATGCCGACTTTAACGGTTTTCCATTGCGGCTCTTTTGCCAGCAATGTGGCGATGGCTTCGGCGATTACCCAGGCAGCGAAATCGCGTTCTAATTCCTTGCCTTCTGTCAGCACGTAGGCGGCGCAATTCGCGACCATCGCGATCTGACCCGATGGCTTGATATCAACCGGTGATTTGAGCACGGACACATAAACCGCAGGCGGACGGAAAGAACTTTCCAGTAACTTGTCGAGATTAAAACGCCCACCAATGGCCACACACTCTTTCAACTGCGGCAGGGCTGTTTTAATCACGGCAACAACCGCCTGTTTAAAGGTGTCAACACGGGAGGTCATTGCAACACCTCCTTGAGCATATCTTCAGCGGCTTCAATGATGCCGACCTTGTCATCGCTGGAAAGACCGAGGTATGGCCGGGCGGGCATGGTTACCTTGGTGGCAAAGATTAGCTTGTTGCCGATCATAAAGGCGAGTTTTTTGGCGCGCTTTGGTTTGATGGTGCCGCCAAACTGGTGAATGGCGGAGTAGACCAGGGCCGAGCCGATACTTACGGAATTGCCGGAGACCTGGTAATCAATTGAAGCCGACAGGTTGCCGGTGTCATAAAGTGTCGATGTTCCCGCGCGATTGGCTTGCCACGATGCACCATCCGGTGATTTTTTGGTCACTTCAATGCGTTCGCGGGTGCTCTCCTGAAGAAAACGACCGATGCCCTGAAGCAGATCGGCGCGATCGAGCTTTTCAATTCCAGCCGTCTTTGACAGGATTTTGTCAAAGCCTGTGTCGGTAACTTTGATGGCGACGCTCATGAGGTTATTCCCCTCACGGCTGTTCCGGCTTGCGCCGGGCCTGCGGGAGCGCGGTGCAGGGGCACCGGGGTCGTCACTGTGTTCCTCCGGGCACCATGCCGAAAGTTTTGCGGCCTGTCTCCCGGACGAGCAAAGCGTTGGACTAACGAGCGACGCGAGTGCAGCCCCAGCGGCGCTTGAGCGCACAAAAAAGAACGAGCGCAGCGTTGGACTAAGGCCCGAGGGGCCTGCAGGCTGCGCGCCGCTTGAGCGCCACTATAAAACTCAAATAAAGTCATCACACACCCCGACCGAATTTGCGTGGGTTGGCAGAAAAATCCGAACCTGATTGCGAACTGCTGCTGCCGGTGTCAACTTTGGGCTCATCGATGCCGAGCCCGGCAACACCCTTGCCCATATCTTTGGCAAGCTTGATCGCATCTTTATAACGCTCTTCAATGGTCTCGGTCAGGCGCGATACCCGGGCGGCCAGGATATATGAAGCGATATCGATGGCCGGGCGCTGCAGAACGTAAGGATTTGATGTCAGTGGCAGCGCATAGCGGGCGGACAGGTAGGCATCAATCTCAGCTGAGGCGCTGGTTAAAGCACTATTAATGGTGGCGTCAGCATCGACAACATCATCAGGCAGGAGATCGTCAAGATGATCCTGGCCGTAAAGATTGATGATGTCTGATTTTGTCGCGTACATTTTCTCGCTCACGTCTGATCGGGCTTTGCCCTGACTGCGCGGGCGCGCCAAACGGTTGGCGGCTCGCGGTTTGCTCGCGGGTGTGTGTCCCGCTGGAATTATTGCCGCTGTTTTACCCAGACGCCTGTCTTGGATGAGGCTCAGCTCGCGGCGCTCCTCACGCGAATTTCTCTGATTTTAACATGGTTAAATCCAGCCGACTTCAGTTTTCAAATATCGCCAGCTACGTTGCGACTTTGGGAAGGCTTTAAGTTTCAAACTGGTGCTTGATGCGCGGGCGGTCATGATACTGATAGTAGGCAGCGACATTTCCTTGACCATAGCGGCCATTTCAACATCCGGCAGTGCGGCGTTGTCAATCTGGTCAAAGTATATGATCGCCTCTGCCGATGGATGGAAATTTGGCATAGCAGTTGCGCCGGAAGCTCCGAACACAAGCAAACCAAAGGTAAGAAATAGACAGGATGTCAAAATCTTCATGATGTTTCCTTTTGAGAGAGAGGCAGGTGGCGCAAGTCCACCTCGTTAGTAATTCTCAGCCGGAGCGCCACAACGGCCAATTCCTGAAAAACTCCCCTATGATTTGGACGGGGATAGCAATTCATCGAAGATTACTATCCCCGCCCCGGCGGCAGGCTTCGGGGGGGTATTCTTAATCTGGTTTTTGGGTCGCGGGCTTTTTGGCCGGGGCTTTTCCCGGTTTGATCGCACCACGATCTTCCAGGCGCTGGATCTGCTTTTCGTCCAGCTCCTCAAGAGGGTCATTGGGGCAACCCGGCATCAGATGACGTCCGTTCACTCTCAGTGGCTCGATAATTTTATAGTGCTTTGACATAATTAGCTCCTATGCGGCCAGAACATCTTCCAGAAGGAAACCGGCGCGGTTGGCGACAACGAGCTCTTTGACGCTTTCACCCGACCGCACAAGCTTGCCGCCGTAAAGGCCCATATCAACGTCGGCGGTACCGGCAACCTTTTTGCCGTCTTCGGCGGTGAAGCCAAAAGTAACGCCACCGCTGGTATCGGCGGTGCGGTCGATGAATTGACCGGCAACCACATCGCTCCAGGTGCGCGCTATCACCGCGTTTTCGCCTGGGCGTTTGATATTGACGCGGGCGGTGCCAACCAGAATTCGCTGCACCTCAAGCAATTCGGCCACAGCCTGGCGGCTGGCAACACCACTGTCGCCGGAATTACCATGCACGGCCTTGACCACTTCCGGGTGCTGGCGGAAAACCCGCCACACCTGATTGCCAAACACCAGCTGGTTTGGCCGCATCCAGCAATCGTCCATCATTTCCAGCAACAGGTCGATTGGATTGCTGGCGGCATCGTCAAACTGATCGGTGCCCGCAAGTATCCGCCTGTGGGCAGCATTATAGTTTGCCGAATTCTGGACAATATTAGCTACCCGCACCTCGCGATCGAGCATAACAATGTTGGTCGCTCTGGCGACAGCGCGTTTTTCGGGATCCCAGCCGTTGCCCTCGGCCTCTTTAATGGTGGTATTGTCGAGAGGCACATCAATACCATAATCCTCGAGCGCCGATTCCAGCTCGTGGCCGCCAATCTCGACCTGATTTGGGGCCGAGCGGCGACCGACGCGGGTATCGGGAACCGTAAAGTCCTCGGCTTCATTGTAGGACTGCCAGGAGAATTTCCTTGAAGCCTTGACCCGTGGCAGAACATCGTCTGCAATCAGG
>JAJRTY010000151.1 GCA_024278055.1 Alphaproteobacteria bacterium | reverse complement strand
TGGCGATCCCAAGCGGGTTGTCATCATGGGCCATTCGGCCGGTTCGCATCTGGTGGCGCTGGTGGCGGCGCGTGGTACGGTCAAGGGTCTCAAAGGGGTCATTCCCAATGATGTTCAGGCCTATGACATGATCGCCTATGGCGGCATGCGCGGCGATCTGCCAAGGGTTTATGCCAAAGCCTTTGGCGACAATCCGGTCAACTGGGCGCGCTGGTCACCGGTCACCTATGTGCGCCGGGCAAAAAAGCTGCCGCCGTTTTTGATCATGCATTCCGGCGGCAATATAACCGCCCGCCGCCGCACCCTGTCGCGCGGTTTTGCCGCTGAATTGCGCCGCCGCGGCACCAAGGTAACCCTGTTTGACGGCCGCAATTATACCCACGGACAGATCATGTCGAAAATCGGCTCCAATTCCGATGTGACAAGGGCGCTGGAGCGGTTTTTACGACGGGTGTTTTAGGCTGTTCGAACCAGTTGGGTATTTCTTTCAATCTTTGAAAACAGCGCTGTAATTACTACAAAATTTTAATGTCCATCTTTGATTTTCATCAATGCCGGTTTGTTCTGACAGGCAGATTTGGCATGTGGAAGATTGATTAAATTCCCGAAAGGACAGACAAATGAAACATATTGCAAAAACCCTTACCGCTGCCGCATTTTTTGCAGGCACTCTCTCCCTTCCGGCTTTGGCCGGGACGACAATTTCAGTCGATTTGTGGGATGCCGGTTCAAACATGACCATGTCAACCAATATGAAGATGATGGGCGGCATGGATATATCAGGGATGAAAGCCCCGATGGGGATCAAGCTGTCGACAGCTGAAGCTGCCGCTGGCGAAATCACCTTCAACGCGGTCAATTCGTCGAAAAATCTTGAACACGAAATGGTGGTGGCAAAACTTGTCGATGGAATGAAAAGCTTGCCATACAAGGAAGGCCGCGGAAGGGTTGACGAAAACGCCCCCAACATGAATCTCGGCGAAATCTCCGAACTGGAGCCGGGTGAAAAATCCTCCCTCAAGATCACCCTTGAGCCGGGCAAGTATGTTCTCTATTGCAACGTCGCCGGTCACTATGCATCTGGCATGTGGACTCTGCTGACGGTTAAATAGAGTTTACGACCAGCAGCTTATCCCAAAGACCGCATATCCTGATCAACGGTATACGGTCTTTGGACGTAAATTATCTTACTCGTTTGCTGTGACATTAACTGCCAATGTGCCAATCAGGCTGGTGGGGGCTGCCATGCCGATGCCCATCAACTCCGAGAATGCCATTGGTTTTTCAGGCTTGGCGCTGATTGTGATGTTTCCCGGTTCAGCGACAAACCGACCGGCAGCGCCCTGCACCATGGTGGTGAATTCTGGATTGCCCAGCCCGCCAAGCACCAGCGGCAACATCACCGGCACCATTTTTGCCACATCATCAGGTGTGCCACCCATTTGTGCCGCCTGCATTTTCAACACCCGGTTGGTGATTGAATCATCCTTGAAGCTGATCCTGGCACTTTCAAAGAACAGATTGGGCAATTCCTGCATCATTGCCATGCCTGCAGCCTGCGAACCGCTGGTCCCCTGGCTGGCTTTTTGAATACGCTTGGCAAGGTCAGCGGTGTATCCACTGATAGTAAACAACACACTGAGGGTGCCGACATTGTCGAGCTGAATGTCGTATTTATCAACCGACATGCGGCCATCTGCCGGGTTCCACGAACCGCCAAGCAGTAATTGGCCGGTAAATTTTCCATCGTAGCCAAGCGCACCCATCATCCCCTTGAACCGGGCATCACCGGCATCGCTCAAATCAAGGCTGACGCCGCTGAGTTCGCCGTTCATGGCAATCGGCTTGTCGCTGGTAATTTCACCGTAATTGACCTTCAACACCGCCATGCTGGCGACCTGTTTGCCAGCCACGACAATCTTGATGTCGGAACCGCTTAACCCGGAAAAATAGACCATGCTGCGCACTGCGTCGGGGTTGGTTTTCGAAGGCAGGGTAAAATTATCCAACGCCGCTTCACCCATGGTGATGGAAACCTGCTCGCTGCTGAAACTGATGTTTTCATAGCGAACAGAATTGACCGAAATAGAACCGTCGGAATTTTCCAGCACTCCGTTAAACTGAATGTTGGCGATATTCACCGGTTTGCCATTGGGGAAGGTAATGCTTGCTCCTTTTACGGTGAAACTGTCGCCGTTTTCGTTTTCAATCGCCTCGTAGGCCAGTGTTTGACCTTGTGTCTTGTTGAATTCGGCAAACCGTTCGACCACGGCACTTGCTTCAATGGCAAACGACATGGTTGATGAGGAAAGTAAAAGGACGGCGGCAAATGAGGTCGTTCTGGTTGAAACAGCAAAATGTCTGGGCATAAATTATCCTTGGTTGGTTTTTCAGGGAGAGCTCCCTAATAGCGTTGGTTTTGAATTCGGTTGACACCATAGATTAGCATGGATGGTTTATCTGTGACCAGTTGCACATCATAACTGCGTTAACAGTGCAAAGACCGCTTGCTGCAAGCTGCAAACCCTTGCCGTTGAGCAGTTGTCGCGGTAATTCTCAACCATGGGAAAACAACTGATTCCGCCTGGTGGCGATAACAACAATGGCGGCGGTGGCGAAAACATCGAAGCAGTCGATTTGAAATCGGCATTGGAGGAGCGTTATCTCGCCTATGCCCTGTCGACCATTATGGGCCGCGCCTTGCCCGATGTCCGTGATGGCTTGAAACCGGTGCATCGCCGCATTTTGCACGCCATGCGGATTTTGCGGCTTGACCCCAATGCC
>JAJRTY010000150.1 GCA_024278055.1 Alphaproteobacteria bacterium | reverse complement strand
GCGAGCAGATACGTAACCGTCAGGGACAGGCCCTGTTCTATGCTTCTGAGGCATACCAGACTGACGGCGCCATCGCCCATGTGGTGGGTGAATTGCAGGACGGCGGACGCAAGATCACCGCCAAGTCCCTGCGTGATCCTCCGGTGGATTCTGAACTGTCGGCGGATAAGTATTTCGACAGTTTTGGCGAGAACCGGGCCAATATGTTCAAGGAAGTGGGCGGCGCACGCAACCGAGTGACCGGCGCGTTTGATTACCCCTCCAAAGCAGCGGCCAAGGCGGCGAAGTACATGATCCGCCAGCTTGACGCGGCGCATCAGGGCGGCATCAATCTCGGCGGTCTCAAGGATCAGCGGATCATCGACCTGACGACGGCGATAGATGCCAACCGTAAAGACCTGGACGCGGTGGCGCGGGTTTTGAAGAAACAGGGACTGTCTGCCGAGGAGTATGTGCGCATGGCCGAAACGGCCTCGAACGCTCTTAACCGCCAGACCTTCAAACAGGGCGCGCTGCGTCGCAATGCCCCGGCCATCGCCAAATATGTGCGGGTGACCGAGAAAGACGTGGCCGATGCTCTGCTCGGTCCGCTGGTCGATCCGAAAATGGTCGAACTGCGCCGTCCGATCGAAACGATCAGGCGCAACTCCCGCGCACAGGACGTGCTCAACCGGCTGGACGAAGGCAGTCTCAGAAGCTTTAACGATCTGGCTTCCGATGAGGCGAACGATTTCGTCCGGGCGGTACAAGACGCCCGCACCCGCGTCGCGCGCGGTGGCCGCGACCAGCTTAACCCGACCGAACGCCAACTCATCAAAACTGCAGATCGGCTGACCGAAGAGGCCCGCGCCGCGGATTCCGCCTGGCGCGAAGCGCTACCGCCGGACCGGCTGCCCCGTGATATGGTCCTCAATCCCGGCCAGGGCACCAAAGAGGTGCGCAAGGCATTGCAGGAAGTCCGCGCCCGGCTCAGTCAGGCCCAGACGCGCGCTCAAATGGCCGGTAACGGCAGCGACACCGCGCGGGCCGCCCAGGCGCAGTTCCTCGACACTGCCAACGATCTGGATTTTCGCCAGAAGGTACTCTCTGATATCGCCAGACAAATCGATGCCGAAAATGCGGCGACTGCGAAGGTCGACGAGGCGCGCAAAGCTCTGGCCAAGGTCCGGGCCGACGGCAGCAGTGCGGGCGATATCGCCAAGGCCAATGAAGCACTGGGCGAGGCTGTCATTGCCCGCCGTACCCGGTTCAATGAAGCGCGCCCGGTAACGCCGCGCGATATTGAGTGGCTGTCCGGTGCGCGGCGTTCCCTCACCCCGGAGGAAGTAACCGGCATAAAATCGGCACTGGCACGCAACAACAATCAGTGGCAGAAGATGCTGAAGGACAAGACCATCGGCCCGGCACAGCTTCAACGCATGACGGTCTGGCGCAAGCAGGTAGTTGACACCATGCTGGACGGGATCATCGCCGACGAGGCCGCCCGAACCGGCCTCAAACCCGAGCGGCTGGCGTTTGGCTCCAACAACCTGACTTCGGATTATGACCTGTCGATCAAGATCGACAGCGGCCCCGGCTCGGCCCGGGTGGTGCGGCGTTTCAACAAGGCATTTCGTGACCGGTTCGGAGCTGAAAGCGGGGTGGTTTTCGACACTAACGTCTATACCGAACCCTCCTATCGCTGGATCAGCGCGGCGGATACCACACGCCGGGGCCGGGTTCCCATCAACGCACGTGAAGCCGACCGGGTGGGGCAGGCGATCTATCGCGAGACCAAAATCCGTCGATTCGCCTCCGAGACAGAATGGCAGCGCCACAGGGCGCTGACGCTGGACGGCCTGTCACCGAGCGAGCGCCGTGCCTTTGGGTTTGTACTCGAGCAGGCCGAAAAAAATGTCGCGACGGCGCAGGGTTCGATCAGCGAAGGCGTTGCCCGGGCCGCGGCAAATCGCGGTGAAGTGCTGGCAGACTTGAAGGCCCGCCGGGCCGCGGCGATTGAGGCAGGCGATCCAGGTGCCGCAGCAGCCATTGACGCCAAGCTGGAGAACTATGCGCTCGAGGCGGCAAATGAGCGCTATGCCGACATCCTTGAGGAAATTGACGACAGCATGCGCGCGCTTCAGCGCCTGCAGGATCTGAATATTGCCGAGGGACCGGATGCCATCGGGGCAGTAGCGACCGGTCTGCCTTCGATGCCAAAAGCCGCCCGTGACGCACTCAGGGCCGATCTGAGCGAGGCCATCGATCTTGTCAGCGAAGCCCGCCGACTTGAGGCAAGCAATGCGCCCGGGGCACAGGCAGCTGCGCTGATTAAACGCGCCGAGGCCGAGGTCGTACTGGACCAGGCGGCTGCGCGATTGGCAAAATCCGCCCGAGACCGCCAGGGCGAGGCCCTGTACTACGCCTCGGAGGCGTATTTCACCGAAGGTGCAATCAAACATGTGGTGGGCGAATTGCAGGCTGGCGGGCGCAAGATCACGGTCGACAGCCTGACCCGGCCACCGGTCGAGAGCACAATAACAAAAGGCGAGTACCTCGACAGTTTTTATGAAAACCGGGGGGATCTGCTCAAGGAGCTGGGCCACCTGCGGGGGGCTGACGGGGGGCTCAGCCAGCCCCGGAAAGCTGCGGCCAAGGTCTCCAAATACCTGATCCGGCAACTCGACGCGGCCCATCAGGGCGGGCTAGACCTCAGTCGCCTGCCCGATCAAAGGCTGATCGCGGCGACAGTGGCGGTCAATGAGGTGCGAGGCGACTTCGCCAAGGTGGAAAAAGTTCTGGAAGAGCTTGGCATGACCCCGGAAAGCTTCGCGGATCTCGCCGTCGCAGGGTCGGATGCGCTGACTGGTCAGGCCGTGCGGGCAAGCCTGGTCCGCGCCACTGCCGGTGAAATTGCCGAGACATTTCGGCCACCGCGCGCGGGGCTGGTCGGCAAAGACCTGCTGGAAGGTGCGACATTGCCGTAGTGCGATGCGTCGGCTCTGGCGAAATGCTCTGACAGCTTGAGGACCAGATCAACGGAGAAAGCCATGAAGAACCAGTCAGATCAAACAGCAGGAAATCGCAAATTTCAAAAATGGATTAGAACATGTCAGCCTTAAACTTCAAGACAGGCTCATCTGGTAGAGTTTGGTAAAATGATTAGGATTTGTTCCTTTTTCGTCCTTGTGTCGTATGTGTTGATCACGAGTATTTCTTACGTTTCCGCCGATAAGCTCGTTTTATTCAATGGAGCTACATATACATCAACAAATGGCCTGTTTAGCTTTGAGGTGACCAATACAGGGGCTTCAGGCTATCCGAAATATGTTTCAGCTTTGTTGGTGGAAAAGACCAGCGACAATCAAACCCGCTCGGTTTGGGCCAGCCCATCATTTGAGTTTAATTCCATGTGGACAAATGCAATTGTTGCGGATAATGGAGCCATTGCCGTTTTTAATTTCAGCTATACAGAGAAGCTTTCTGACTGCAATCCTGCCAAACGGAATTTGTGACCTGCTCCCAAAGTTGTCCTTATTTATAAGCTAGCCCTGTTCGGGTTTTGCTCTGTGACCTGAGACCCAACGTCCCCCACTGGAAGCTAAAGTTTTGCCGTTATGATCAGTATGGCAGGCTGGTTTTGCCATCTGAACTTGTTAGCAAAATCGGGGGGACACAGGTTGAGCGCGAAAGAGGTAATCCCCAGGACTTGCCGGAATTCGAAGTAGTACTCGATGATATAGACGCAAATACACCAGATGCCAGAGCCAGGGTGCAAGACTTGCTGGGTCGCTATCTGTCCTGGCCAGGTGATTGGCAATTGCCGGAAGTATTGGCATTTGAATTAGCTGCAGGCGCATATTAACTGTAAGCGGGTGTTGTTAGACAAACTTGAACACGCCTCAAAAGCCACACCAACATCATGCTGCACCATGAGTCTCTGAATGAACACCTGTTTGCCAGTTACAACGATTAAAGAACGATCATAGCGCTTCACGTTTATGAGTATCTGCCAGGCCCGCGAGGTGTGCAATCAGTGCTCAGGTTATTTTCCTCTGACAGTGCTTAAAACCACCTTTTTTCTTGGATCATAGAATAATTGCTTTCCAAGGGACCTCCTTGGATGACAATATTTTTCAGCTTGAAGCGGACATTGTTGAACGAAAACGTGAAAGGGCAATCACGAACAATACAGTGCCGATGACCAGCATTATCAACATTTGAGGCCAGACAATATCCATACCCGCCCCGCGAAACAGAACAGACTGGGCAAAGCTGGTAAAGTGAGTTGAAGGCGAGGCCTGCATGATGATTTGCAGAAACTTCGGCATTCCCTCCAGCGGCGATGTGCCGCCGGAAAGCATGTTCATGACAACAAAAAACGGTATGGCCAGCAGGGCAAATTGCGGCATGGATTTGGCAAAGGTGGACAACACAATACCAAGGGCGGTCATTGCATATAAAAACAAGGACGTGCCCAGAACAAACAATGGAATTGAACCACTGATATGAACCGCCAGAACGCCTTGAACAACAGCATAAAGTGACAAGGTCACGGCCAGGATAATTGCCAGCCCGTTGGCCCATATTTTGGCCAGCATGATTTCTCCCGGTGTCACCGGCATTACCAGCAGATGTTCAATCGTGCCGCGCTCGCGCTCGCGGATAACGGCTGCACCAGACAGGATAAGCGACAGCATGGTGATGTTTGAGACAACCTGCATAACGGCCATAAACCAGCTTGACTCAAGGTTGGGATTGAACCGGGTGCGCATGGAAATGGTAACCGCCGGTTTGGTGCCGCTACCCGCTTTATTGATAAAGTCACTGATTTCCCTGTTGATGATCGTCTGGATATAGGCGGCACCGTTTCCGGCCAGTGTCATGGCGGTTGCATCAACGTTGACTTGCAGGGTTGGCTTGCGTGGCGCGATGATGTCGGCCTGAAAATCGGGCGGAATATCTATCACAAATGCATAGCGGCTGGCATCCATTGATTGATCAATTTCACCAAGCCCTATGAGTGCCGGCTTCTTGAAATAAGGCTTGAGAAACGAGGCCTGGATTTGTCGCGACAATTCCGACTGGTCTTCATCCACAATCGCAATCGAGGCATTGCGAAGCTCCGTTTGAACACCGGTTGCCACCGTGTAGATTGCAAAGGTGAAGGTAAATATGATCAGGAAAATCAAAACCGGATCGCGCCGTAAACTGTTCAGCTCCTTCAGACCCAGGCGAAAAATATTTTTGAATGACCTGCCCATCATGCCTCCTGTTTTCGCAGCAACAAGGTGGCCAGGATCCAAAACAACAAACAGAAAAAACCGATCCACACGTAGCTTTGATAAAGCGAGGCAAACCCGAGACCCTTGTTAAAAACCCCACTGGTGATTTGCTGGAAGTAAAGTGCTGGAAAGGCATGGCCGACAAACCAGCCGCCGCCTTCAAGGGTCGAGACAGGATACATCATTCCTGAAAAGTTCAGTGTCGGTATCATGACGATAATGGCTGATCCGAAAATCGCTGCCAGCTGGGTCGAGACAAAAGACGAGATAACCAACCCCAGAGAAGTGGCCGCAACCGCAAACAGCGTCGCGCCGACAGCAAGCGCAAAAAAGTTTACGGTAACCGGCACATCGAAAAACAGCACCATCAGGGCAACAAGACTGGCAAAGCTGATAATACCAAATCCCACATAGGGCAGTTGTTTGCCAACCAGAAATTCCAGTTTGCTGGCCGGTGAAGCATAAAGGTTTGTAATCGAGCCCAGTTCTTTTTCGCGCACGACACCAAGTGCTGTCAACATGGTGGAAAACATGTACATCAACAACATCAAGACACCGGGCGAAATGGCATAGACACTCAGGAATGCCTGATTGTATCTGAACCGGGTTTCAATATTGGCCAAAGCAGTCGCAGATACACCGCCTTTTTCCTGCCGGGCAAATTCAGCCAGATATCGGTTCAGAACGCCTTGCACATATCCGCGCGAGGTTTCTGCCTGAAAAGTAACCGCACCATCAAACCAGGCACCGACATCAGGAGTGTGACCTTTTAGCAGATCGCGGCCAAAATCAGGCGGAATGATAAGGGCAAACTTCAGCTCACCATTGCGCAGCCGCTTGTCGAGCTCGGTTCGACTGGAAATCGGGGGCTTGCGATTAAAATAGCGTGAGCTTGAAAAGTTCTCAAGAAATGCCTGGCTTTCCTGCGACCTGTCCTGGTCAAACACCGCATAATCAAGTTTTTCAACATCAAACGAAATGCCGTTGGCCATGGCAATCGCCAGAATAATTGGTCCAAGCAAGGCAAACACCACCCGAATGGGGTCGCGCACCAGTTCCATGGCTTCGCGGCGGGCAAATGCCCACATGCGGTTGGGTGAAAACAACCTGGGCGCAGAGGTTGTTGCCTTTGCCAGTTCCGGTGCGCGTTGTGTTTGCGATGCATCGTCCACAGGCACATAGCCACTGGCCTCTTTAAGATAGCCAATAAAGGCGTCCTCCAGCGTTTTTGCCCCGCGTGCCTTGCGCAAGGCATCCGGTTTGTCCATTGCCAGGATTTTCCCGGCATGCATCAAGGATATGCGGTCGCATCGCTCCGCCTCATTGATGAAATGGGTGGAAATAAAAATGGTAACACCGTCATTGCGCGACAGGTCGATCAACATTCGCCAGAATTCATCACGGGCTATGGGGTCAACCCCTGAAGTGGGTTCATCAAGAATGAGCATTTCCGGCTGGTGGACGACCGCAACTGCCAATTGCAATCGCTGACGCACACCAAGGGGAAGGCCTTGAGGCAGTTCATCGCTGACATCTTCAAGATCAAACCGCCGGATCATTTCTGCAACCCGGGTTTTGCGTAGCACCTTGGGCAGGTCAAACAAGTCTGCATGCAGATCAAGATTTTGTTGGACGCTCAACTCGCCATAAAGCGAGAATGATTGTGACATGTAACCAACCCGGCGGCGCGTTTCCAGGTCATTGGCATCAACAGTTTTGCCGAACAGTTTTGCCGTTCCCTGTGTGGGCGCCAACAGACCGGTCAGCATTTTCATTGTCGTGGTTTTACCGCAACCGTTAGAGCCCAGAAAACCAAAAATTTCGCCGCGCTCAATTTTTACACTGACCTGGTCAACGGCTGTAAAGTCGCCGAATTTCATGGTCAGGTTTTCGGCTTCGATTGCCAACACGCCTTCATGGGCAACTCTTGGTGGCAGGACAACAGCGCTGTGCCCCTGGCGTTTGGCCTGGGGCAACAGGGCAATAAAGCCTTCTTCAAGTGTTTTGGCACCCGTTTGCCGTTTTATTTCATCAGAGGTACCAACCGCTAAAACTTTTCCATCATCCATCGCAATCAGGTGATCAAATCCTTCTGCTTCTTCCATATAGGCGGTTGCCGTAATTACACTCATATCGGGCCGCCGGGCGCGAATGCGATCGATGAGTTCCCAGAATTGCTGGCGCGACAATGGATCCACGCCGGTGGTTGGTTCATCGAGGACAAGAAGGTCGGGATCATGAATAAGGGCGCAGCAAAGAGACAGTTTTTGTTTCATGCCGCCTGACAGTTTACCCGCCGGCCGGTTGGTAAATGGGGCGAGCCCCGTGCTTTGCAACAGGTCTTTGATACGCCAGGCCCGTTCTTTTGCTGATTGTCCGAACAATCGGCCAAAAAAATCGACGTTTTCAAACACCGACAGGGTCGGATAAAGGTTGTGTCCAAGGCCTTGTGGCATATAGGCAATTTGTGAGCAAACCGCTTCGCGGTGTCTGGTTTCAGCCATGTTGCCGCCGAGCACCTCAACATTTCCCTGTTGTATTTTGCGCACCCCGGCCATCAGGCCCAAAAGCGTTGACTTGCCGACACCGTCGGGGCCAATCAGCCCAACCATTTTCCCTCGGGGCACATCAATGGAAACGCCATCAAGCGCCACGGTCTCACCGTATCGATGATTTGCTGATTTTATTTTTGCAACAAAGGTCTGGGTGTCAGCCATCATCAGAGCCCTTAACTTCAGGCAATTTGACTTTCAGGTTTTCCGGCCATTCAGCTGTTGGTGAAAGCCTGACATAACCGACACCGGTAATGCCTGCCTTTACCCGTTTGGCATATTTTTTCAGCACGTCAACGGGCAGGCGTAATTTGACCTTGAACATCAGTTTTTCGCGTTCATTTGAGGTCTCTACATACTTCGGGGTGAACTGGGCTTCAGACGCGACAAATGAAACCGTTGCCGGCACCACATATTGAGAAGCTGCATCGGGAACAATGCGGGCCTGCGCCCCGATTTCCAGTTTGCCGGCATCGCGGGTTGGTAAAAAAATCGTCATATAGACATCTGTCAAATCAAGGATGGTAATGATTTTTCCACCGACCCCGACAATTTCACCTGGTTGGGCAAGGCGATATTGCACCCGCCCGCTGACAGGAGCTTTTAAAACATAATCCTTCAGGTTTTCCTCAAGCCTTGAGGTGCGTGCAATGGCTACCTTTATTCCGGCCTTTGCCCGTTTTACACCAGCTTCAGCGGATTTTTCCGCAGATTTTGCAGCCAGCCGGGCGGCATTTCGCTGATCAACCTTTTCAACGGTTGTATACCCTTCCTCGCCCAGAACGCGTGATCGTTCATATTCGCGTTGAGCCAGTGTCAATTCACTTTTTCGCTGGGAAAGCAGCGCAATCGCCTGATCAAGTTGTTGTTCAGCTTCCTCGGTTGCTGCGCGCGCCTCCAGAAGCTGGGCTTCAATATCTGCCGAATCCATGCGAACCAGAATCTGGCCTGCCGTCACAACATCGCCCTCATTAACCAGCACTTCCTTGATGCGGCCTGCAAACTTTGTTGCGATATCGGTCCGCTCGGCTTCAATGCGCCCGTTTGAACTTGCAAAACCCGGGGGCAAATCGGCAGGCCTGAACTGTTGCCAGGCAAAAAATCCACCGCCGCCAATGGCAATGGCCACGATTAGAAATAGTCCTGTTTTCCAGCGCATGAATTGCCCTTCCTGTTTTAG
>JAJRTY010000011.1 GCA_024278055.1 Alphaproteobacteria bacterium | reverse complement strand
TGGCAATTGGACAAACTGTCACCGACACCGGTCGTAAACTCGCTATTACGTGGCTCAAATACTGTCATAACGTCCTTTGTAGATACGTAAGGTATGCTGACATATTTTTATTATGCCGGTTTCTTTAGTGGTGGCAAGGTAGAACAGCGTCACTGCCACGCGATAACCCATGTCATGTGAGCCACCACGCAGCCAGGCCAAGAAACGAGAAGAAGCCAACAACATCGGTTACCGTAGTAACGAATACACTTGAGGCAATGGCCGGGTCGATATTGAGACGATCGAGTGTAATGGGAATGACAATACCGGAAAGTCCGGCAACAATCATATTAACGGTCATGGCAGCGGCAATCACCAGACCAAGTGTCAGGCTGTCAAACCAGAAATACGCCACCACTCCCATGATAACGGCAAAAATACAGCCATTTATCAATCCGACCAGAACCTCACGCGTGATAATCCGAATGGCATTGACCGGAACGAGGTCACGCGTGGCAATTGAACGAACCGCCACCGTCATGGTCTGGGTGCCGGCGTTGCCGCCCATGGAGGCGACAATCGGCATTAACACGGCAAGTGCCACCAGTTGCTCTATGGTCGCATCAAACAGGGCGATGACCATCGAGGCGAGAATTGCCGTGGCCAGATTGACCAAAAGCCAGGATATACGGCCACCAACCGTGCTAAACACGCTATCGGCCAGGGATTCGTCACCCACACCACCGAGACGATGGATATCCTCGCTGGCTTCTTCGTGAATAACATCAACCACATCATCAATGGTGACAACACCGACCAGACGGTTGAATTCATCGGCCACAGCAGCCGAAATAAGATTGTAACGCTCAAATATATGGGCAACTTCCTCCTGATCCATATCCACAGGAATGATGATTTGCTCGGCTTCCATAATATCGCGAATAGAGATATCGCGCTGGGTGCGTAAAATTCGATCAAGACCGATTTTGCCTAACAGGTGATTGGCCGGGTCAACTACAAAAATATCCTGAAAACTATCGGGCAAATCTTTCGACTGGCGCAGAAAATCGATGGTCTGGCCCACCGACCAAAAACCCGGAACCGATATAAAATCGGCCTGCATCATCCGCCCGGCGCTGTCTTCCGGGTACTCTAGGGAACGCTCCAGCGTGGCTCTGTCAGCGGCGGGCAGATGGCCGAGAATGTCGCTTTTTTCGGCCTCATCGAGATCTTCCAGCAAATAGACCGCATCGTCCGAATCAAGTTCACGCACCGCTTCGGCAACAACTTCATTTGGTAGGATTTCCAGCACATCATCACGCACAGTCTCATCAAGCTCGGACAGAGCGCTGTAATTGAGGTCTTCGCCCAGCATGGCGATAAAATCACGCCGCACGCCCGGGGCCAGCAATTCGATGAGATCAGCCAGATCGGCTTCATGCAATTTGGCAATCAGACTATCCAGCTGCGTTTTATCTTGCGCTTGGACAGCCTGAGTTACCGCCTGAATAAATTCAGGCGCAATCGCGCCCTCTTCGTCAGCTATGGTGATATCAGGATTATTGGCGGCCATAAGCACAGGTCTTTCAATCAGTTCCCCTTTTCAGGCTTATACATGATTACCGCAAGAAGAAAGACCTGATTAAGCAAAACCGGGCACAGATAAAAGAAGGCACCCGCTTGGATCCTCTCCACACTCCCCACGCGGAAATGAAGATGGACGAAATGATGGCACAGTGGTCCGGTGATAATATGCCCGGGGAGCGTTAAGGTCAGTTGAGCGGAATGGTTACCTCAAGCATTCCCCTCCCGTCACCGGCTGGGGAACTGGTGAAATTAAGGCCGATACGGCTCCCGACCGGCCCTTCAACACCCAGCGCTCCTAGAGGCATCGCCAGGCTGCCGGAAAACAAGATCGAAGTCACATCCCCGCCAATACCTGAATAGGACGCTGACAGGTTTCCGGTTGTGCCATCGACAAGGCTCACAGATACCCCGCCGGTTACTGACGCATACAGCTGATTATCATCAAGGATGATGACGCCGGTCTTGGTGATAAAATTTTTCTCATCGTCGAAATTCCAGTTGCCTGAAATGGCGGCATAGGGGCGCACAAACAGCACACTGGGCTTGTCATCCGGCACATGGGTATAGCTTATGTTTATTTGCGGTGAAATCCTGCCCGTTGACAGATTGCGTTGGGCAACCACATTGCCGTCTGAATCCGTATATCGCTCGCGTGAGACATTTTGCCAGGATATGCCAAGCGAGGGCGTAAAGGCCAGATTGCCCTGCTGCCACGTACCCTCAAAGCGACCGTTAAAGAGGATTCGGTCGGTATCGAATTTTGCTGTTATGGTTCCTGAGCGGAATTTGTTGCTGCCGCGCTCATATAAAAAGCCACCCACCAGGGAGTAGGTGTTATCCAGCCGGTAGCGCAGGAAACCGCCAACACCCAATGCCGTGAGGTCCAGTTTTTCCGACAATGCCGTTGATTTCGATTGTGCCGAGCGTGCGCTGGCAAAGGCACCAAAGCTGGAGCGTTTATCCAGCGGCCGGGAAAAGCCCATAGTAATACCGCCACCGCCGCCCTTGCGGTCGGCACCGGACTGATTGTCCCTGAACGCCCCGCCCGAGCCGCCAATCCAGATGGTCGTGTCGCCAATGCGAGCTACGGTTGTCGGAGTGCCCGTTGATGCACCTAATGGCTGCGAGAGACGGTTGCCAGGTGCATTTGAAAGAGCCAAGAAACCATTGGGCTGATTTGCAGCATAATCTGCTTTTTGTGAAACATTGCCGCGCCTCGCCAATTTCGAGGAAACCCTTTTCTGGCACTCAGAGTATTTGCTCCAGGCGTCATCTAATTTTTTTAGAAACTCTCCTTCTTTAGCGGTATAGAAATCTACATCGGATTGATTTTTTTCAATTTTTTTCTTTAACGCGGCGATTTTTCTCCCTTCATCTATTTGTTCGCGCAACAGACTTCCGACTTCTGCTATTTGTTCCTGCAGAAATTGCTGCCTGGCAGGGCTTATATTATCTGGAACCAGTCTGGTGTACCCCCCGTATCCGATGTACGTTCCGGGGGCGATCGGGGTTCGGTTCAACACTTTATCAATAATACTGCGTGCCTTTCTGTTTGCTTCACTTTGGATTTTAGCGATGGTTTTCTCGTGCTCTGCCATTTCTTTCTTTAAGCCTGCAAGGTAGCTGTTTCTTTGTTCCAGCCACAGCTTATTTTCGGCCAATTCCCTGCTTGCTCTTTTGCGTTTTTCTGCGAATTCATCGGCTTTCGACCTATAAAAGGAAACTGCTCTCAGCAAATCGTTACAATTCCTTTCAGGCGGTAAATCCGGGATCAATAAATATAGAAAGGCCAAGTCATCACCATTAACCGCATCCACATGCGGGTCGGGGTTGGGAATGCCTGTGGTTGGCCCGCCACCGGGTGGCGGGGTGCTGCCGTTGCAGGTAAATGAAAATGTGCCATCGGCTGCGATCGAACCTGTAACATCACCGGAAGAGCCGCCGGGAAGGGTTTCCGTTAAATCCCCGGGCGCATTCATGATCGTGGTCCCCTGGAAATCAATCAGGCCAAAAGGGGCAGACCCGATAGGCGAGAACACGATTGACAGGGTAGCTCCCGGTGCAACGATAACCGTTACCTGCAGGAAACTGCCATTGGAATAGGGAATAGTCAGACTATTGGTCGCTCCGGCGGAGCAAGTGATGGACGCCACTTGTGCCCTGGCAGGCGAGCTGGATATGGCCAGCAACAACAGGGCGGCAAAGACACCGGCGCAGCCCGCCAGTGACCGGCAAAACATATTTGAAAAAAGCTCCCACAGCCGACTTGCGCCAGCCCGGATCGAGACAAACAGTGGGATATTCATTCACCTGCCCCCCCTCGTAAACTATCCGAGAAAGGCCTTTAATTATCAGGTTGAAAAAAGACCCTTAACGGTTCTGAAGCTGCAAAATACTGCATATGCTATTTGTGATCTGACTTGCTTTTTATTGCTTTATTGCCAAATCCTGCAAATTTTCGGCGAAAATCCTAACAGACATAAAAATCGGAGTCAAACGCGATAGTTCACGGGCAGGTTCGAGATGTTGTGATGCAAATTTATATTACGTAAACTGCCTGTTGACCGGGTCCGCTGCCGATTCAAGTTGGTTTTGCAAGTCATTGCGGTGGTAAAGGTCGGCCTGGCCGCCACTGCTTTATCTCGCGATCATAAAGAGCATCGTCGGCAACTTTAAGAGCAACTCTGGCGTTTGTCGCTAGACCCGGACCATACACCCAGGCGTTCCGCCTTTCAGGCTTATACCTGATTGCTGCAATATGAAAGGCCTGAATACGCAAAACCGGGTAAATCAGAGCCTTCGGGACTTCTTGAACAAACGCCCAAACCCTGATATCCAGTTTCTAAAGAACACAGGGAGCAAAAACGCCTGATTGCAGCATAGCGCCACAGTCTCGCCAGAATTATTCTAAAGAGATATCGGCGACAGTTTATCGTATTTGATTTTTACTGAATATCCCGCAGACAAACGTAAAATGCGTCACTGAAACCGGCGGAACAAAAGACAATAAAAGGAAGATAACTCATGAAAATAAACACAGCCAGCATTAAAATCCTGGCCGCAGCCATTGTCATGACCGGCTTTGCTGCAGCACCCGTTTCAGCCCAGAAGTATGATTTTCTGTCGCCCCCAAATCCTGACACCAACCGGCTATACCGCGTCAATATCAAAACCGGCGAAATGGGTGCATGCTGGTATGGCCGCGACAAGGGCATTGGTTTTACCGATTGCCGCCCTGTCGGTGAGGGTGCCGGCCCGCAAGTCCCCGGCCGCTACAAATTATTTGCCACAAAATTCGATTCCGAAAAAGGCGTCTTCCGCGTCAACACCTTGACCGGCGCCATGAGCTTGTGCTGGGTAAGACGCGGCAGCCTGGTATGCACCGCGTTCAATCGGTAGGTTGGGGTGAGGCCCCAAACTGCAAGACAGTTGAATTTTGGTGCGGCCGAGAAGACTCGAACTTCCACGGGTTTTACCCCACAGCGACCTCAACGCTGCGCGTCTACCAGTTCCGCCACGGCCGCACTTTAGCTTGTCGAGCGCTCGGTGTATCAAATCGTAGCGACCTTAACAAGGACGACTTTGGTACATTGGCAAAATAAATTTATGATTTAGCGGCGGCTGGTGTCAGTTTGCAGTTTTTTGGAAATCGAAATAGAGATTGTTTCGCCATCCACATTGACTTTTCCATAGGCAATCGGAATATTATTCGCCAATATGCTGACTTGTTCATCTTCCAGGGTAGTAAGCTGGATGACTGCACCACGGCCCATCCGCAACAGCTGGTTTACCGGCATTACCGAATGACCCAGGACAATTGAAATTTCTACGGGTACTGCACCAACTGCATTTACTGACATGTTTCACTCACCTGACTGAAAACTTTAGAATTAGACTGCATGAGGCGACTCGATACCACCAACAACATCGGCAAAGTCCCACAAACACGGTTACCGAATGGTTAAATTCCGACATCAAATCATCCCCCTCGCTTCTGAAAGCGTGGCATATCCACCCGTCGACTGCCTGAAATCTGATGATCTGGTCAACTATCAACAGGCCGTTGCACGCATGGAACAGCGCATCGGGGAAATTTCAGCCAATGACGCCGCCGATCTGATCTGGCTGTTGCAACACCCGCCGCTATATACTGCAGGGACCAGCGCCAACAGCAACGACCTGTTGACGCCTGAACGTTTTCCCGTGTTTGCCACCGGACGCGGCGGCCAATATACCTACCACGGACCGGGACAGAGAATTGCCTATATCATGCTGGACTTAAAGCGCAGGACACCTGATGTGCGGCTTTTTGTTGCCCTGTTGGAAGAAGTTTTAATCCGCACGCTCTCAGCTTTTGATGTCATTGGCGAACGCCGGGAGGATCGTGTTGGAGTGTGGGTCAGGCGACCAGACAAAGGGGGTGATGTTGAAGATAAAATCGCCGCCATCGGCATCCGGGTGCGCAAATGGGTCACCTTTCACGGCTTAAGCCTGAATGTGAACCCTGACCTGGAACATTTCGATGGCATCGTTGCCTGCGGCGTAAAGGGCCACGGCATTACCAGCCTGCATGATCTTGGCAAAATGGTGTCAATGGAAGATGTTGATGATGTTTTGCTGCGGAAATTCACCGCCGTCTTTGGCTCCAAGATTAATCCGGTATAAGGCGACGTTACGGTTTTTCCCAAAAATGATTAAGCGGGCCTGCGCCTGCGCCTGTGTTTAACTCATCGGAAGCTTTAATTGCCCCGGTGGTATAGGTATTGGCCTTAGCGATGGCATGTGACAGGCCATGCCCCTGGGCCAGATAGGCGGCTATAGCGGCAGACAATGTACAGCCGGTGCCATGGGTATTCTTTGTGTCAATACGATCAGCACTGAAATGGGTGAATTGTTCATCGGTATAAAGCACATCGGTGGATTTTTGTCCTTTCAGATGCCCGCCTTTCAACAAAACACCGGCAACGCCCATGCGGGCGATCTTTGCAGCACAGTTTTCCATCCCGCTTTGATCCTGCAACACCGGCTGATTCAGCAAAACCGCCGCTTCATCAAGATTTGGCGTGAGCAGGCTGGCCAGCGGAAAAATATCAGCAACCATTGCCTTTATCGCCTGTGGCGACAACAATCGCCTGCCACTGCTGGAAACCATCACCGGATCGACCACCACATAAGCAGGTTTATGGATTTTCAAAGCTGATGCCACAGCGGCAATTGTTTCAGGTGATCCCAGCATTCCGATTTTAACCGCATCAACCGGCATATCGTCAAAAATGGCATTAATCTGAGCACGAACAAATTCCGGCTTAACCGGCTCAATGCCAGCTATGCCTTGCGTATTCTGCGCTGTTAAAGCAGTAATCGCCGTGGTGCCATATACGTTCAGCGCCGAAAATGTTTTAAGGTCGGCCTGTATGCCTGCTCCGGCACTGGGGTCAGAGCCTGCAATTGTCATGGCAATTTTTGTCATGGTTGAAATTGACTAAATCTGTTGTAATAAACAAGAGAAAAATATGATGGGGAGACAAACCGGTTTTAATGGATAAACTCAAAACTAGATGTATCTTTTTCGGACTTTGGATTGGTTTTTTGTTAGCCGGCTCGGTTATTGTAGAGCTATTCCTGCAAGGTCAGGTCTATAGCTACCATACTTTCACGATTGTCTTGATTCTTTCTGTTACCGGAATTTTTTCCGGTATCATTTCATGGCGGTTATTTTCGCATTTTGGCCGTACAACACATGCTACATCGCTCATTTTAAGCCTGGCAATCCTTATTCTGTTTATCTTCATCGGGTCTACTGTCAGTTATGTGGCAATTGAGGTTGTCCCGGAGTTTTTCGAAACCGCACAAGACCCCGACCACAGCACGTTCAAGGGGATTTTCACCGGCATGATTTCAGGTTTTCTCAGCGCTGCCTTTGCCTTCAAAACCTTCGGGTTGTTATTATTGTGGCCATTTGGGGTTTTATCCGGGCTCGCCGGTACATTTTTGTTTGTACATATCAACAGTAAAATCAATTCCAACGCCCGCCATTGAACTCAAGCCCACCATTTGCTAGATCATTGCCCTTCACACCTTTTCCTCGATTCCAGAAAGATGCCGCATGATACCACGTTATTCCCGCGCAGAAATGACCCGGATATGGGAGCCCAAAACCAAATTTCAGATCTGGTTTGAAATTGAGGCCCACGCCTGCGATGCCCAGGCCGAACTTGGTGTAATTCCCAAATCTGCCGCCAAAGCTGTCTGGGAGCGCGGTGCCTTCGAGGTCGAGCGTATTGATGAAATTGAACGCGAAGTCAAACATGACGTCATCGCCTTTCTCACCAATCTGGCTGAATACGTCGGTGAAGATGCGCGTTTTGTCCACCAGGGCATGACCTCGTCAGACGTGCTCGACACTTGTTTTAATGTCCAGCTGGTGCGGGCCGCCGACATTCTTCTCGCCGACCTCGACAATCTGCTGGCAGCTCTAAAACGCCGCGCCTTTGAACATAAAGATACCGTTTGCATCGGTCGCAGCCACGGTATTCATGCCGAACCGGTAACCTTCGGTCTCAAGCTTGCAGCCGCCTATGCTGAATTTGAACGCAACAAAACCCGGCTTCTGGCCGCCCGCGCTGATATTGCCACCTGTGCCATTTCCGGCGCTGTCGGAACTTTCGCCAATATTGATCCTTCAGTGGAAATTCATGTGGCCGAACAGCTGGGATTGCAACCCGAGCCAATTTCAACTCAAGTCATCCCGCGCGACCGTCATGCCATGTTTTTTGCCACTCTGGGCGTGATCGCAAGTTCGATTGAACGTGTGGCCACCGAAATACGCCATCTGCAACGAACAGAAGTTCTCGAAGTCGAGGAGTTTTTCTCGGAAGGTCAAAAAGGCTCTTCCGCCATGCCGCACAAGCGTAATCCGATTTTAACGGAAAACCTCACCGGTCTGGCCCGCCTGGTGCGCATGGCCGTTGTCCCGGCGATGGAAAATGTCGCCCTGTGGCATGAACGTGACATCTCGCATTCGTCAGTTGAACGCGGCATCGGGCCAGACGCAACCGTCACTCTTGATTTCGCCTTGAACCGCCTCACCGGGGTTATCGACAAATTATTGGTCTATCCACAAAACATGACCAAAAATCTCGACCAGCTTGGTGGTCTCGTACACTCGCAAAGAGTGTTGCTGGCGCTTACCCAGGCGGGCGTATCTCGCGAAGATGCCTATCGCCTGGTGCAACGCAACGCCATGCCGGTGTGGCACGGCGAAGGGAATTTTCTCGAGTTGTTAAAAGCCGATGCCGAGGTTTCTAACACACTGTCAAACACCGAGTTGGAGAATCTGTTTGATTTAGGGTATCATACCAGACATGTGGATACGATTTTCGCGCGGGTTTTTGGGGGATAGATCGTGAAAGAATTGCTGGCCCAGGTTCAAAAAGCTTTGGATGGGGTGCCGCAATTTGAAGGTATTGGCCGCCACGATTACACCGCCACCCGGCTTGGCGGGCTCACCAATCTGGTCTTCCGGCTTGACCCGGAGACCGATCGCGCCCAAGAGATATTCGGCGGCAAAATCATTGTACGTATCCCCGGCGTCGGCACCGAGGAATTTATCAACCGCTCGGTTGAGGCATTTAATGCCAAACAGGCCGAACTGGCCGGAGTTTCTGCAAAAATCATCCAGGCAGATCCGGCCAGCGGTATCATGATCTCTCGCTGTATCAACAGAATCACCACCATGACGCCGGAACTGTTCAAAAGCATAGAAGGCAGCCCTGCCAGAGCCGGGGCGGCGTTTCGCAGATTGCACAATTCCGGCGGAAAATTCGAATTCAGGTTCGAACTCTTCACCATGATCGATGAATATCTCGATATTCTTGCCATCAAAGACATTACCATGCCCGAGGGCTATCACGATGTGGTCGATGCCGCTTATCCCGTCAAAGCTGCACTGGAAAAAAATCCCGGCAGACTTTGCCCCTGCCATTGCGACCCCTTGTGCGAAAATTTCCTCGATGATGGCACTAAAATGTGGATTGTCGACTGGGAATATTCCGGCCAGAACGACCCGCTCTGGGATCTGGGTGATTTGTCTGTCGAAGGCGGATTTGATGAAAACCAGGACATGGAAATGCTGTGCGCCTATTGCGATGGCGAGCCCGATCAGGACACCATTGCCCGCATGATTATCTATAAGGCCATGTGCGATTTGCTGTGGACCCTTTGGGGCCTGATCCAGCATGCCAATAAAAATCCGGCAGAAGATTTCTGGGCTTATTCGATTGAAAGGTTTGAACGCTGCAAAACTTTGATGAACACACCGGAATTTTCCCACCATGTGGAAGTCATCGCCGGCGACTAGGCTCACATTCACTGTTCCATATATCAAACGTTGAATATTAATCTGTTTGCTGATATTTACTTTTGATGCCGTGGGAAAAGAAGTTTGATGAAAACAAAGTCCTGAATCAAGCCATGAACGCCTTTTGGAAAAATGGTTTTGACGGCACTTCCATGAAACAGTTGATTAATTGTATGGGGCTTAACCCGGGTAGCATTTACGCAGCTTTCGGGGATAAAAAAGCTTTGTTTGGCCGCACCCTGAATTGTTACACCGACATGGTCCGGCAAAAACATCGCGAGATGAAGCAGGATAATTCACCGCGTAACCTGATCATGACCTTGATTGACGAAATGGTTGCCGCCATTAAGGCAAAGTCCCGCCATGATGGCTGTTTCATGGTCAACACCGCCCTCGACATTGCCCCCATGACAAAGAGATACAGCAATTTATCCGCCAGTGGTTTGAGGAACTGGAGGAGTTTTTCGAAGCGACATTAAAAGCCGCCCAAAAAGCCGGCGAAGTGCGCCCGGACCTCGACACCGGCAAAGCCGCCCGCCATATTATCGCATTGATCAGCGGCGTTCAGGTGCTGGCGCGCGTCGACCCTGAGCACAGGTCCATCGACGACATCAAAGAACAGATCGAAAATATTCTGGGTTAAGGCGATTGTTGAAACTGAACCAGATAGGCCGCCAGTGACCTGCCGGGTTCATCGTCAAATTTCTCATCGGTGAGTTTACACCAAACAATCCGGTCAACGCGAAAAACCCGAAAATCTTCGCGCACCTCACACCACGCCGTACATGTCCACAGGTTACCCCAAAACTCCAACTGCAACGGTTGTATGGTCCGGGTCGAACTTTTTTTCGCCAGACTTTCATACTCGAGGTGAACTTTGCGTTGCAGACTAATAGCCTGACGCAACATCGGCATGAACTGAAGGCTGTCTTTAAGCGCATCACCATATATCGCCACGCCCCAATTGTGGTTGGAGCGCGGGCGATCACCTGGCAAGACGGTATCTATTTTCGCCAGCAAGTCATAACCCGCACCAGACAATTCTTCATCTGCTGCCTTTTGCACCATGGAAATACCGAGGTGCAATGCTTCAAGTTCCAGACAGGTGAGATTAAGCGGCGGTAAAAATATCGGCTGGCGCAGGATATAGCCGACACCGCGTTCGCCTTCAATCGCCACACCGGAAGCCACCAGCGTATCGATGTCGCGATAAATCGTTCTAAGGGATACACCGAGTTTTCCGGCCAGATCACGGCCACGTTGTAACCGGCCGCCTCTGAACAGCTGAATAAGCTCAAAGAGGCGGTCGGTCCTGCGCATTTTATGGTGTTTCTGAATGAAGGAGTGAATTGTGGCGCATGGTGACGCTGGTGTTTTCGATTTTCTCCATAAATGGCAACAGGGACTTATCAGCCATGAATTTTTGCGAGGCGGATTGAGCATCGGCCATGTTCGCCCATTGCACATGGTCCACCCACTCACCGTCATCGCCTTTTGACAAATGACGCGAGATAAATCCGTCGCAAGTCTGCAAAAAAGAGCTGGTAAGGGGAATGGTGTTTAAGAACGCATCATCACTAACGCTTTTCGCCAGCTTGAATGAAACAATTTCTATTATGTTTGAGGTTTGCATTGTGAACTCCTGATGATTGATAATCATCACCCTATGCCACACCCCAACTGACATGGGTCTGTCAGTTGAATTTACAAACGCCGATAGATTTCAAGGCGGACTATCTGTCAAAAGCAGCTTTGAGGGCGACCTCGGCACCAGCGGCAACAAACCCCACGTCCGCACCGGCGGTGATAATCTGATAGCCCTTTTTGGCCACCATACGGGCATATTCCG
>JAJRTY010000149.1 GCA_024278055.1 Alphaproteobacteria bacterium | reverse complement strand
GCTTTGGCCTCATCATACCACCAGATATCGGGAAAACCGATGCGGTAATCAGGCGTTTTTTCTGGAAAACCAAAGCGGTTCCAGCGTGCCAGACGCGTCCCCTTTGAATACCATTGCGGGACGACAAAATGGTTCCACAACGACACCCGGTCAAGTGCGCGCGTAACCGCAACAAGTTCACTGCGATTCTTGGCATAAATCAGTTTATCGATCAATTGGTCGATCGCCGGATTTTTGATGCCAACCAGATTGCGACTGCCTTTGCGATCAGCTGTCTGGGAGCCCCAGTAATTGCGTTGTTCATTGCCGGGAGAAAGGGCCTGACCCCAACCGCCAACGATCATATCAAAATCAAAATTGTCCACCCGGTTTTGATATTGCGAAACATCAACTGTGCGCACCCGAACTATTATGCCCAACCGCGCCAGACTTTTCTTGTAGGGCAGCACGATGCGCTCAAAAGCCGGAGATACCAGCAGCACTTCCAGTTCCATCTTTTGCCCGGTTTTGGTGTTGACTAATACGCGATCCTTTATTTTCCATCCCGCATCTTCCAAAAGCGCGCGGGCCTTTCGCAAATTAACCCGCAGAAGGGCAGGCGACCCGTTTACGGGGTTTTTGTAGACCTCGGTAAACACCTGTGCGGGGATCTCGTCGCGCAGTTCTTCCAGAATTTCCAGCTCATGACCTTGCGGCAGGCCCGTTGCCGCCAGTTCTGATCCCTGGAAAAAACTGGAAACGCGGGCATACTGACCAAAAAAGAGGTTCTTGTTGGCCCATTCAAAATCAAAGGCCAGATTGAAGGCCTGGCGAACCCGTGCATCGGCAAACTTGTCGCGGCGCGTGTTGAAAATAAATGCCTGCATGCGTTCGGGATTTTTGGTGACAAGCTGGCTTTTGATAATATCGCCATCTGTCACCGATTTTACCTTGTAGGCGGTGGCCCAGTTTTTGGCCGAGTTTTCAAATCTCACATCAAACTGTCCGCCCTTGAAGGCTTCAAGGGCCACGGTATCATCGCGGAAATATTCACTGCGCAGCACATCAAAATTGTTCTTGCCCACATTAACCGGCAAATCCTTGCCCCAGTAATCCTTAACCCGCTCGATTGTGATACTGCGACCTGCCACCACTTTGCCGATGCGATAAGGCCCGCTGCCTAAAGGCGGCACTAATGTGGAGGCAAAGAAATTCCGCTTTTTTCCGTTTTCATCTGTCCCTTCCCAATAATGCTTGGGCAGGATGGTCAACTCGCCGGTAATCTGTGGCAACTCGCGATTGCCGGATTTTTTGAAATAAAACGTCACCTCATGATCGTCGGTTTTTTCCGCCCGATCAATATCGGCATAATAATAGGCGTAGCGCGGATGACCTTTTTTGAGGGTTTCGAGAGAAAAAATCACGTCTTCAACTGTGATCGGCACACCATCGTTCCAGCGCGCTTCGCGCCTGAGGCGGTAGGTGACGGAGGAATAATCATCCGGGTAAGAAACAGCTTCGGCGACCAAACCATAGAAACTTGAAGGCTCATCAGCACTTGGCGTTAACAGTGAATCATAAATCAGCCCCGACAGTGAAGCGGCTCTGCCTTTGATGATAAAGGGGTTGAGGCTGTCAAAGGTGCCGATAGAGCCCATGCGTAAGGTGCCGCCTTTGGGGGCATTTACATTGACATAATCGAAGTTCTTGAAACCGGGCTGGTATTTCAGTTCACCAAACAACGACAGTCCCTGACGCCACTTTTGTTCCTGGGCATTCAGATTTGCAGATAATCCGGTGATCACCAATACCAAGGCGGCGAGAAAGGGCAGTAATAACTGTCTCGATGAGCGCACCATAAGGTCTCCTGTTTTTACCATTTTAACGTATATCCAAGACAAACAATAAGGCCAATCTAGGGAGAAATACTCAACCTCGCGTGAGTGTGATGCAACATGAAGGATTTGTAATCATTTGACCATAAAAAAACGCCGACCCGATGATCGACGTTTTTTCTAAAAAAGCAATGTTTTCAGCCTCTATTGCGCTTCTGGAAGCGCCATGGGACTGTCACTCAAAGAGCGAAGATAGGCCACCAGATCAGCTCGGGTTCCGGCTTTTTTAACACCGGAAAAAGCCATTTTGGTTTTTGGGATATATGTTTTGGGCTTGGTCAGGAACTGATTAAGAGCTTCATAGCTCCACTCGCCAACGGTTTCAGCTTTGGTTTTCATTGCCGCAGAATATGAAAATCCGCTTTCCGAGGCCAGTTTTCTGCCAACGATACCAAAAAGATTGGGTCCGCTTTTATTCTTCCCGCCCTGGTCAAACGTGTGACAGGCGGCACATTTTTTTGCCGCTTTCTGGCCCGCGTCCACATTGGCTGTGATCAGCAGGGAGGCAAACGAAACCTCAGCCACGGCCTCATCTTGCGCCTTGGCGGCCGGTTCGGCGCCGGTCTCTGCCACTTCAACCATATACCCGGGTTTGTCGGGATGCTTCGGGGCATAAATCGCATCGGCGAGAGCGCCGAGGCCGATGATAATCAAAGCTGTAAACAGCACAGCACCGGCGATTTTGTTTAATTCAAAAGTGTCCATCTAAAATGTAGCTCCGCAAAGTCGAAAACTGGGTATAAGTCTACTTTAAATATAAGGGTAATTATGTGATTCTCGCAATCACCCGACGCGCGCGGAGATTACATGCTTTATGGTGTACAAGGCAATACGTATAGGTAAATTTAGCAGCACAAATTGAACCAGAGTAAAAATTGCCGGTTTTCCCAGCAAAACGGGGCATAATTACCAACAGGACATGGCAAAGACAGGCAATAAAATGGCAAAAAGAATAATTATCCTTATCCCTGCCCGCATGGCGTCGACCCGCTTGCCGGGAAAACCATTGGCTGATATTGCCGGTGAACCGATGATTACCCATGTCTGGCGCCGCGCAACCGAGGCCAATATCGGTGATGTGGTAGTGGCGGCGGGCGAAGAGGAAATTGCAGCTGCCATTCGCAAAGCCGGCGGCAAGGCGGTGGTGACAGAAGGTGTTCACGAAAGTGGATCTGACCGGATTTATGAAGCCCTTGAGCGCGTGGACGCAGGCAACAAATACGATATCGTCGTAAATCTGCAAGGTGACCTGCCGTTATTGGCACCCCAGGCGATAGCCCGCTGTATCGATCCCTTGAAACAGCCAGCGGTTGATATTGCCACCCTGGGTGCGGTGATTACCGATCCAGACGAGATTGCCAATCCCAATGTGGTTAAAATCATCACCAGTGATGGTGGCGACGGCCTCAACTCAGCCAGCATTGTGCGGGCAAAAGATTTTGCCCGCCTGTTACCGCCGGATTTTCGCGGAGTTCACATTCACCATATTGGTATCTATGCATATCGGCGCACAGCCATTAAGACATTCGTATCACTGCCGCAAAGCGCGCGAGAAAATCAGGTGAAACTGGAACAGCTGCGCGCACTCGATGCCGCTATGCGAATTGACGCAGCAATGGTAGAAGAAGTGCCTTTCGGTATCGATACGCCGGAAGATCTGGAAAAAGCAAGAATACTGATGAGTAAATCGAAATCATGAACACAACCGGTAAAATAGCCTTTCAGGGCGAATTGGGAGCAAATTCACATATCGCTTGTGCCCAGGCCTTTCCACATTTGGAGCCATTGCCATGCCGCACCTTTGAGCAGGCTTTAAATGCCATTGCCGATGGCCGTGCCGAAATCGGCATGATCCCCATTGAAAATTCTGTTGCCGGTCGCGTCGGTGATATTCACCACCTGCTGCCAGGTGCGGGACTCTATATTCAAGGTGAGTTCTTCCTGCCCCTGCACCATCAGTTGCTCGGCCTTAAAGATGCCAGCATAGAAGACATCAAAACCGTTCACAGTAATATTGTCGCCCTGGGCACCTGCCGTAAAATAATCAATGAACTGGACCTTGAGCCGGTGGTTTCCGTCGATACCGCTGCCGCTGCCAATATGGTCTCACAGCAAAATGATC
>JAJRTY010000148.1 GCA_024278055.1 Alphaproteobacteria bacterium | reverse complement strand
GGCCCAACCACCCCTCAGGGTACCTTTACGGGTGGTTGGGCCGGGGGAGCGGGCTGGCTTCAGGACTAAAATGTCGCTGAAAGCGACTTTCGGGTCAGACACTAAAGTGCATTTGTGCGCACACCCCTCATCCGACGCCTTCGGCGCCACCTTCTCCCGTAAGGGGAGAAGGAAAGAAATTGGATTTAAGCCCTTCTCCCCTTGCGGGAGAAGGTGGCAGCGCAGCTGACGGATGAGGGGTTGAGAAATAAGCCTTAAACCAGCCAATAGGTGGCATCCAGGCTCAAAGCGCCGTCGAAACCCACCTTGCCCTGAGCGTGCAGATGTTCCATATGCGCCAACACTGATAGGGATGCGGCTCCGTGCAATTTCGGGTTCAGGCCGGAATAGATTTTGAGCACAATATCTATAATCCTGTGCGGGCCTGTTCTCAAGGTTTCCAGAATGGCATTTTCGCGCATTTTGCGATGGGTGATATAGCCTTTGACCAGTCTTTGCGGCGCTTCGATCGGCGCGCCATGGGTGGGCCAGTAGACAAGATCATCGCGGGCATGTACCAGCCGTAAAGAGTCCATATATTCAGCCATATTGCCGTCCGGCGGGGCAACAACACTTGTGGACCAGCCCATCACCAGGTCACCCACAAACAGGGCCTTGTGGCGCTCAAGCGCAAAGCCCATGTGATTGGCCGAATGTCCCGGCGTAAACACACATTCGAACCTGAAATCCTTGCCCTCGATCATGTCACCGTGGCCAATGACATTGTCGGGCACAAAATCCATGTCACCACTGCCTTCAAGGCCCAGAGCCTCAACCGATGATGTATATTCCGTTTTCCTCAAACCATGCGGACCGACCCCGTAGGTTTCAGCCCCGGTGATTTGTTTCAGCCGCGCTGCCAGTGGAGAATGATCATGGTGCGTGTGGGTAATCAGAATGTGGGTTAGCGTGGCCGAGCCGATCGCCTTTAAAAGCGCATCAAGATGTTCGTCGTCATCAGGACCGGGATCTATGACGGCCAGATGCCTGTCGCCTATGAGAAAGGTGCCTGTGCCCTTGAATGTCATCGGGCCGGGATTGTTGGCGACAATGCGGCGTACATCGCTGTTGATTTCAACTGCGGTACCGTACTTGGGGTCGAATTTCTGGGATAGCCCGAGATTGTGTGACATAGGCTAACCTTTTGCACAAAGTTAAGCCTTCTCACAAGGCCTAAACCATCAGTGGCTTGTCATCTCGCTGCTGGCACCATATAAAAGTTATCCAAGCATTCTTTCTGGCAATAAAAAGAGTAAGGCATCCCATGGCTAATTTACTTTCAGCTCCCGCAACCCTGGCAGCCGCCGTCTGGTCGCAAGACAAATCAAATGCGATTTTACGCAACACTGTTCTCGCAATTGCCGGAACAATGGTTTTATGGCTCAGTGCCAAAATTCAAATTCCCTTCTACCCCGTACCTCTGAATCTGGGCACCATGGCGGTGTTACTGATTGGTGCCGCTTACGGCTGGCGTCTGGGGCTGGCGACTGTGGCGCTTTATCTTGCGCAAGGAGCCGCCGGTCTGCCGGTGTTTGCCGGAACGCCGGAAAAAGGTCTCGGCCTCGCCTATATGCTTGGTGGCACCGGCGGTTATCTTGTTGGCTTCCTGCTTGCTGTAGCTGCAGTAGGGTGGTTGGCTGAACGCGGCTTTGATCGTAATTTTTTCACCACGGCTGTGGCGATGTTGATCGGTAATGCGCTGATCTATATTCCCGGCCTTCTGTGGCTGGGCGCTTTGTTTGGCTGGGACAAGCCGATACTGGAATGGGGTCTTTATCCGTTCATCTATGGTGATCTGACCAAACTCGCTCTCGCCGCCGCAATTTTGCCCGGTGCCTGGTTTTTGGTAAACAAGATCAAGGGTCGGAAATAATCCAAAACTGTCTGAGTTTTCAAAGCTTTATGCATGGTTTTCCAAGTTGAAGTTATGGATCATCATGGTGAATCAGATCATTAGAAATATGGGCTAAAGTTTTGGCAGAAAAGAGTTTTCTCCCTTGATGGCAAACGCGCTGTTTTCGGACATTTTTTTGGCAGGCGTGGGCACGATGTGCGCCACGCCTGCCATAACTTGATCACAGGTGCGCGGGCGTTTAGCTACCCATTCCAGCACCGGTGATTGATTTTCCAGGGTATCCTGTCTCTTTTCAGAACCACCCTTTATCCGGCAACGGACTGCTCACCCGGCGATATTCTGCCGCGCCGCAACCGCCAGGTTTTCCAGAATGCAGCCAGCTGTAACACGATTATGGTGGTAACCAGCCCGGCAAACGGCCATTGCAACCAGTTTGGTTCAGGCACGGCGCGATGATAATCCTGAAAATGCAGATAGAGGAAATAGGCAGTGTGGACAACGATCAACATCCACAACACATAAGCGCTTTGTTGCAGGAATTTCCATACCGGCCCGCTTAAAACCCGCTGGCTCCAGTTGCTCGATGAAAGTGCCAGAACCAGACCATAGAACAGGGCGATAATGCCAATGACATTGCCCAGACCAAAGCCCTGCTTTAGCATAATGTAAACACCGGCGGGATGCAGTTCGTATCCGAACAGGCGGATTAGATCCCATTGGACCCAGCCTGCGAGAATGATAAACGTGTGAATAATGGCAAGTATAACACCATAAATGCCAAATTCACGGCGCCAGGGAATTGCTGCCCGGGCCCTTGGCATGAGACGTGATATCGGGCCGATGGCCATTGAAAATGCGATCATCACCAGGCTCATGTCACCAACGGCGCGGTTCCAGCGGTGCATTTCGGACCATTGCGCCCGCGATTCCAAAAACGCATAGGTGCCTATGATAGAGATAATGATTACCAGTAAATGGCGAGTTTTCCAGCCGATTGTCAGCCGTTTTGAGGTTTTAACTGTCGTGCTCATCGAATTATTGCCGCCCTTTGTTTCTGCCGGAACCATAAGGAAAATTTGTGCCGGGATTGACTAATCGAAAAATTGGTTTTTTTCGTGGCGGGCCCGAACTATTGTTTCATACTCAGTTTTCGTGCGGGATCAAGTATTTCCCGCACCAGTTTTTTCACCAGCGCCGGGGTGAAATTTTCAAATTCATTTACACCTATTAAAAATGCACCGGGCCCGCCGATAACAAATCTCCGGTAATGACTGGCGACCCCAACGGATGGAGCAAACCCCTTTGGGTCGGGGCGCGATGACAGGATCGGCAAACCATTTATGGTTATTCCACGCAAAACAGCATCATCACGCGCATCCCACACCGGGCGCCCGTCGCTGTTGGGGCCATCGCCCGAGACGTCAATGACCGCGCGTGGAGCAGAAAATGCATTGGTCAGTATCTGATTTACCGAAAAATCAATGAGCGCACTGATCGATGTGGAGGGGGCGGAGGCAAGCGGGGAATTTGCAAGCCTGCGGGTGAACGCCCGGGCACTTTTCAAATCCTGCATGACGGTCCAGCCGGCGACCACGCGCTGAAACGATTTGCCGGCATATTCAATATAGATAACCGCAATACGGCCTTTCGGGCCTGATCTGATCGCGTCCAGGACATATGGATGAACCAGGGCGCGAAGATAACCATCCTTTTGCAAACGTGCTTCAACCTCATCCACACTGCTTGAAACATCAACTGCCAGAACAAGTTCAAGGTCAACTTCTATTGCAAGACTTGCTCTGGATTGATAAATGATGCCAAATATTGCCATCAGACAGATCAGCGTAAATCTTATGAAAGTTGAGATCATGACGCAATCTACACCGGAAAGGCTCCGCCGACCAACATCTCTGTGCCGATCCTGGCTTTTTATCGCCGGAGCAGAACCCGACGCCCACGCCCGCGCACTTGAAAGCGGGGCGGACGTTTTGTTGGTAGATTTTGAAGATTTTACCCCGGCGGCAAGGCGCGACGAGGCGCGTGATCTTCTCACCGAATTTTTTGCGACCGCAAAAGCCAGAGGTATGGTCGTTGGTGCGCGCATAAATCCTCTGGAAACTGAAGACGGCCCCCGAGACCTTGCCGCTGCGGTAATAGCGGAGGCGGATATTGTCGCCATGTCAAAGGTTGTAACAGCTCAGCAGGTTAAAACGCTTGGTATGGCCGTCTCAGCCCTGGGCAACAACAGCGTCGAACTTCTGCCTAACGTGGAAACAGCACGCGGACTATTGAATACGATAGAAATTATCGCCGCAGACCCCCGCGTTACCGCCTGTCTGGTGGCTTCCGAAGATATGGCCGCAGACCTTGGTGCCGAACGCGGACAAGATGGCCTCGAGCTGCAATATGTCCGGCAAAAATTTCTGGTGCAATGTGTGGCATCGCAGGTTCTGGCTATAGATTGCCCCTATACCTGGAGTGATGTTGATGGTGTATCGCGCGACACTGATTATGCCCGGCGACTGGGCTATCGTGCCAAGTCCATTATCTCATCCCAGCACGTTTCTGTGGTCAATGCCGGTTTGACCCCCGATGGTGAAGCGGTATCAAAAGCCCGCGAACTGGTTGACGCCTATGAACGCGCTCGCCAAGCCGGTAAACCGGGTGTTGAAGTTGACGGTCTCCACGTGGAAATGCCGATTTACATGAACGCCAAAAGATTGATTGTGCGTGCCGAAGCCCTGAGTGAGGCAGACAGGGCCAAGAACCTCTAATTCGCAGAGGATATCAGTTGATAATAATCTGGATGCGACATTTTCTTTTTCAAAATAACAGGAGCACATCATGGGATTGCCGGAATTCATAATGGTCGAAAAGGCCCCCCAGCCGGTTGCAACATTTTCTCATGCTGCCGAAATTGACGGATGGGTCTTTCTCACCGGCCAGATGCCCACCTGGCCGGGTGAGCCTGACAAAGTTTTGCCTGAGGGTATCGATGCCCAGACCCGGCGCGTCATGGACAATCTCGAAATTGTGCTTGATGGCGTTGGTCTGGGGTTGGAAAATGTGGTCCAGGCGCGTGTCTATATCACCGATTTTGAGCGCGACTATGAGGTCATGAACCAGGCCTACCAGAGCTATTTCGCACCCGGTAAATTACCGGCACGCACCTGCATTGGCGTAACCGGGCTTGCCGTTGGCGCGCTGGTGGAAATTGATGTTGTCGCCCGGCGGCCCTGACTTTAAATCCGCACCAAATCAACAAAGGTCTCATTGTAACACGCCCCGTCCTCAATGTCGGTGCGCACCTGAGAGGAAATCAGCGCGTTGACGGTCTGATCCGTTGCACTTGTTGCCAGCCAGGTTCCTTTGGGTGAATAAAGGACGCGGGGCGTCACCGCATCAGTGATGCGCGCTGTCAGGTGTACCTCACCTTGCGAGTTCCATACCCGCAGACTGTCACCTTCATTGATGTTGTATTCTTCAGCATCCACCGGATTGATCTCAACAATCTCCTGACCATGAGATTCAGAACACCCGCCAAAGGTGGCATTGGTGCGCCGGGACGATGATGGTGAAATTATCGAAAACGGCAGGTCGCGTGTCACCGGCTCAAAACGCGGCAGGCCGTAGCCAAAACGTTCTTCGAGATCATCGCTAAACAATTCGATTTTTCCAGATTTGGTCGCGGGAACGACGGTTTTGCACATGATCATCGGCTCACCTTTGGGCGCGGTCATGGCCAGAGCAGTATCCAGCGGAATTTGACTGGGGCGGGCGCCGCCCAGCCGTGGATCCTCATTGTCAAAAGCATCATCCATCAACTCGGTATCGCTGGCTTTGAACATCGCATCATCAAAGCCAAACCGGGCTGCCAGGCGGCGGAAAATTTCGGTGTTGGGCAGACTGTCACCGACGCAAGGAATAACTGCTTCAGACCGTTGCAGGTAAGAGTGGCCATAAGCGCCGTAAATATCTGCATATTCAAAATGGCTGCTGGCGGGCAGGATAATGTCGGCGTAAGTCATCGAATCAGTCATTGCCACATCACAACCGACCACAAACAAATCCTCACGCGACAATGCCCGGCGCATGTGATTTTGATCAGGGTGAGTGCCGACCGGATTGTGGTTGTATATCATCACTGCTGAAATCGGCGGATCAAGGGTTTCATCGAGCAGGTGCTTGGCCACATCGACAATGTTGAACGTGCGCGTTCCGGCGGGAATAAGATCAGGTCGTTGCAGCTTGTCGGTTGTCTTGGCAAAGGCCAGTCCCGGCTTGGCAAAAACCCCGGCGCCGAGGCGGCCGTGGTTGCCGGTCAGCGCCTGCAAGGCCATGGCGGCACGCAGCCCCGAGCCGCCGCTTTTACCGCGTTCAATGCCATTGCCGACAGATACGGCAACGTTTTCAGCCGCCATATACCATGAAATCAGCTGCTGGAAGATTTCAGCCTCAATGCCGCAAATTTTTGCAACATCTTCGACACTGTGCTGGCGGGCCTGCGCCATATAGGCATCAAATCCCTCAACCCAACGCTCAATGAAACTATGATCAAACCCGTTGCGCCGCTCAAGTTCTGCCGCCATCGCCAGCGCCATAACCACGTCCGTGCCCGGTTCAATCTGTAAATAAAGATCCGCCTGTTCAGCAATTTTTGTGCGCTTGGGATCAATTACCACCAGCTTTGCCCCTTGGGCGCGGGCAGTTTTAATCACCCGGGCCAGATGCAGGTTTGACACCGTCACATTGTTGCCCCAGACAATAATCAAATCCGCATGTTGCGCCTGTTCCGGTGCCATGCCGGGTGCGGCACCAAACAGGCTGCTGTATGCCGTGCCGCGAACGATGCCACACAAGGGCCCGCGATTAAGCAGCGTTGCTCCAAGCTTATAGAAAAACCGCCGATCCATGGAGCCGCAGGCGAGTTCCCCATGCGGGCCGGAATAATTGAGAGGCAGTACCGATTGCGGTCCATGCTCCTTTATCGCCCTGGAAACCCCGGCGTATACTGCATCAAGTGCCTGTTCCCACGACACAGCTTCAAATTCGCCGGAACCCTTTGCACCAATGCGCCGCAACGGTGTCGTCAGCCGGGCGCTGCCATGGACAAATTCAGGATAGGAGCGCGCAACCTTGTTGCAGATAACCCCGGCGGTATAGGGATTGTCGTGCGAACCACGCACCTCCAGAACCTGCGCACCATCGGTTTTCACCGACAGGCTGCAGGTGTCGGGGCAATCCAGCGGGCATACGCTTTTGGCTTCAAAAATGCTGGGAGAATTTTCCATGAGACAAGTGTCCTTTATGCAGATCGGTATCTGAAAAAAGAATACAGGGCAACAGGACCTTTAAAAAGAGCCAGTTTTTATAAAACTTACCATACCACTTGTAAGATTTGGATTCATGCAGAATTTGCAGTCAGCCGGGCAACTTCGGTTTCAAGTTCCTGAATCCGCCGGGTCAGTTTACTGGTCGCCAGCTCAACCGTCTCGAGGGTGAACATCTGCGGAATATGTTGCGGACAATTGACATCCCATGTAGTGATTTCAAACAAAAAAGCCCGCTCAGCCCGCCCCTTGGTGCCGGGATCAACCAGTTTTTCAAGCAGTTGAGGATCATCTTCAACCACACGGATTTTGCCCCATAGTTTGATGCGTCGCTGGTTGGTATAATCCATCAGAAAAATATAGGCCTTGTCATTTTCAGCCGCATTGCCGATGGAGATATATTGCCGGTTGCCGGCGTAATCTGCAAAGCCAAGGGTTTTTTCATCAATGACTTTCAAAAACCCCTTGGGCCCGCCGCGGTGCTGAATATAGGGCTGGCCGTCTTTGGTCGCCGTGGCCAGATAAAAGCTGTTGCGCTCGGCAATGAAAATCTCAAGCGCGTCAGTGACCGTGTCACTCCAGTCGCGTTTTTCCGACATCTTTTGATAATTTGCGCGTGAGCCCCGTTTTTCCTGTTCAATTTTAACCGCTGGTGTAAAGGCGATGTCCGAATTTAATGACGCCATGGGATTCTTCTTTCTCAGACAGGAGTAACAGGGGATATTTCAGACTTGGCCATTTCTGCCAGCCACGATCGAAACTGCTTTATTTTGGGCCGGTTTTCGTTGCCATGGGGACAGACCACATAATATGCGTAAGTTACCGGCAGAGCCAGATCGAAAGGTTTGACCAGTTTGCCGGTCGCCAATGAATTGCTGACCAGCACGCTTCTGGCCAAAGCCACGCCGTCGCCTTGCTCGGCGGCCTGAACCACAAGGTTGGAATGCTGGTAACTCAGCCCACGCGTGGTATCAATGTCCGGCTCCCCCGCCGCCATCAGCCACATGCGCCAGTCAACGCGCATATCATCATGCAGCAACATGTGATGTTTGAGATCAGCCGGTGTTTTGAGCGGCGGCCCCGATTGCAACAGCGATGGTGCGCAAACCGGGAACATTTCTTCAACCATCAAAGGCTCAACAAAAACACCGGGCCAGTCGCCCTGCCCGTAGCGAATGGCCATATCGACATTTTCCCGGGAGAAATCAACCATCTGATCAGAGGTTGTAATGCGAATGTCAATATCCCGGTGCATCTTTTGAAACTGCGCCAGCCGTGGCACCAGCCATGTGGCGGCAAACGAATCCATGGTTGTAATGGTCAACTCGCCGGATTTGTCATGACGGTGCAGACGATCAATTGCCGTAGCCATCACGTCCAGGGCATTACTCATGGCCGGATACAAAGTCTGGCCCGCATCAGTCAGCAGCAAGGCCCGGTTTAACCGCCGGAACAACGGCATGCCCAGATGCTCCTCCAGTGATTTGATCTGATGACTGACAGCAGCCTGGGTTACGTTCAGTTCAGCTGCAGCAAGGGTAAAGCTGAGATGACGTGCGGCGGCTTCAAAAGCCCGCAACGAGTTGAGAGGTGGCAGGCGTCGCGACATGATTTAAATTAATCCATTTTATTCGAAATTATCTACACAAACGTGATTGAATCAAAAAAATGGTTCAAAAACAATGAAAAACAGATAAATGTGAAAAAAAATACATTAGAAATATTAATGTGAACCACAATAAAGATCGTTTGATAAGAAGTCAAATTCGCCCTAAATCAAAACACAACTTGAAAACAGACTGCTGAACAAAAGGACGAATTGACATGATCAAAATTGATACCAGAGATGTTTCGGTAACTTGCGTTTGCGAAGCAGTAATAGAAAAACAGGACAATCTGGCCACGGCAGTTTTCAATATACCGGGACAGATTTTTACCCTGGTCCAGAGATGGCAGAAGCGCGCCACAACACGTGCCGGTTTGCGCCACCTTGATGCCCGGTTACTAGATGATGTCGGCCTGTCGCGCAAACAGGCTATTGAAGAAGCCGACAAACCCTTTTGGGTTTGATGGCAGGTAATTTGAGTTTGCAGGCTGCTTGTTGTTTATGTTTATTAGCAGCGCTCAAGCGGCGCGCAGCCTGCGGACCCTTTGGGTCCTAGTCCAACACTGCGTTCGTCCGGGTGCCACAACGACGGATTTTTCGTATGGCATTCGATGGCTACCCGCCGGATTTTCTGTATGGTTTCCGGAGACCGCGCGCTGGAATTTCCGTATGGTAATCGGACGAGCGGCGCGCGGCCTGTACTTGCGGTCGCTCGTTAGTCGTTCGCTGCGCTTGTTCGGGTGAGCCATCGATAGTTTATCGCTATGGCACCCGGACGAACGCAGTGTTGGACTAGGACCCAAAGGGTCCGCAGGCTGCGCGCCGCTTGAGCGCTGCTAAAAAGCCACTAAAAAGCAGAATAAAACATCAGCCCAAGCCCGGCCAAAACCAGCCCGATACGCACAAGCGCTGGTTTTGGTGCAATCACGCCGTAAGATACCAGTGACAGGGCAACGCCGACTTTCAGCGCGGCGAATATTGCGCCAAGCGGATTTGAGCTGAGCTTTATCAGTTCTGGATTGGCAATCATGCCAAGGGGAATGAGATACAACCCCAGCCCCAGCGCCATCGCGGATAATGCAACCTTCAGCCAGTTTTCCTCAACCATGCCGGCAGCGATAAACACTGCCCCGCACACCGGCGGCGTTATGGTTGACAGCAGCGCAAACCAGAACACGAATAAATGCGCCTGCAACGGCTCCAGCCCCAGGTTGATCAGGGCCGGTCCGGCGATGGATACGGAAATGACGTAAGCTGCCGTTGTCGGCACCTCCATGCCCAATATCAGACAGGCAAGTGCGGTGAGCAGCAGGGCAGGCCACAATTGTCCGCCTGAACCGGACAAGATGAGCGAGGTGATTTTTATACCCAGGCCGGTGATACCTAAAATGCCGATGATGATGGAGGCGCATAATATGATGGCTGCAATCATCGACACCTGTTTGCCGGCATTGAGGCAGGTCTGTTCCAGCCGTCCCAGTGTGCGCGCCCAGTCCAGTGTCAACCTGCCATCCAGGAACAGCAGCAATGCGCCGGCAACAATCGCCATGCAGGCGGCATATTGCGGTGTGTAATCACCGATGAACATGCCCCACAGCAACACCGAAAACGGCACGAGGAAAAAGCCCGAGGTAATCACTACGTCGCGCGCAGCCGGGCGCTGGTCGGCGGGCAGACCTTTTAATTCATAGCGCGCGCTAAAGCCGTTGATACCCACCCAAACGGCGGTAAAAAACAACAGAGCCGGTAAAAAAGCCGCGGCCATAATGCCGGTATAAGGCACGCCGGTAAGCTCGACCATGACAAAGGCTCCAGCCCCCATCAGCGGCGGCATAATCTGCCCGCCTGATGAGGCAACAGCTTCGACGGCTGCTGCCAGCGACTTGGGATATCCCAGCCTGGTCATGGCGGGCAGGGTGATCGCCCCGGTTGAGGCGACATTGGCCGAGGCCGAGCCTGAAATAGAACCAAACAAAGCAGACGAGATCACCGAAACCTTGGCCGCACCGCCTTTGAGGCGACCGGCAGCCGCTGCCGCCACATTCATAAATCCCTGACCGGCTTCGCCCGCATTGAGTACCGCGCCAAAAATAACGAAAATGGCGACAATACTGACGGAAATGCCGGTAAGCTTGCCCCAGATACCACCTTCGGAAATTGTCAATGTGCCGAGAAAACTTTGCAACGGCAGGCCGGGATAGCCGAATTCTCCGGGAATATACTGACCCAGCAACCCATAGGCCAGAGCCACAACAGCGACCAGCGGCAATGGCCAGCCAATCGAGCGCCGCGCCATTTCCAGTACCACCACAAGCAGGCTTATGGCGACAAAGATCTGGAAATCACTGTCGATATAGCCGTATTGGTCGGCCAGCATCGACTGATTGAAGGCAATCCACAAGCTGCTGAAAATACCCAAAGCAGCCAGCGCCAGGCCGGAGATGCGTTCAAATCCGGTTTTTGCCACAAACACCAGTGTCCACGGCAGAGCCAGAGCCATATGTAAAGGCCGGGAGACAAGATTAGGTACCAGGCCGGAGAAAATCAGCCATAGGTGAAATGAGATGGTAAGCCCACCCAGAACAACCCAGATTATGCGCGGGCCTGAGGACATAATCTGAATTGAACTCTTCTCAAAACCCAAGTTTACATTTGAGCATCAGTGATCGGGAAACCAGCTTCCTTGTAATATTTTAAAGCGCCGGGGTGTATCTTGCCGGTGATGTGCTTCATCAGATCTTTGCTGACCCCGTTCCACCACGCAGCACCCTTGCCCATGGCAGCTTTTTGCGACCAGTAGGTTTTGGTCAGCGCATAAGCGGTGGCCTCATCCATGTTTGTGGTCGTGTAGGCAACAACCGGCAGCGAGGTTGTGGTGATGGGGGCATCCTGACCGGCATATGTGCCTGCGGGAATAACCAGTCTGGCGCGCTTGCTCTTTTTGATCTGCTCGTCATTGAGCGTTAAAACCGTGACCCCGGTGCCGGCGGCAGCTTCAATAACGTTGGGTGCAGGGTAAGAGCCTGCTGTAACAAACCCGTCAATCTGGCCGTTCTTAAGCGCTGGAACCGCATTGGAAAGCTCCACATTGGCCAGCGTCACCTTACCTTCAAGACCGAATAACTTGAGATACTTGGCACCTTCACGGGCACCGAAAGATCCTTTGCCCAGCAAAATGGTTTTGCCTTCAAGATCAGCGAAAGTTTTGATGCCGCTTTTGTTGCTGACAACGAAATGCATGGTGAGCGAGGGGATGGGGAACAGGGCGCGAATGTCATCAAACCTGGGATTGCCCTTGTCCTTGAACATGGCTTTTTGTTTTTGCGCCAGACGCACCAGAACCGGTGGTGTGGTGAAAACATAATTGCCCGGACGCACAGCCGCCTCCTTGACATTTTGAACCGATCCCTGACTTTCTTCAACCGTGACGATGATATCGCCCTTGGAGCCTGCCTTCATGGCTTCGGCGATTTGCACTGCCATCTGGTAATATGACGAGGTGGTTTTAGCTGATTTATAAGTAATGCGCGTTTGCGCCTGCGCACCAAAAGCCAGAGTTATCCCCAAGCTGGCGATGCCGAGTGTTTTAATCAAGTTCATATTTTTCCCCGAGTGAAAATTGCCCGAAGGCAAACAAAAAAGAGTGTCTCTAAAAAAGAGACACTCTAGCAATTTTCGTTTGGCAGGCGCAACAGCTAACCGGCTATTTGATTTTTGCAACCGCCAGCGGCACGGCATATCTCTTACACCAGATAATGACCGAATCAACTTTGGAAAGGTCGACTTTTTTTGCTGAAAAAGTAACCGATTGTCCACCCTGTTTGGTCAAAAGCTTGATAATGCCACCCGATACCGGCTGACTGCCCTTGCCCAAAGACACATAAGGGTCGGGTGCGGCACCCATCTTGTAGCCCTTGCCAAGTGTAATGGTGATTTTACCACCGGATTGGGTGACCTTTACATTGCCAGAGATATTGTATTGGGAAGAGCTTGGAAAACTGCCGCTGCCAACCTTGCCGGCAAATGCGGTGCCGGTTGAAAACAGAAGAACCAAAACGATGGCGAAAGATTTAAGAATTTTCATAGTCGGAATTCCTTATTTGACTAGAGGTTGGTACGGGCAGCACCCGTTTTCGATCAGGAGCGATCCTTATTGTGGTGATCCTTGGCGGAATATAGAGAACTTTCCACACCAAGATAGCTGTCCCAGGCAAACCAGTAACTGATATGGCCAGGCACACGGGGTAGTTTCTTGCCCTGGGGTGAAAGAAGATATTCTTCACCCATGGCCCAGTCCACACTCTGGGCACTGAGGTGACCGGGTTTGGTTGATTGTTTGAATTCGAAATCGCCGCGTTCATAAGCGCGTACGGTGCGGCTGTCGGCATCGCCCACCAGAACGATATTGCGGGCACCAATCGCATCATTGATGATCCGGTTGTCTTTATCAAAAGCTGCTATCGGCCAGGCCTTGGCGGCGGCGAATTCGCGTATGCCAAAGACATATTCTTTGCGTTTGACCTGTTTTTCGTTGCGCACGACAGCGGGAAACATCAAATCCGGGCTGGCGAAATAATCATTATAAACAACGCCGGAGCCGTAATTTCTGGAAAAACCCGTATTAACCGATAAAACCTTTGTGGTTGGATTGGTCTTTTTCCATTTGGCCCAGGTGGTTATCGTAACCGGGCGAATTTTAAGTTTGATGCCGCTGTTGACCAGCGGCCCGCTCACCGGCTCACCGGTAAACTGGTTCCACAAGCTGTCGGTTTCGCGGTCAAACATCAATTTGTTGGAGCGGTATAGAAAACCAGACGACCCAAAAACCAGTGGCTTGTCCCTGCCCTTGATCTTGGTTTCGAATAAAATTCCGGCACCACACAAGGTACAATACGCCAGAGCCACAGGCACACCGCCAATGGTCTCGTTAAACATTTCGTGCCAACCCATAATGCGCAGCGGGTAGGCGCGAATATCGCCATTAATTTCGACGCCAAATACAAGGTCACTATCAACCAGATAATCCGCCTCCTGCACCGATATTAATTTGGGGTTGTCCAGCGAAGGAATACCATCCACCGGCACACCGCCCCAGGTGATTTCCTCCAGCCTGATTTTCATGTTTTCAGGTAACGAGCGCTTGCCGCCAACAAAGCGCCTGAACTGGGGATCAATGCGCTCGAAAATTTCCGCTTTGATCTTAGGGAAGCTTGAATGCGGTTTAATCTGTGGATTAACTTCCTGCCACAACATTGCGTCATTCCAGCCGGTAACAGTTTTGCCGGTAAGTGCCTTGAATGCTTCCAATGTGTCGGGATCGTTGCGGCGATACCGCAAGGCCAGAATTATAGCGGCAACCACATCCTTTTTGCCCCGGGCAACAAGCCTGTCAATGGCCACATCTTTTTCAACCAGCTGCCCCATGACTATGGCGCGGCTGTATTCGCCAATCTTGCTGTCGTCCAGTGGTTTGGCGTTGAGCAGAGATATGTTGGTTATCAAAAAACCAAAGAGTACGCTAAACGCGGCAATGCCGTATCTATTCCTTGCCATTGAAGTTCCTCCCCATCCAGTAATTGCATCACAAACACTATGTATGATGAAAATATGACGGCGCAACGCCACTCACTGTATAGTGATAACTTGTTTATCAATGGCTGCCGGAAAAACAGAGGTAAAAAAGCAATGGATCTAGCGCGGTTTCCAACATTTTCACTCGTCCATCGACCAACTCCGCTGGAGCATTTGAAACATCTGAGTACGGCTCTCGACGGCCCGAAAATATATATCAAACGTGATGATTGTACCGGCCTGGCGTTTGGTGGCAACAAAAGTCGCAAACTCGAATTTCTTATAGGCGATGCCCTGGAAAAGTCTGCCACCACCATTGTTACCGTAGGCAGCATGCAATCCAACCATGTGCGCCAGACCGCTGCGGCAGCTGTTAAAGCCGGGTTGAAATGTGAACTGGTGCTCGATTGGCGTGTTCCCTGGACGCAAGCCGCTTACGGCAATTCCGGCAATATTCTGCTTGACCGGCTACTGGGGGCTACAGTGCATCTGTGCAGCAGGGATGAGGGGCGCAATGACAAGGCTGATGAAGTCATGGCCGCTATCGAAGCCCGCGGTGAAAAAGGTTATTTTATCCCCACCGGCGGCTCCAATGCGGTGGGTTCACTGGGCTATGTGGATTGTGCCGTTGAAATTATGGAACAGGTCAAACAACAGAATATCAAAGTAAATCACGTGGTTCTGGCCTCAGGCTCAGGCGGCACTCAGGCCGGCATGATGGTGGGGTTGGCTGGAGCCGGCAGTAGTATTTCGTGCATTGGCATCGACATCGACCATGACCCTGTTAGCGTGCGCGCAGAAGTTGCCGGCATTGCCGCTAAAACAGCCGAACTTCTTGGCGTTTGCGCTCAGGTTGAAAAAGCCGAACTTGAGCTGGCCGAAGGGTATGGTGCTCCCGAATATGGCATGCCCAACCCCAAAACCATCGATGCCATCAACCAGCTGGCACAAACGGAGGCGATAATTCTCGATCCGGTTTACACCGGCAAAGCCATGGCGGGGCTGATTGACATGATTACCAAAAACCGTTTTGGCAAAGACGAAGCAGTCGTGTTTGTTCACACCGGCGGCGGCCCCGGACTTTTTGCCTACAGCGATATTTTTGAAAATACACCCTGAAACCTATAAATAATCCATGCGGGCTCCTAAAAGTGCTTTTTTGCAAATGCCCTTCCTGAGGCAGTTTTTAGATATATCTCGAATTTATCTGCCTAAGAGTCTGACTCAAAAGTCCTGAAGCCAGCCCGCTCCCCCGGCCCAACCACCCCTCAGGGTACCTTTACGGGTGGTTGGGCCGGGGGAGCGG
>JAJRTY010000147.1 GCA_024278055.1 Alphaproteobacteria bacterium | reverse complement strand
CGCGGATGGAGAGGCCACCAACGGAGATATCCATTGTATGACAGCGGTATTCCTGTTTGTTGGCCAGCATGTAACGCCCAGCCAGCGAGATATCGACACGGCGATGAAGCCTTTTTTCCAGGGCAAGGTTGTAAATACTGGCTGGTTGCATGATTTGTCCCGACGGTTTTGTCTGCAGCTTTGGTGCCAATATTACCGGCACCTTTGAGATAATATTGACCACAGAGGTTAACTTCCGGTTAGGCATGTCCGGGCGGGTGAAACACGCCCTTTACCTGAGGGACCGGAATGCCTATCTATGCTCAGGATAGTTTTGACCGATTCGGCTTTTAACATAATGACAATGACCGATAACCCGCTGCTGCAGCACTGGACCACTCCTTTTGGCCTGCCGCCATTTGGCAACATTAAACCTGAACACTTCAAACCTGCATTCGATCATGCCTTTAAAGCTCACCGTCAGGAAATTGATGCAATCGCGGATAATCCGCTCAAGCCAGATTTTGCCAATACCATCGAAGCACTTGAGCGTGCGGGCAAACTGTTGCGCCAGTCTGCAGCGGTGTTCTTTAATCTTAGTGGTGCCGATACAAACGACACTTTGCAGGAGATTGAACGTGATGTGGCTCCGTTGTTTGCCAGCCACAGTATGGAAACTCTGCTCAATGCCCGGTTGTTTGAACGTATTGAAACCCTGTTTGCTGCCCAAGGTGATCTGGGGCTTACACCGGAGCAACAACGGGTGCTGGAGCGTTATCACTCCATGTTTGTACGTGCTGGTGCGAGGCTTCAGGGTGATGACCGCCAGCGCATGAATGAGATCAATCAGCGCCTGGCTGTGATCGGCACGCAGTTTTCACAGAATATTCTCAAAGATGAAAAGGCTTATGAGCTTATACTTGAAGAAGGGGCGGATCTTGCCGGGTTGCCGGATTTTCTGATTGCTGCGGCAAAACGCAACGCTGCCGACCGGGGACATGAGGGCAAATATGCCATTACCCTTTCCCGTTCCAGCATTGAGCCGTTTTTGAGGTTTTCCCAACGGCGTGATTTGCGCGAACAGGCGTTTCAGGCCTGGGTGAGCCGGGGTGAGGGCGGTGGCGATACTGATAATCGCCAAATTGTGGTTGAAACACTGGCTTTGCGTAATGAACGGGCTAAATTGCTGGGCTTTGATACCTATGCCGCTTTTAAACTCGATGATCAAATGGCCGGGAGTGCGCAGGCGGTTGAGGAATTGCTGTTGTCGGTGTGGGAGCCGGCACTTGTTCGTGCCACTGAAGAATGTGAAAACCTGCAAAAAATGGTGAGCATGGAGGGTGGCAATTTTGATGTGGAGGCCTGGGACTGGCGTTATTATTCGGAAAAAGTGCGCAAGCGTGATCACGACATTGATGAGGCTGAAATCAAGCCCTATCTGCAACTCGACCAGATTATTGCAGCAGCGTTCGATAGCGCCAACCGACTTTTTGGTCTGAATTTCCGTGAACTCGATGATGTGCCGGTCTATCATGAAGATGTGCGGGTGTTTGAAGTGAGCGACAGGTCCGGTGCGCATGTGGGCATATTTCTGGGTGATTATTATGCCCGCAGCGGTAAGCGCAGTGGCGCCTGGATGAGCAATTTTCGTTGCCAGCAAAAACTTGATGGCGCTATTCACCCTATCATTGTCAATGTTATGAATTTTTCCAAAGGTGGCGATCGCGAGGCATCTTTACTGACGTTTGATGATGCACGCACATTGTTTCACGAATTCGGCCATGGCCTGCACGGCTTGATGTCGGATGTTACCTACCCGATGATTTCAGGCACGAATGTTGCGCGTGATTTTGTTGAATTGCCTTCGCAGCTGTATGAGCACTGGTTGTCGCAACCGCAGGTTCTAAGCAAATTTGCCACCCACTATAAAACCGGCGCACCCATACCTGATGATCTGTTGCAACGATTGCTGGCGGCGGAGAACTTTAATCAGGGCTTTGCCACAGTGGAATACATTGCCAGTGCGCTGGTGGATCTGGAGTTACACCAGATAACGCCAACTGATGCACTTGATGTGACTGAATTCGAGCGTCAAATGCTGGAAAAAATCGGGATGCCGAGGCAAATCACCATGCGTCACCGCATTCCCCATTTCGCCCACGTATTTTCCGGCGACGGCTATTCTGCTGGTTATTACAGTTATATGTGGTCGGAAGTTATGGATGCCGATGCATTCAAGGCGTTTGAAGACAGTGGCGATGTGTTTGATGCCGATCTCGCCGCAAAGCTCGCCCGGCATATCTACGCAGCCGGCGGTCGCCAGGAGCCGGCAGAGGCTTTTAAAGCCTTTCGCGGCCGTATGCCCGGCATTGACGCCCTGCTCGAAAAACGCGGTCTGGCATAGGGCGCGCGCGTTTTAGTTTACGCTAACCCATTCGCGTGCCAGCTTTTGTGCTTCGATGATTTCCTCACTGGATAATTCTCGGGAAATTTCCTGGCGATACTCCTTCGCCCGGTCGTTTCCTGAGATTGCCGCGAGATTAAACCATTTGTGCGCTGTTATCATGTCTGCTTCAACATCAATACCAATGGAATACTTTAACCCCAGATTGAATAATGCCTCGCATTGGCCACCTGAAGATGACATCTGTGCCAGTTCAGCCTCTGCTATTTCCATTCGTGCCATTTCTGCCTCCTGTTTTTCTAAACCGCCGTTTTGCTACAACGCTACGGTTTGAATGGATTGTCTAAATCCTTCAGACCTTTGTGATCCTTGAGCCCATATTGCCAACAGGATATTCAAAGGTGCGTTAAACAAGAGACTTAATTTTGATTGAATCAAACGCTAAGGAATGGTTATTTTAATGTTTTGTTGTTCAAAAGAATTACATAAAAACAACTACTTACTAGTAAATATAAAAAAGTAATCCGTATGCGTGGTAATCTTTTGATAACTTTGATCTATAATGCATTGCGAATAATTTGAAATAAATAAGTCGGGTATTATCCGCCGCAAGTGGAAATGCGGCGGATTTTCCCGGTCCAATTCCGGCCATTCTACCAGTGGATGTGGGAATTGAATTGTCTTACGAAATTCAAAAACCCCTAGCGTGCTCTTTGGCCAAACAGTATTTTCTGGGCCTGCTTGTCATCGGCAAGATTGAGTTGGGAGCGCAGTTCCTGCCCCAGAGCGATGCCACGCTCGACTGCGGGTCGCGCCATGACGCGTTCAAACCATTTGTTCAGGTTCTTAAAATCGGTGATATTCTGGCCCTGACGCTCCCATCCCCTGATCCAGCCGACACAGGCCATATCGGCGATGGAGTAGCTGCCGGCAATGAAATCACGGCCCTTGAGCTGTTTGTTCAATACGCCATAAAGCCGGTTGACTTCATTGACGTAGCGATCGATGGCGTAAGGGATCTTTTTGGGAGCGTAGTTACGAAAATGGTGGGTCTGGCCGCACATTGGGCCGAGGCCACCCATTTGCCAGTATAGCCATTGCTCGACTTCAACACGGGCGCGAGTGCGCTTGGGGTAGAACTTGCCGGTTTTATTGCCAAGGTATTGCAGAATTGCCCCGGATTCAAATACTGAAATCGGCTTTGCTCCTGGTCCGGCAGGATCAACGATGGCGGGCATGCGGTTGTTGGGGGAAATTTTAAGAAATGATTTTTTGAACTGATCGCCCTTGCCGATGTTTATGAATTTAACCTCATAGGGCAGGCGGCATTCTTCAAGCATGATTGAAACTTTGTAGCCGTTGGGCGTAGGCCAATAGTACAATTCGATGGGTTTTTGTGCGGGTGTTGCCATTTTCTTTCTCCGGTGAATTTGATGTTTCATAAAAAGTAACCCGATTCTCGGTTAAATTCACCCGGTCACAACAATCATTGTGGTGGGCGCAAAGAATTGGCATACTGAAGCAGCGTTGCGCGCAAAATCTACGATGTTTTAAAGACGGATCGAACGGTGAGCATACACGGCAAGAATATCCCGCAGTTTTATATAACGCCACCACAGCCATGCCCGTATCTCGGCGGCCAGTTCGAACGCAAGATTTTCACCCACTTAATCGGCGAAGGTGCCAAGGAGTTGAACGATTCCCTGAGCCAGGGCGGTTTTCGTCGCAGCCAGAATATTGCCTACCGCCCGGCCTGCGAAGACTGCAAAGCCTGCACCTCCGTGCGGGTTATCGTCGATGAGTTTAGAATGACAAAATCGTTCAGGCGCATCATGCGGAAAAATACCGATATTACCAGTTCGATGAAAATACCGGTGCCGACATCGGAAAACTATTCGATTTTCAGAGATTATATCGACCAGCGCCATACTGCCGGCGGCATGACGGACATGACGGTTCTCGATTTTGCCGCTATGGTTGAAGATACGTTCGTGGAAACAAGGCTGGTTGAATACCGCTTGCAACCGGAGAATTCACTGGAAGATAGCGATGCGCAAGAGGGTGAGCTGGTTGGTGCCGCTCTCAGTGATATTATGGAAGATGGCCTGTCGATGATTTACAGTTTTTTCAATCCCTCATATGATGCCCGCAGCCTTGGAACCTATATGGTTCTGGACCACATCGAGCGCGCCCGCAAAATGGGGTTGCCCTTCCTTTACCTGGGCTACTGGGTTTCCGGTTCGTCGAAAATGGAGTATAAATCCCGTTTCTCACCGCAGGAACGACTTGATGCTACAGGTTGGCATCGTGATCAGGCTTAAAGAGTTGGTCATTTTCATTAAGTCTGGACTTTAATGCCGTCAACAGTACGCTCATCAGATTACCGCAAAGGTCTGGCGGTAACGCTTACCGGCGTATTGCTGCTGACGCTGGATACACCGTTGTTGCGTCTGGTTGATGGTAACCAGTGGACGGTGATGTTCTGGCGCGGAATTTTTGTGTTTTTGGCACTGGGTGGCTGGTGGCTGTGGCGCCGTTATTCCACCGGGAACCGGCAATCGTTTTTGATGGGGCGGTGGGGGATGTTTGTTTCTCTCCTCTATGGGTTGAGCAACGTATTTTTCGTGATTGCCCTGCACAATACTTCAGTAGCCAATCTTCTGGTCATACTGGCTTTAAACCCGTTGATCTGCGCACTCCTTTCGCTGGTGTTTTTGAATGACAAGGTAGATATCCCGACCTGGCTGGCCATTGCGGCATCATTTTTTGGTGTTGCCATCATTATTCAGGACAGTTTTGGCAGTTTGAGTTTTTATGGTGATGTGATGGCGATGCTGGCCGTATTCACCCTGGCGTCTGCCATCGTTTTTACACGCAAAAGCGGTCTTAACCTCACCACGTCCCCGGCACTGGCCGGCCTCATTGCGGCTATCGTTGCCCTGCCGTTTGCGCCCAGTCTGGTTCTTGAGGGCAGTCAATGGGGCTACATGGCTGCCAACGGAATTGTCGTCATGGCCATTGCTGCCGCTTTACTGGCCTATGCACCGTCACTTCTGCCGGCGGCCCACGTTGGCATGTTCTATCTGCTCGAAACCGTATTGGGTCCGTTATGGGTGTGGCTGGCGGTGGGTGAGGAGCCATCGAAAATGGCTTTTATCGGTGGTACTATCGTTATTACCACGCTGACCGTGCATTCTTTCGTGAGTTTTAGAAGATAAATCGCATTATTTTTGCGCTTATTGTTGTCGCAGGCTTTCATTAAGCTGGTCGTGTCTTTTCTGGATGTCCTGCGGCCAGGTACTTTTAATGTAGGATAAAGATGCAATTATTTCGTCGTCACCAAGCATGCCTTCAAAGGCTGGCATATCGGTTTTGTAATCGCCGCCGATAAATTTTGCCGGGCCGTATTTGGTGAGGTCGAACAGTATTTTATCGCCATGATGCCAGGTATGCCCGGATTGATCATGGGGCGGGGCGGGTAATATTCCCTCTGCGTTGCGATCTGTCCAGTTTGCCTGACCCTTGAGGTTGACGCCATGACACGCGGCGCAGGATTCGAGATATATCTGTTTGCCTTTAGCCACGACCGTTGTGTTGTATGGTTGCAGGGATATTGTTGTGGGGCGATCCAGCCAGATGAAAATCCCCATGCCGACACCGGCAATCAATAATAAGGCGCTGGACGCGACCAGCAGATTTTTAATATTCATTGTCCACAGATCCTAAAACCCGCTGCCGAATTTGTTGTTTCTGGCGAAGCCTTTCGGTGGCAGGCGTCCGGCAGAGGCTCTGGCACCGAGCCAGTCACTGAGGTCACTAACACTCCAGGTCCGGTTGGAGCTGTCAAGCCATGACAGGCCGCTTTCGAGCTTGAATGTCTTGGCATCTGATAATCCGCCATCTTTATATTTCTGCAATATGACACCACGTCCCCGGGTCATTTCCGGCAGGCCGGACAGCGGGAAAATCAACAATTTTCTATTGTCACCAACCACAGCCACGTGATCAGCATCTGCGGGTACAGGGGTGCATACCAGGGCTTCAGCGGGCAGCTTTGCGTTTAACACCTGTTTGCCTTTGCGGGTGTTGGCGATCACATCATCTTCGCTGACAACAAAGCCGCGGGCGTCGCTGGAGGCTATCAGGAGCTTGCGTTTCGGCTTATGCACAAACAGGGCAATGACGTCTTCACTTTGGTCGAGGTCGATCATCAATCGTAACGGCTCACCATGGCCGCGCCCGCCGGGCAGCTTATCGGCATTAAGGGTGAAAAACCGACCGTCGCTGGCAAAAACCAGTATCTTGTCAGTGGTCTCGGCGTGGAAAGCAAATTCAGGACCATCGCCGGTTTTGAATGACAGGCTTTCCATGTCAGCCAGATGTCCGCGCAAAGCCCTGATCCAGCCTTTTTGCGAGCAGACAATGGTGATTGGCTCTTTTTCAATCATGGCGGCGGTAATATCGAAATCACCTTTGGGCATATCAGAAAAATACGAACGGCGGCGCCCAAGTTCGGTGTCCTTGCCAAATTTTTTGCGAATCTCGCGAATTTCCCCGGCAATATGCCGCCACTGGTTATCCTGTGATCCCAACAGTTCCACCAGACCGACACGCTCGGTTTCGAGAGCGTCATGTTCGCGGCGAAGCTCCATCTCTTCAAGCTTGCGCAAGGAGCGCAACCGCATGTTTAAAATAGCTTCGGCCTGCACATCGGAAATTGAGAAGGTCACTATTAACTGCTGCTTGGGCTCGTCTTCAAAACGGATAATACGGATCACTTCATCAAGATTGAGAAAGGCAACAAGAAAGCCTGCCAGAACCTCAAGACGCTGATCAATCTTCTTCAGGCGATATTCTGACCGCCGGACCAACACCTGGCGGCGATGATCAAGCCATTGCCACAAGACCTCGCGCAAAGACATGACACCGGGTATCTGGCCCGCACTCAGCACATTCATATTGAGCGATATCCGGTTTTCCAGATCAGACAGTTTGAACAGGGATTCCATCATCAAAGTGTCATCAACCGTGCGTGTTTTAGGCTCAATAATCAGGCGGATGTCTTCGGCCGATTCGTCTCTGATATCGGCCACAAGCGGCAGTTTGCGTGCCTGCATGAGTTCGGCGATTTTTTCAATCAGCTTTGATTTTTGTACCTGATAGGGAATTTCAGTGATGACAATCTGATAGCCGCCGCGTCCCGTATCTTCGCGGTCCCATTTGGCCCGCACCCTGAAGCTGCCACGACCGGTGCGATAGGCTTCCACGATTGCGTCGTGAGGTTCCACAATTATACCGCCGGTGGGAAAATCCGGGCCTTTGACAAATTCGGTCAGTTTTTCCGGCGTGGCATTGGGAAATTTTATAAGATGCAAGGCGGCATCACACAACTCGGCCACATTGTGTGGTGGAATGCTGGTGGCCATGCCGACGGCGATGCCCGTGGAGCCATTGGCAAGCAGATTGGGGAAATTGGCGGGCAGAACCATGGGTTCCGAATCTTCGCCATCATAGGTCTCGCGAAAATCAACGGTGTTTTCATCAAGGCCTTCAAGAAGGTTTGCTGCAACTTCTGTAAGCCGTGATTCCGTATAACGCATGGCAGCGGCATTGTCGCCGTCGATATTGCCAAAGTTGCCCTGGCCATCAATCAGCGGGTAGCGCACGGAAAAACTTTGCGCCAGTCTTACAAGCGCATCATAGACCGCCTGATCTCCATGAGGATGGTAGCGGCCAATAACGTCACCGACCACACGGGCGCATTTTTTAAATTTTTGTGATGGGTCAAGTTTCAGCTGCCGCATGGCATAGAGTACGCGGCGGTGAACCGGCTTGAGACCGTCACGCGCATCGGGCAAAGCCCGGTGCATGATAGTGGCAAGGGCGTAAGCCAGATAGCGCTCTTCGAGTGCATCTCTCAGGTCTACGGGTTCAATGCCCTCAGATGGTGGTGGCAGTGTTGTTGTCATGTGGTCCTTTTATAACAACTCAAGGATTCGCAACAGGCACATTTTACTGATTTTTTTTGGCCATTACATATTTCAGCTTGTTTATGGCTATGGTTTCAAGCTCGTTTTGTGAGGCACTTGCCGGGCCCTGAATCGAGACCTCGATAGCGGTCTTGGCATCAATGGCGCTGACTTTTACCAGATTGCCAATTCGTTGGGTTTCGATATAAACCTCGCCGGGTCCTTGCCTGCGATTGTTATTGTGATTTTCACGCCGCGCGTTCAATTTTCATCTCCCGCCACAGATCATCAAGGGCTTCAACCAGCTTGCGCAAATCCTCACTACTGTGCAAAGGCGAAGGCGTTAAGCGAATGCGCTCAGTGCCGCGTGGCACCGTGGGGTAGTTGATGGGCTGCACATAGATTGAATAGTCATCCAGCAATACATCGGTGAGGGTTTTGCACAAAATCGGATCACCGACAAATACCGGCACCACGTGGGTGGAGCTTTCCATTAACGGCAGCTTATGTTGCCGCAACATTTCCTTGAGTTCGGCAGCGCGCGCCTGGTGTTGTTTGCGTTCAATGTCACTTTGCTTAAGGTGACGAATAGCGGTGAGGGCACCGGCGGCAATTACCGGGGAAATGGAGGTGGTAAAGATAAATCCCGGAGCATAAGAGCGAATGGCGTCGATGATCAAAGTGTTGGCGGCAATATAACCGCCCATAAGGCCAAAGCCCTTGGCCATGGTGCCTTCAATGATATCGACCCGGTCGGCGATATTATCACGCTCGGCAATGCCGCCGCCACGTGCGCCATACAGACCTACCGCATGAACTTCATCAAGATAGGTAAGCGCGCCATAACGATCCGCCAGGTCGCAAATCTGCTCAATGGGGGCGACATCACCATCCATGGAATAAAGCGATTCGAACGCAATCACCTTGGCGGTGTCTTTGTTAATTGCTTTGAGCTTGTCTTCCAGATCAGCCAGATCGTTGTGACGCCAGATGCGTTTGGGCCCGCGACCCTGGCGAATGCCTTCAATCATCGAGGCATGGTTCATTTCGTCGGACAGGATAACACAATCGGGCATTAGCCGCGCTAAAGTCGACAGGGTTGCTTCATTGGCCATATAGCCGGAATTGAATAAAAGTGCGCCTTCTTTTCCATGCAGGTCGGCCAGCTCGTATTCCAGTTCCACATGATAATGGGTGGTTCCGGCGATATTGCGTGTGCCACCGGAGCCTGCACCGGCCGTATCAATAGCTTCATGCATGGCGTTGAGAACCGCAGGATGCTGCCCCATGCCAAGATAATCATTGCTGCACCAAACGGTTATTTCCTTGGTGCCGTCGGGACCATAATAAAGCGCTTTGGGAAACCTGCCCTGACAGCGTTTAATATCAGCAAAGTGCCGGTAGCGGCCCTCTTCACGCAATGCCGAAATCGCATTTTCAAATACGCTTTTGTATTTTTCCGGGTTCACAATTTTGCAACCTTTTATTCGACACAATCACTCTGCCCCGACTGGACAATATCATAGAGCAGCAGCACTCGACAACCACTCAAATCTCTTGCGTACTACTCAAGGTGTCCTTCATACTTCGTTGAATCGACTTGTTCAATCTGCCAGGACCATAATGGCTTTGACTGTAACGGGTTAAACATGAAAAACCTTGCCGCCAACCGGCAAACCGAAGTGAGCAGATCAATGTATGATAAAGGTGAGTTTCTTTGCCAGGATGCGCTTGTTCAGCATCAGCAAGCGGCGTGGGAAAGCCAACGAAAACATGTTGCGACCTCACCATTTTTGCGCATCTTGTGGGCGGGTAAATGTGTTCCACAAAACCTGTGTGACCTGCCCGGGCTGCCGCTTTGCTCCAAGGCGGAATTGCGGGTGTCGCAGGCGGCGCATCCGCCGTTTGGCGATTACCTCAACACGTCGCGCGATTCAGTCAACCGCCTGCACCGCACCTCCGGCACTACGGGGCAGGCGATGAACCTGGCGTTGTCGGCGCGTGATTGTGATGTGACGCAAGCCGTTGCCGGGCGTTGTCAGGAGGCGGCCGGCCTGGGGCCGCAACATACGGTGGTTCATTGTCTCAACTACCAGATGTGGATGGGCGGGCTGACTGACCACATGGGGCTGGAGTGTACCGGGGCCATGGTTATCCCGTTTGGCACCGGAAATACAGAATTATTGATCCGTACCATTAGGGAGGTGGGGGTGACGGCAATTTCATGCACGCCATCTTATCCCGCTGTGATCGCCCGGGTGCTGGAGGAGAAATTTCCCGGCGTGGCACCGCGCGACCTTGGGTTGAAACTTGGCCTGTTCGGTGGTGAGGCGGGGCTGGATGATATGGCCTTGCGTGACCGTATCCGTAGCCTTTGGGGGCTTGAACCGCGCAATGCCAATTACGGAGTATCAGATATTTTCTGTAATTTTGCCGCTCAGTGTCAACATGATACGCGTCTGCATTTCATGGCCGCTGACGTGCTTTACCCGGAGTTGATCGACCCTGAAAGTGATGCGCCACTTGCAATAGTGCCGGGTCAGAGCGGCGAACTGGTCCTCACACACCTGGAACGTGATTGCCAGCCACTGGTAAGGTTTCGCACCGGTGATATTATTACAGTTGATGAAACTGATCCTTGCGTTTGCGGCCGGACGGGATTTCGTTTTCGCGTGGTTGGCCGCAATGATGACATGGTGGTCGTGCGCGGACTTAACCTGTTTCCGACAATGGTTGCCTCGGTACTGGCGGAGCATCGCGATCTGACGGGAGATTATCGTATCGTGCTGGCCACGCCGCCGCCCCATGATGAATTACCGGTAGAGGTTGAGCTGGCACGTGGAGTTATCAAAACCCCGGAACTGGCACAGGAAATCGAGACTGCTTTGAAGAAAAACCTTGGTGCAAGCGCCCGGATAACACTGCTGGCCCATGGCAGCTTGCCGTTGAGCCAGGGCAAAACAACGCGTGTTGTAAGGAAATATATATGAGCGATATGATCTATGAAACCGTCCTCAGCCACCTTGAAAACGGTGTGCGCACGATCACCCTTAACCGGCCTGAAAGGCTTAATGCCATGAACCTGGACCTGATCCGTGATAGCGCACAGGCATTTGAAGATGCCAATGCCGATACAGCGACCAGAGCCATCATCTTCACCGGGGCAGGGCGCGCCTTTTGTGCCGGAGACGACCGGCAGGATCATCAACACCCGCGTGATGAAGCAGAAGCCCGCGAGGTAGTCGATGCCATCCAAAGGGTTACTCATGCCATCATGTTCGGTAATGTTCCGGTGGTCGGAGCTATTAACGGCTGGGCTGTGGGCGGTGGATTTGAATGGGCAATCAATTGTGATTTTCCGATTTGGGGCAGGAGTGCGCGCGGATTTTTTCCCGAAGTATCCCTCAATCTGTTTGTAACCGGTGGCGTAACTTCTTTGCTGCCTGCTCTTGTGGGGCTGAACAAGGCGCGGGAAATGCTGATGCTTGGTGAGCGCTACGATGCTTCTGAACTTGCCAAACTCGGTGTTGCCTGGCGCATGGTCCCGGATGAGAAACTTCTATCGGAGGCCCGCGCTATTGCAAACAAGCTTGCCAGTCTGCCAACACTGTCCCTACACGCCATGAAGCGCACTTTGAACCAGACTGCAACCACAGACCTTGCGCGTGCCATGGAGTTGGAAACCGAGGCGACTATTGCTGGTTTCATGGACCCGCTAACTACGGAATTGTTGAAGGACTTCTGAGGCATCCAACCTGTAGTTCGTTGGATGCAGCAAAAGTGTGGAAGTAACCGGTAGGTATCTTACATAGACCAAAGCATTTCCTTTGACTAAAAATGCAAAATTCCGCCGAAGTTTTATACTCAGATCAAGAAATCTTCATATTTCTCTATCGATTTATTTTTGTTACCATTATACTTATTTGGAAATTAGATTTGTTGGCAAATGAAAATGACAACATTCAATAAACTGTTTGGTTTAATCCCGACATCAATTCTGGTATTGATTTTGCTGGCAACGCCGGCAATGAGCGCCGATCTAAGGGAGAATGTCGATGCCGCACTCGCTGCCAGAGGGTTTGTTCAGCCTGATCAGATCGGGAAGTTGACAAAAATACAGCGCGCTCAGGCTCTCAATAAAATGTTGACGCTTGAAGCGGAATTTATGCAACAGCCAGGTGTGTTCGGCAGCGGCCGCCTCAGGCTTGATCTCGTGCAAAATAAGGCGTTTGGAAGCCGCGGCTGGGAAATTCAAAAAGGAGCGCTGGAGGTCGCCCGTGCCGGATTGAAAAAAATGCACATGGCTGAGGAAGTCAAGGCCTGGCTCGAAAGCGGCAACTCCGACCGGATTAAAATGGCCCAGGCAGTTTTGGAGCTTCCTGCCACAGGAACCATTGACCCGGAGACCTTCAAACAGGCAAACGCTTATATTAAGGCCGGTTATGAGACGGATATTACCAAGCTTGATTTTGTTAAATATGTTGCCGGTCCAATTAATACGACCATGTTCTACCGCGCCGCTGCTGAAGGTCGGATTTATGTGCCTGATGTTTCCTCGGCTGAAGGGGAGGCCATGTTAACAGGGGCCGGATTTACCCAAAATGACATCACCGCTCTCAAGGCTTTGCCTGTTAGTGGAATGACTCGTGAAAGATATGTCGCCTCGGAATACATGAACAACGCGGTTGTTTACGCCAAGATTATCAAAGTCAGAAACCGTGCAGCGCTCAATAATAAACTGGTCATCCCGGTATCGGAAGCATATATTAATCCTTACCAAAAAGGAATAGAGGCGTTCAAACGTGGAGACTACAAAGCCGCGATAGGGTATTGGAGGCCTGCTGCGATGAACGGTGAAGCTGCATCTCAATTGATGCTGGGTTGGCTTTACGGGAATGGTCTTGGTGTCTCGAGAAATTATGTGCAGGCAGCAAAATGGTATAGAAAATCTGCAATCCAAGGTGATTCAGATGCCCAATTTAACCTTGGTTACCTATATGCTGGCGGCCTTGGCGTCTCGGAGGACAATGCGCAGGCTGTGAAATGGTTTAGAAAATCTGCAAATCAGAATAATATACAAGCCCAGAGCAACCTTGGTTTGTTGTATGGACTCGGCAAAGGTGTCTCGCGGAATTACATAAAGTCATATGCTTGGTTCACTATTGCAATTCAGAGTGGTAAAAACAACCAAGATAAAACAATCAAAAAAATTTCTAACAGCCGTGAATTTATAGCCAAATATATGACGCCCGCCCAAATTTCAGAAGCAAAACGTATTGCTAGAGAATGGAACCCGGAGGGTTAATGTGGTTGGTTTAAAATGGGCCTGTTGTCGAGTTTGAAGTAGAGGCAAGTTGAAATCGGTATAATGAAATTACCTTTGCACAATAATTATAATGGAAATTTTGCGATCCAGTGTATTGTCCAACTTGTCTGCTTTGATAGTAAATAAATTCAACCCCGGAGCAGTTCACTCCGGGGCCAATCAAACTCGATAAATTTTTGTCCGAAAACCTAGAGCCGATAACGGATCTGGTCGGTCCAGAAGCGTTCCAGTTTTACCAGGGATCTGTTGAGGACGTCGAACTCCTCAAGAGAGATGCCGCCGATTTCTTCTATGGAGAGGATGTGGCGGGAATAGAGATCTTCTACTTTTTTGCGGATGTCGTGGCCTTTTTCGGTGAGGCTGACGCGGACCGAACGGCGGTCCATTTCTGAACGCTGATGCAGGATGTACCCGGCGTCAACAAGCTTCTTTAGATTGTAAGAAACGTTGGAGCCGAGATAATGGCCGCGGGTGCGTAATTCACCGGCGGTTAATTCTGAATCGCCAATATTATATAACAGCAATGCCTGAACACTGTTTACTTCAGCGCGGCCGAGCCGTTCGAATTCGTCTTTAATGACATCCAGAAGTCGACGATGAAGGCGCTCCACCAGGGTCAGACTTTCGAGATATCTCGGCCTCAATTCTTCGTTTGAAGCCGGAGTGTTCTCAGGAAATGATTGAGTTGTCACAATACTCATTTTACGCCCGCCTATGATTGTTTTCTCGTGGATTTTTATCCACATGCTGATCATGACTATATAGGGGGTGCGCTAAAATCTGATTAAGCGACAGACTTAATTAAAGTTTAAGATCAAAATACTCAATCTTTGCGAATGTGTTTAATAATTGCGGAAAAATCCAGCAGTGATTTACCCGCTTCATCATACTGTGAATAGAGGTTCATGGCTTCATGTCCCAATGGTGTGGTGGCACCGCTGGCGTTTGCAGCTTCTTGCGCCAGACGTAAATCCTTGAGCATCATGGCGACAGTAAAACCGGCCTGATAATCGCGATTTGCCGGCGAAGCGGGAAGGGGGCCGGGAACCGGGCAATAAGAGGTCAGGGCCCAGCACTGGCCTGAGGCGGTTGAGGAAATATCGTAGAGTTTTTGTTTATCAAGGCCGAGTTTTTCGGCCAGTACAAAGGCCTCACTCACCGCGATCATGGAAACCCCCAAGATCATGTTGTTGCAGATTTTGGCCGCCTGACCATTACCGGCACCACCGGCATGGATAATGTTTTTGCCCATTTGCGCCAGATAAGGCTGGGCCTGTGCAAAAGCAGCGTCACTTCCGCCGACCATAAAGGTCAAGGTGCCCGCCACAGCACCACCGACGCCACCTGACACCGGAGCATCGAGCATTGACAGTCCGGCCTGTTCGGCTTGAGCGGCCACTTCGCGGGCGGTTTCAACATCAATGGTGGAGCAATCGATCAGCAGGGTGTCTTTGCCAACGGTGGCAATCAGGCCGTTTTCTTCACAATATACCGCTTTTACATGTTTGCCTGCGGGCAGCATGGTGATGACCACATCAACATCGGCGACAGCGGTGCTCAAGTCATCGCTGGCTTCAATTCCCGCCTGGCGCGCTTGATCCAGTGCTTCGGGAGAGAGGTCGAACCCTTTAACCTGATGGCCGGCCTTGAGCAGATTAGCGGCCATTGGGCCTCCCATATTTCCCAGCCCGATAAAACCGATTGATGCCATTTACTCAATTCCTTCTTTTTTGTGTTCGCGATAAATCAAATTAAAAAACTTCTGAAAGATCAAGCTCACCAGCTCCAAGATCGGCGAAATACTCATCAACCAGATCATCGCTTACATCTTCCAGCCTTAAATGCTGCCATTTGGGTTGCAGGTCTTTATCAATAACAATGGCGCGGGTGCCTTCATAAAAATCATGCGCTGCCATAAAGCGCACGGCCAGTCGATATTCAAGTTTCATACAGTCTTCAAACTGAAGCGTTTTGCCGGTGCGTATCTGTCGCAAGGCTATTTTCTGGCTAAGCGGAGATTTGCTCTTGATCAACTGAGCTGTTTTACGTCCCCACTCAAAATGGCTGTTGTCGATCCTCTCCTTTTCCAGACTGGCGACTATAGCTTCAACGCTGTTATGAGAAAAACTCTCATCAATCCAGGCTTGCGTGTTGGCCAGCTCGGAAGTGCCCAGTTCCTGTTTAAAGGAATTAATGATTTCATCCACGTTGGCTGTGTGGGCCAGGGCTTCCACCAGGGCGGGAATTTCAGCTGAAGGCACATAGCAATCGGCAATGCCGGCATAAAGGGCATCAGCGGCACCAATGCGCCCGCCGGTAAGGGCTAGATAAAGGCCCGTCTCACCGGGGCATCGTGGCAGAAAATAAGTGCCGCCGACGTCCGGGAAAAGTCCTATTCCGGTTTCCGGCATGGCGAAAGCCAGTTTTTCGGTAACGATACGGTGCGAGCCGTGAACCGAAATGCCGACACCGCCGCCCATGGTAATGCCGTTCATGATGGCGATATAGGGTTTGGGGTAGTTTTTGATTGCCGTGTTGAGCTGATATTCTTAGAGGTAAAACCGGGTGACAATGGGGTTTTTGGTTTTCCCCCAAAGATAAAGCGCGCGAATATCGCCACCGGCGCAAAAGGCCCGGTCACCGGCAGCTTCGATGATAACGTGAGAAACAGAAGTGTCGCGCGACCAGGCCTGAAGATGAGGGTGCAACTGGCGGATCATACCAAGTGTCAAAGCATTGAGGGCCCGGGGCCGGTCGAGCAGGACTTTGGCGGCAAGGCCGACTTTGGTGAAATGTATTTCAGGTGCTTCAGACATGGGATTTTTGCTCAGTCAAAAAGATCGCGGGCAATGATAATACGCATAATTTCATTGGTGCCTTCAAGGATTTGATGAACCCGCACATCGCGTAAATTCCGCTCAAGGGGAAAATCACGTAAATATCCGTAGCCACCGTGCAACTGCAATGCCTGGTTGACGACGTCAAAGCCGACGTCGGTGGCAAAGCGCTTGGCCATTGCTGACCATCGTGAGGCATCGGGTGTTTTTGCTTCCACTTTGGCGGCTGCCTGTCGCACCATCAGGCGGGCGGCTTCAAGCTCTGTTGCCATATCGGCAATTTTGAACTGCAATGCCTGAAACTCCTGAAGTTTGCGGCCAAACTGCTTGCGCTGGCGCATATATTCCAACGCGTGATCAAGGGCGGATTGCGCCGTGCCTAACGAGCATGAAGCAATATTAATACGCCCGCCATCCAGGCCGGCCATGGCGATTTTAAAACCCTGGCCTTCGGCGCCGACGAGGTTTTCAACCGGCACTCTGGCGTTTTCAAATATAACTGCGCCGGTGGGCTGGCTGCGCCACCCGAGTTTTTCCTCAGGCTTGCCAAAACTCAGGCCGGGGGTATCTTTTTCGATGGCCAGACAGGAAATTCCCGCCGGGCCTTCCTCGCCGGTGCGCACCATGGTCAGATAGATGTCTGATACGCCGGCACCGGAAATAAAGGCTTTTGAACCATTGAGAATGTAAAACTCACCATCCCTGTCAGCCTTTGTACGCAAGGCTGCAGCATCCGAGCCTGACCCGGGTTCTGTCAGGCAATAACTGGCAATCTTCTCCATCGTGCATAGTTTCGGCAACAGCCGGGTGCGTATTTAATCTGACCCGAATGTATCTATCATCCATGACGACATATTGTGGATTGACATGAATGCAGCAGTGGAGGTGCAGCCGTATGACATGGCTTCGAAAATCAGAGAGGCGTCCAGTCGCGTCAGATCAGAGCCGCCGACATCTTCGCGCACGTAAAGTCCGGCAAAACCCAGGGCGGCTGCCTTGCGCATTGTTTCTACCGGAAAGAAACCATCCTGATCCCATTGCGCGGCATTGG
>JAJRTY010000010.1 GCA_024278055.1 Alphaproteobacteria bacterium | reverse complement strand
TGCCAGACTGGGGACACGTATGGGCACCACAGCCAACCGGTGGAAGAGGTCTTCCCTGAATTCATTTTGTGCAATTAGTGCTTCCAGATCGGTGGCAGTTGAGGAAAGTATCCTCACATCAACGGTGACCCGATTTGAACCCCCTACCCGCACAAACGACTGGTCGACCAGCACGCGCAGAATTTTTCCCTGGGTATCGCGCGGCATATCAGCGATCTCGTCGAGAAACAAAGTGCCTCCATGGGCCTCCTCAAATGCCCCGACTTTACCAATCTGGTTATCAATGCTCTCGACCCCGAACAACTCGGTTTCCATTCGCTCCGGTGTGATTGTTGCAGCATTGATGACAATAAACGGCCCGGAAGAACGGGTTGAATTGTTGTGAATGGCGCGAGCGACCATTTCCTTGCCAGAGCCGGAAGGTCCGCTTATCAGGATGCGGCTGTTGGTTGACGCCACCTTTTCGATATTCTGCCGCAACTGGTTCATTGGCAGCGACTTACCGATAAGTTCGGGCATGTCCTGACTGCGTTTCTTTAAATCTTCGACCTGACGGCGCAATGAAGACGTTTCCAACGCTCTTTCAGCAACCAGAATTAGCCGGTCCGCCTTAAACGGCTTTTCGATGTATTCATAAGCACCGCGTTTGATAGCAGAAACGGCGGTCTCGATATTGCCGTGACCGGAAATAACCACCACCGGCAGATCAGCGTGACTTTGTTTGATTACATCAAGCAATCCAAGGCCGTCCAGCCGACTGCCCTGCAACCAGATATCGAGAAAAATCATTGACGGGCGCCGGTGGGCAATAGCATCGAGCGCACTGTCGCTGTCACCGGCGGTGCGGGTTCCGTGGCCTTCGTCTTCAAGAATTCCGGCAACCAGATCTCGAATATCGGCTTCATCATCAATGATCAAAATGTCGGATGCCATAAACGTTCAAGTCCTTTCGCCGGGTTTTTCAAGTTCTGTGCCTTTTGATTTGTCAGGCACTTTGGTGGCCTCACGGTCATCCGTGTCTTTATCGATATTAACCGCTGGCAATACAGTTCTGATCATCGCACCACGGCCACTCTTAGTGGCTTCCGGCGGATCGAGAAGTTCGATATGTCCGCCATGATCTTCGAGAATTTTGCTGACAATTGCCAAACCCAGCCCGGTGCCTTTTTCACGCGTCGTCATATAGGGTTCAAGCAGTCGCTGACGCTGCTCCTTGGGCAGGCCTTTGCCATTGTCGATGACATCGATAATAATTTGCCCGTTTTCGACCCGACCGACAGTTTCTATTTTGCCATTTTTGCGCTGCTCTGACGGTACGGCTTCGATCGCTTCCGCGGCATTCTTGATGATATTGGTAAAAACCTGGGCCATCAGCCGGTTGTCAAATTTGCCGGAAAGCGGGGCATCGCCCAATTCGGTCTTAAACTCGATATCGGGATTTGCCACTTGCTGCAGAAATACCGCCTCCTTGATGGTATTGGTGAGATCGCCAATTCGCATCGTTGGTTTGGGCATCCGGGCAAATGAGGAAAACTCATCGACCATGCGGCCGATGTCAGAAACCTGACGGACGATCGTATCGGTGCATTGATCAAAAATATCGCGGTCTTTTTCAATAACCTTGCCAAAACGTCGTTTAATGCGTTCTGCCGACAATTGAATGGGGGTCAGTGGATTCTTGATTTCGTGGGCAATGCGACGCGCGACATCTGCCCAGGCAGAACTTCGCTGCGCGGTAACCAGATTGGTAATGTCATCAATGGTCATGACATAGGACTGCTGACTCAATTCGGATCTTTCACTGGTAACCTGAATATTGAGGTTTTTTTCTCGCCCCAATTCGGTCAGCGAGACCTGCTTCCGATACACCTGTTTTCCGCTTTTTAAGGCCTGTTGAAATACTTCTTCCAATTCCGGCATCAGATTGTTCAACGGTTTGCCAACCAGATCGGTTTTTTCATCAACAATGAATGTCGCCGAACGATTAATCACCGTTACAAGGCCTTCGGAATCCACACCGATTACACCGGCTGAAACGCCTGAAAGCACAGCTTCGATAAACCTCCGTCGCTGATCAATTTGTTCGTGGGTTTTTAGAATTTCATCGCGCTGGCTGCGCAGTTCAGCGGTCATATTGTTGAAGGTATTACCAAGTGAACGTAAATCTCCTTCCGAGCGATAAGTCTCGACTTCAACTTCGAGATTCCCGGCGCTGACTTCATCGGCAGCACTGATTAACCGGCGAATGGGGGAAACCAGCCGGTCGGCAACTCCAATCCCCATCCAGATGGCGGAAAGCAGCACAATCAGAGAAATTCCGACATAGAGAAGCCCAAAGGTCAATTGCAACGAAAAGCGATTGCTCTCGAGACTTTTATAATCGGCAGTCAGTTCCTGCATCTTCTGGATTGACCCCATCACCGTTGGATCAATAACGCGAATTGTATAGAGATAGGCTGACGGTATTTCCTTCAACCTTACCACGCTGCCGACCAGATTTGTTCGCCCCGGCGGGATATAAATCGGGGTGCCGTTTTCAGCGGCGGCAAGAATGTCTTTGGGAATTGCCGGCAGTCCGCGGTCGATCGGAATGCTTGCCTGAAGTATTAGAGAGCCGTCACGTCGAAGGAGCTTGGCCTGCGACAAGCCCCGGCCCTTTGCCTGACGGGTCATCAAATTGGCAAATCCGGTGCGGTCGAGATTATATAAAGACCGGGCACGATCAAGCAGGGCAGCCATTGAAAGTGTGGTATTCTGCAAACCGCGGCCACTTTCATAGACATAGGCTTCCGCGACGCTAATGGATGAATCGACGATTGATCTTGTGCGCGCTTCAAACCATCGGTCAAGCCCGAGATCGAGTGTGATTCCGGCGGCAACGGCAACAAATATTGCAGGCAATGTGGCAACAATTGCAAACAGGCCGACAATGCGGATGTGAAGACGGGCGGCAGCCTTGCCCTTGCGGCGGGCATTGTAAAGAGACATCCCCTCCTTGATCAAAAACCCAAGAAGTGATGCGACAAGTATGCCATTTATTGCCATCACCCGGATTACAACCGTATTGGTCGGTACAATCGGGGTGAACCCCATCAGGATGATGAATGATGCGGCGACAAATATAAGTGCAATAAGAACCAGACCAAGTCCAAGTTTTTGAACCAGCGGGGTTTTTTTCGGCCTGTCTGAACTTTTTCCACCCGACAAGGTGGTGTCTGATATTGAAGTCAGCGTCATTTCGGAATTTGTCCAAGGCGGTGAGGTCGAATGAATCTCACAATCGTTGCACAATTGCAACACAATTGTGGCTGAAATGCAACACTGTTTATTGTGTGGATGGGGGCAACCCTGTAACGGTCAATCAGCTTGCCGAACTCGCCGACTTGGAGAACTCGATATTTAATTCCCGGATTTTCTTGCGCAGGGTGTTTCGGTTCAACCCCAAAAGGTCTGCCGCCTTTATCTGGTTGCCGCGGGTGGCGGCAAGTGCAGCCAGAACCAACGGTTCCTCAACCTGTTTGATAACGCGCAGGTAAAGGCCCTCAGGGGGAAGTTCTGCACCAAATTTCTGGAAATATTCACCAAGGTAGGTTTCAACCGCAAGTTTCAGATCTATACCATTTTCTCCGGCATATTCCTGGCTTTGGGCAATCACGCCGATATCTTTCAATTCCTGGGCGACCAGTTCTT
>JAJRTY010000146.1 GCA_024278055.1 Alphaproteobacteria bacterium | reverse complement strand
TGTGTGTCCAAGACAAGCATTAAAGCGCGCCATGCAGGAAGCTCAAAACGCCGGTTATACTGGTTTTGCCGGAATTGAGCCTGAATTCATCGTTCTGAAGTATGATGAGAATGGTCAGCCGGTAAAAGCCATTGATGATGATCCGCACAATGGTATTCGCCCGCGCCGGCAGGCGTTCGGGTATGATGTGGAATATTCAATTGATTCCATGCCGTTCCTCAAGGATATGATTGATATTCTGGAGGATATCGGCTGGAATCTGCATGATGTGGTGGCAGAAGGTGCCTATTCACAATTCGAGCTGGATTTCCACTATACGAACCTGCTGGAAATGGCTGACAGGCTTGTTTTCCTCCGCATTCTGCTAAAAGAGATAGCCAAGAAACATGGTATGTTTGTTACCTTCATGCCCAAGCCGACAGTGGGGGACTGGCGTTCAGGTGCGCATATCAATTTCTCATTGGTGGAAACCGATAATCCGGATGTGAACGTGTTTAAAGACAATACAGGCTGGTCACAAAAATCCCGCTATGCCGTGGGCGGCTTGATGGCGCATGCCGAAGCGATTACAGCGATCACATGTCCAACGGTTAATTCCTACAATGGTCTTGTGCCACGCGTTGGCGGTTTTGAAGGCGGAACTGTCACCTGGGCGCCAACCAATATCACCTATGGTTTCAACAACCGCTCGGCCCAGTTCCGCCTGCCGCAAAGCCGGTATTGTATTGAAAACCGCGCAGCAGACATGACAATGAATGTGTACCTGGCACTGGCCATGACCCTGACGGCTGTTATTGAGGGCATTGAAAATGAGATTGATCCCGGAGAGCCTACTGATCGCGATCTTTATGCGATGAGTGATAAAGAGATTAAAGAGCTGGGTATTCGCCGGTTGCCGCGCACCTTGTTTAACGCAATCGAAGCCTTGCGTAATGATGACCTTGCAGAACATGTTATGGGCCCGGTGATGCTGAACGCATATCTGGCTTATAAAAATGATGAGTGGGAGCGCTATCATCAGGCGGTGACAGATTGGGAAGTTCAGGAATATCTCCGCTTGTACTAAAGCGAAATATTGCTTCTTGCCAAACTGATATGAAGTGAAGACAGATGGAAAATGAGCCAGAATATTTTGATTTGGGTGATGTGAAATTGCTGTCAGGATCCGTGCTGTCAGATGCAAGGCTGGCTTATCAGACATACGGAAAGCTGTCTTCAGCAGGCGATAATGTTGTCATTCTGCCGACGTTTTACACCGGCACTCATAGTCGCAATCAGGGATTCTTTGGTCGCGGTCGCGCGCTGGATCCCGAACGTCACTTTATTGTTTCCATCAATATGTTCGGCAATGGTCTTTCGACGTCACCCACAATTGCGTCTGTTAGTGATCGAGGGGTGAATTTCCCTGATGTCACCTTGTGGGACAACATCGCCTGCCAGCACAGGCTGCTTACAGAAAAACTGGGTATCGAGCGCATAGCCCTGGTTGCAGGTTGGTCAATGGCGGGAGCACAGGCCTATCAATGGGCAGCCCAATACCCGGATATGGTAGAGGCAATCCTGCCATTTTGTGCGTCCGCAAAAACGTCACCGCATAATTTTGTTTTCCTTGAAGGTGTCAAAGCGGCTTTGATTGCAGATGAAAATTACGATGAGGGTCGATATTCATCACCTCCCATCCGAGGGCTTGCCGCTTTTGGCAAGGTGTATGTCGGCTGGGCATTTTCGCAAACCTTTTATCGCCAAGGGTTGTTTCGTCATTTGGGCTATGAAACCGTTGAAGCTTTGCTTGATGACTGGGCCCGGGATCATGTAGAAAACTGGGATGCAAATAACCTGCTGGCCAAACTCAAAACCTGGCAATTGAGTGATATCAGCGCAAATCCACTTTATAATGGTGATTTTGAACAAGCACTGGCGAGCATAACAGCACGCGCCATACTTATACCCTGTAGCACTGATTTGTATTTTCCACCGGCAGATAATGAGATTGAGGTGGCTCACATGCCCAATGCAGACTTGAGAATATTTTATTCACCCTGGGGGCATTGTGTGGCCAACCCGGGCAGTGTGCCAGCTTTTGAGGCGCACCTGGATGCGTGCATCAATGAGTTACTAAATGATACTTAGTCGAACACGTTAAAATTTTTGCAGCGAAATTACCCCCCGTGAGACTGGCGCCATCTTTGAGAGATAATTCAGGAAGTAAAGATGCAGAATGTAAACAGCATTGTGATTGTTGGCGCAGGGCAAGCCGGTGCAAGTGCCGTCGCCAAACTCAGATCATTGGGTTACGAAGGGCGACTGGTGCTGATTGGTGATGAACCTGTATTGCCTTATCAACGCCCCCCACTGTCAAAGAAATATCTCTTAGGGGAAGTCAGTGCTGAAAACCTGCAACTGAAATCAGTAAATTACTATGAAAAACAAAATGTAGAGCTTCATCTGGCAACTCAGGTTACGGAAATCGACTGCCAACAGAAAGTTGTTGCAACCTCAGTGGGGGATCGCATCTCGTGGGACAAGTTGCTTATTGCAACAGGTTCAACGCCCAGAACACTACCACAATCAATCACCAATGGCTTCGAGCACGTTTATACAGTGCGCACGTTGCTGGATGTGGACGTCATGTCACCAATGTTCAAATCGAGCAAGCGCGCGTTAATCGTCGGCGGTGGCTACATTGGTCTGGAAGCTGCTTCGGTTGCACGTAAATGCGGTGTGGAAACCACATTGATCGAGACAGCGCCACGCGTTCTGCAAAGAGTTTCTGCGCAGGAAACGGCGGAAAGGTTTGTAAAGCTCCATCGTCAAAATGGTGTCGATATCCGTGAAAATACCACGCTGGAATCCCTTTTTCATGATGGTGGCGGTGTGTGTACGGCGCTGTTGGGGGATGGTTCACGTGTTGAGGTTGATTTTGTAATCGCCGGCATTGGCGTTATTCCCGGTTCAGCCTTAGCTGAAATGGCTGAAATTCAGGTAGATAATGGTATTGCCCTTGATGCTTTTTGCCGTTCATCCAACCCGGATGTTTTCGCTGCAGGAGATTGCGCATCATTCCCGTGGCAGGGGCAAAGAATTCGTCTGGAATCCGTGCAAAACGCTATCGACCAAGCAGAAACTGCTGCGGTCAATATGCTCGGGCAAGAGAAAAAATATGACCCGGTACCATGGTTCTGGTCAGATCAATATGAAGTGAAACTGCAAATTGCAGGCCTGAACATCGGGTACGACACTGTCATTACCAGATCTGGCGCAAGAGAAGGTGCCAGTTCGGTGTGGTATTTCAACAAGGAAAAATTCCTTGCGGTTGATGCCTTCAATGATCCCGCTGCATTTATGGTAGCAAAGCGCCTTCTGGCTGCAAAGATATCACCGTCCCGCAATCAGGT
>JAJRTY010000145.1 GCA_024278055.1 Alphaproteobacteria bacterium | reverse complement strand
CTTGAACCAGTCTTTGGACAACATATGGCTTGATAAATAATATCGAGCGAAATCGTTAAATAACTCCCGCCCATCTGCGCTTTTCAAGTGCTGGTGGGCGGGCTTATACGAGAACATTATGATCCAATATATTTTTAAGCGCCTTTTGCTGATGATCCCGACACTTATCGGGGCAGCTGTTTTGATATTTTTTATATTACGTCTGATTCCTGGTGACGTTTGTGAAATACGTCTTGCCGGAAGTGGCCTTTATGCCGACCCCGAACAGATTAAACTGTGTCGCGATAACCTTGGTCTCAATGACCCTATTATGGTTCAGTTCTGGGATTTCATTTACGGATTTGCAACTTTTGATTTAGGCGAATCCATGTGGACCGGACAACCGGTCTCTTATGAGATCGGCCTGCGGTTTCAACTGTCCTTGCAGGTTGCCATCATGGCAACGGTTGTTTCCTTGTTGATCGCTATTCCTTTAGGCACTATTTCAGCCGTCAAGCAGAACACCTGGATTGATTATGGTGTGCGGGCATTCTCCATAGCCGGCATTGCTCTGCCATCCTTCTGGCTTGGCATTATGATTATTCTGGGCTTGTTGATCTTTACCCAGGCGTGGTTTGGTGAGCCGTGGATGCCGCCAATTACCTACGTCTCTCCGTTTGAAGATTTCTGGGCCAATATGTCGCAATTGATCTGGCCTGCGGTTGCCACCGGATATCGTTATTCGGCCGTTGCCACGCGCATGACCCGGTCCGCTTTGCTTGAAGTTTTACGCGAAGATTATATTCGTACCGCACGGGCCAAGGGTATGATTGAAAAAATAATTATCAATCGCCATGCGTTGAAAAACTCTATGCTGCCGGTGATCACCGTTGTCGGCATCGAGTTTGCTTTCCTCATGGGTGGCCTGGTGGTGACAGAACAGGTGTTCAACCTTAACGGGCTGGGTAAATTGTTTGTTGAATCCGTCCTCAACCAGGATTTCACCTTGACCCAGGCGCTGGTTATGGTGGTGGTGACGATATTTATTTTCACCAATTTTCTTATTGATATCTGTTATGCCTGGCTTGATCCACGCATACGTTATGCCTGAAGGATAGTTAAATGGTCACAACATCTGAAATACAGGTGGAATCTGAGACGGAAGAACTTCTTGATAAGAAATCCGTATTCTCTCACTTAAAAACCTTCTGGCGTCAGCAGCCTCTTGGTGCCATCGGCGGTGTCATTGTTTTGCTTATGATCGCCATGGCTATTTTCGCTCCTTTTCTGGCGCCCTATGACCCTGAGTTAAACGCCTTTGAATTCATGCTCGCCCCCCCGGACTGGCAGTTTTTGCTGGGAACAGACCAGTTTGGTCGCGATATGCTGTCGCGGCTGATATTTGGTGCGAGGACCGCTTTGTTCGTTGGCTTTACCGCCGCCTTTATCGGTGCCTTCACCGGGCTGGTGTTAGGCGTTGGCAGCGCTTATTTCGGTGGTAAAATAGATATTATCTTCCAGCGTGTGATGGATGTTTTCATGGCCTTTCCGCTGATCATTATGGCTTTGGCCGTGGTCGCTGTGCTTGGCCCTGGTATTGAAAATGTTATCATCGCCATCACCATTCCGTTTATTCCCCAATGTGCCCGTGTCGTGCGTTCAACCGCACTTTCGATCCGTGAAATTCCCTATATTGATGCCGCACGCGCCCTTGGCTACAGCAATATTCGTATCATCCTGCGCCACATGGCGCCCAACGTCATGGCCCCGTTTTTGATTATGCTGACGGCTTTCGTTGGCCAGGCAATCCTGCTTGAAGCCTCCCTTTCATACCTGGGCCTGGGTGTGCAGGAACCAACGCCGGCCTGGGGGCTGATGTTGCAGGGTAGCGCTGAGGAATATGTTGAAAGTGCACCATGGGTTGCCATCTGGCCCGGTATTGCGATTTCTCTGGCGGTATTTGGATTTAATCTGTTTGGCGATGCTATCCGCGATATGCTTGATCCCCGGTTGCGCTCACAATAGGCTTGTGTGATGTCGCAACAGGTGCGCATTGTCGATGCGGCGATCACCGGTCGTCGCTCGATACGCAAATTTCTCGATCAACCTGTTGATCGTGAGATCATTGAACAGATACTTGAAGTCTCGGCACGTGCGCCAAGCGGCACAAATATGCAGCCATGGCGTGTGCATGTGATTGCTGCTGAGACCATGAAAAATCTCAGTCGTGACATTCTGGACGCCCATTACAATCACCAGGATGTTCACGCCAGCGAATATGAGTATTACCCTGATATTTTTGTCGAGCCATTTAAATCCCGGCGCAAAAAAGTAGGGCTGGACCTTTATGGTCTGCTTGGCATCGAGAAAGGTGCCGTCGATAAAATGCAGGCCCAGCATGGCCGTAACTTTCTTTTTTTTGATGCCCCCGTCGGCCTGATTTTTACCATCGACCGAACTTTGAAAATCGGCAGCTGGCTCGATTATGGAATGTTTTTGCAAAATATCATGATAGCTGCGCGTGCCCGCGGCCTGGATACCTGCCCGCAGGCAGCCTTTGCTAAATACCACAGGATTATTCGAGATCATTTGACTGTTTCAGATGAGCAAATTGTGGTTTGCGGCATGTCGCTGGGGCTGATTGATAACACCGCGATTGAAAACCAGCTTGAAACAGAGCGTGAACCCGTCAGCGGATTTACCCGTTTTTATGACCTTTGAGATTTGAAGGTCTAAATCTGACCACAATGCCTTATTATCCCTCCTGTCCGTAAGTGGGGAAATTGTGATCTGGTCAAATCAAATTGCGGATCACAATATTTGTGCCATATAGTACCCATTCAAAATTTTATTGGAGATGATCATGAAAAAGCAGGTCGCCATAGTGGTCGCAGGAGCTTTCTTTGTAGCTGCCTGTTCGACCAACCCCTACACCGGTGAGACACAAGCCAGTAAAACAGGAATTGGTGCAGGCCTCGGTGCCCTAGTCGGAGGCATCGGCGGTGCTATCGTTGGTGGTCGCAATAGTACCTTGATCGGTGCCGGTGTCGGCGCCCTTGTTGGTGGCGGCATTGGCTCATACATGGACAAGCAGGAAAGTGAGTTAAGGGAACGATTGCGCGATAGCGGTGTAAGTGTAACCCGTGTCGGTGATGATATAATTCTCAACATGCCTGGAAATGTGACGTTCACCTCAAACAGCGCCGAATTGAAGCCGGATTTTTATGAAGTGCTCAATTCCGTTTCTCTTGTGCTTAATGAATACAATCGATCAATCATTGATATTGAAGGTCATACAGACAGTGATGGCCCGGAACAGTTCAACCTTGATTTATCGACCAGGCGTGCGCGTTCTGTAGCAGATTATCTCGTCTCTCAACGGGTCGACCGTCGACGTCTCAAGGTGATTGGAATTGGCGAACGTGAACCAATCGCCTCCAACCGTACTGCAAGAGGTAAAGCCCAAAACAGACGTGTGGAAATCAAGATAGTACCTCTGACTGCCTGAGGGTGATCTGAAAGCTCCGGGGCTGGCTCGGCAACGAAAAATACTTTAGATTGAACTCATGGATTTTTCTGCGCTGATGCTGTCACTGAAACTGGCTTTGTGGACGTGTGTAATTTTGATTCCGCTGAGCCTTTTGATTGCCCGACCGCTGGCCTGGACCAGGTTGCGATATAAAGGATTGATTGAAGCTCTGATCGCCCTGCCGCTGGTACTGCCACCAACGGTTCTGGGCTTCTACCTCCTTGTAGCCCTCGGTGATGATACATTTCTGGGCCGGATTTTGCAGGCGGTGTTTGGCCGTGGTCTGGTTTTTACCTTTGAAGGCCTGTTGTTTGCCTCGCTCATTTTTAATCTGCCGTTTGCCGTTCAGCCGATTCAACGCGCCTTTGAAGCTATTCCGGTAAATCTGCGCGAAGCCGCCTGGTGCAGCGGCATGTCCAACCTGAAAACCTTTTATCGCATTGAGCTGCCCCTGGCTCTGCCCGGTGTTATCTCGGCACTCACATTAACCTTTGCCCACACTATGGGCGAATTTGGCGTGGTCCTGATGGTTGGCGGCAATATTCCCGATGAGACCCGCACTATCGCAATTGCAATTTATGATCGCGTCCAGGCATTCGACAATGTGGCTGCTGGTGTCATGTCGCTTGTTTTGCTGAGTATTTCGTTTTTGACTTTAGGCATTGTCTATATGGCAATGCCAAGGTGGAGTGGGCGCTCATGACCACAGGCTGTCAGGATAAATCCGGTCTGTCATTGCGTCTGCACCAGCAACACCCCATTCCCCTGCGGGCAGAGTTTTCCTGTCATCGTGGCGAACTGGTTGCCTTGGTGGGGCCTTCAGGCAGTGGCAAGACGACGATCCTCAGAGCCATTGCCGGGCTCCATTCGCCGCATTCCGGTCAAATTGTCTGCGCCGGTGAGGTCTGGCTTGATACCAGCTCAAACCTGTGCCGCTCCCCGCAGCAGCGACGCCTCGGCATGGTCTTTCAGGAACCTGCCCTGTTTCCACACATGTGCGTCCTTGCCAACATTATTGCAGCCCTCGACCATATGCCTAAAGAGATTGCCCGCGCCCGCGCCCGCGACTGGCTTGAGCGGGTTAATCTTGGCGGGCTTGAAAACCGCAGACCCGCAACCCTGTCCGGCGGCCAGCAGCAGCGCGTGGCTCTGGCCCGCGCACTGGCCCGCGAACCTGAGGTTCTGCTTCTCGATGAACCTTTTTCTGCCGTCGACAGGGTGACGCGACGCAAGTTGCAGAGCGAACTGGCAGCCTTGCGTCAGCATATCGATATCCCGGTTGTTCTGGTGACGCACGATCTTGAGGAAGCGACGCTGCTGGCGGATAAAATCTGCGTGTTGCATCACGGCGAGACGCTTGATTATGGTCTGCCCGACAGAATTATGACCCAACCGGTCTCCCCCCTCGTTGCCCGCCTTGTTGACCTTCCCAACATTTTTGATGGCGTCATTGAGTGTCATGCCAGCGAGGCTGGGCCGGCACGAATGCGGTGGAATAATATCTCCCTGGAAATAGCGGATAACACCAGCGCAAAAATCGGTGAGAATGTCTCCTGGACCATCCCGCCCTCCTTTGTTGTCCTGCACCGGCGCAGAAAGCCATCAAAGGGAGAGCGCGAAAACCCGGTATCGGGTCGGGTGTCGGAAGTTCTCACCTTCAATGAAATCAGCCGCATCACCTTGTTGATTGAAGGCATGGATGATTGCGCGCTGGTTATTTCACTGGACACGCACGCAGCGCGGCGCAATGACATTAAAGCCGGTGAGACCATCACCGTTTCCTTGCTCGCCCAAGACATTCACATCATGGCGGCAAAAGAGCTCTGAAGTGCTGCCGACCTACTTCGCCAGCTTGGAAAAGGTGCGTAGCCTAAAGCCCGAATCCTTGACGATCTGACTGGCCTGCGCCTTCGACAGGGAGGCACCTTTGGCCATGGTAACCGTTACCGTCCCGGCGTTGATGTCTATATCAATGCTTTCAAGGCCTTTGGTCTGGGTGAGTTTTTTCTCAATACCATAGGCGCAGAACGGACACGCCAGTCCGTCGACCTCAAGTCGATACTGCTTCTTCGCGGCAAAAGCTGTCACGGGCAGCACAAGGACAAGCGCAAAAACTGCTATTCGAAAGGTTTCAATCATCAAGAGTTCCTCGTTTTTCAGACTCCAGAGCACTTCTCGGCCATGGTATTTTGTTCAAAAATGGTAAACCAGTTCAGCCTTGCCGCGAAAATCAGTTGCCGACTGGCTGCCATTAAGATCGTTGGCAATTGCAATCTGAACCCCGCCGCGAACGGCAATTTGCCGATAGGTCCACCAGATTACCGGAGAGACAAACAATTCCCAGCCCCCGGTGTTGGCAAGCGACGTGCCTGCCAGATCATCGCGTCCTGCATTTTCCCAATTCAATTCAAGCATCAACACCGTGTCAGGTTCTTTGTAATTACTAAGCACCGGGCGTATGCCGCCAACCAGATTGAGAGACTGCTGGTCACCCTTGGTGAGGTTGCCCGCACCTTCGCCATTTATCTTGTAAACGCCGCTGGCAAACCAGTACCAGCGCCGTGATTCGTATCCTGTTACCAGCCCGGCAGTAACATCTGTCGATCCGCTGCCCAGCCGTGGTGTTGTGTTATCTTTGCCGGTCGGAAGTTTCACCTTGAGCAATGCGCTTGCCTTATATTGCGCGGAAGGCAGATTGCGCCCCCAAAGCTGAAATTTGGTATCGAGTGTAATGTCACCAAAACCGTTGGCCTTGGCGCCATTTTGCTGCTTCCAGGAATAAGGAGCCTCAATTCCGATTTCCCAATCCGCTGTCAGGCCATAGTTCGCTTTAATGGTGGAATTATATTCCTTTTGCCTTACTCCAGCGCCGGTGACTTTCTGGCTATCAAAGCCAAGGCTCACTTGTGTCCCGCCTTTAAAGATTGTTTCCGGCGCCGGGCTGAACAAAGGCCCGTGGGCCAGAAGCGGTGTGGTGACGCCAGCCACCATGGTGACAATGAGGGCCGCCCCTAAAAATAAATTTCTCATTTGCAGTAACTCATTGTGATTCAGTAAGAGGCTATGCGGATGTCAATTTAGAATCTGTACTATAGTACGGAGTCAAGGAATGGTTTTAATATTTTGAAAATCCGTTGCGCATCAGAATTTCCTGAGCCTGGGGTGAGCGCATAAATTTATAAAAACCCACGGTTTCCCGGGTCGCATTTTTGAGCAAAACCATCTGGTGTTTTATGGGTTGGTGCCAGGACGATGGCACCAGTGCCTGTTTGGTCTTTGTCGCTAGCACTGGCGCCAGAGCCAAAGAGTAAGACACCAGGCCGCCCTGGGCCGCCGATGACGTGGCAAACTGGGCCGTCTGTGAGACATTCTCCCCAACCACCAGCAGGGGTCGGATTTGCTTCCACAAGCCGGCCTTCTCCAAAATCTGTCTCGCCGCACGGCCGTATGGCGCGTGCTCCGGGTTGGCAATGGCGAAACGTTTGATGCGGCCGGAGACGAGTGCTGATCTGAGGCCGTCTAATTGGCTGTCCGCGCCAACTTTTGAAATTTTTGCGGTAATGAAAGCGATGCGGCCATAGGCATAAATTTCGCCCCGGTCTTTTGTCAGGCCTTTGTCAATCAAGGCGGACACATAAGATGTATCTGCCGACAGGAACAGCTCGTGGGGAGCGCCCTGGAGTATTTGACGACTGAGATTGCCGGATGAGCCAAAACTGATCCTTAATTTGACGCCACCACTGGCTATAAACGCCTGCTCAAGCTCGGGCATCACAAATCGCAGACTTGAGGCGGCAGCTATCAATGGGCTTTTGGCCTGAACGTTTGCAACCTGCATCAGGAGAAAAATCAAGGCTATCCATAGGCGCGGCATACTTAAACTCTCATTTATAACGCTTGTTTCAAGTTTCTTCTTCACTATATGAGTAATTCAGGATAAGCAGCGTTATATTTTTGTGATATAACACTGGATATATGCGGAAAAATTGCCAATTTGGCCAGTCCGCACCCGCAACCCGGATTTATTTAAGAGATATTAGCGCCTGACGCTCTATTTGGGAGGGTCAGGAACGCTTGAGGATTATTGATGACCGATACGACTAAAATGCTGAGAAACGTTGCCATTGTTGCCCACGTGGATCATGGCAAGACCACTTTGGTGGATGAATTGCTCAAGCAATCAGGCACGATTGCTACCAGAGGCCAGACGGTTGAGCGCGTGATGGACAGCAATGATCTGGAAAAAGAGCGCGGCATTACCATCCTGTCCAAAAACACCGCTGTTAAATGGAAAGACTGGAATATCAATATTGTTGATACCCCGGGACATGCGGATTTTGGCGGTGAGGTTGAGCGCGTTCTGTCTATGGTTGATGCGGTGTTTTTGCTGGTTGATGCGGTCGAAGGCCCAATGCCCCAGACCACGTTTGTTACCAAAAAAGCACTTGCCCAGGGCCTTAAACTAATTGTCGTGGTCAACAAGGTTGACCGCCCTTCTGCCCGACCTGACTGGGCTGTAGACCAGACGTTTGATTTGTTTGACCGGCTGGGTGCAACCGAAGAACAACTGGATTTTCCTGTGCTTTATGCCTCCGCCCTGCAGGGGTGGGCAACAACGGATCTGGAAAAACCGACGGATAATATGGAAGCACTGTTTGAAACCATTGTCGAACATGTGCCCGCTCCCGATGTTGATCTCAATGGCCCGTTGCAATTGCAGATTTCTTCGCTTGATTATTCCAGCTACACCGGCGTTATCGGCATTGGCCGCATCAAGCGCGGCGTCATAAAACGCAATATGCAGGTGATTGTTGCCGGCAACGATGTCAAAGAAAAACGTGGCAAAATACTCCAGATTTTCGGCTTTCACGGTCTCGAACGTGTTGAGCGCGAGCAGGCGTCTGCCGGTGATATTATCTGCTTTACCGGTATTGATGGTCTAAAAATTTCGCAAACAGTCTGCCATCCCGAACATGTGGAACTGCTTGAACAACTAACCATTGACGAGCCGACGATTTCCATGACTTTTCAGGTCAATGACAGTCCTCTGGGCGGCCAGGAAGGCAAATATGTCACCAGCCGTAATCTGCGCGACCGTCTCGCCCAGGAACTCATCCATAATGTCGCCCTGAAAGTCGAGCCGACGGAACACCCTGATAAGTTTAAAGTCTCAGGTCGCGGTGAACTTCATCTGTCAATTCTGATCGAGACCATGCGCCGCGAAGGCTATGAACTGGCAATCTCCCGGCCTCAGGTCATTCTCAGGGAGATTGATGGCGTGATGAAAGAGCCGTGGGAAACCCTCACCATCGATGTGGAGGAGGAGCACCAGGGTGCCATCATGGAAAAGCTCGGGAGCCGCAAAGGCAATCTGCGTGACATGGTATCCGATGGCAAGGGCCGCGTCCGCCTCGATTATCTTATTCCAACCCGCGGGCTTATCGGTCTTCGCTCGGAATTTTTAACCGCCACATCGGGTTCGGGACTGATGTATCACGCCTTTGATCACTACGGTGACAGGATTGCCGGAACTTTAGGCAACCGTTCAAACGGAACCCTGGTTTCCATGGCCACCGGCAAGGCAGTGGCTTTTGCCCTGTTCAATCTGCAGGAGCGCGGCCGCATGTTCATCGGCCATAATGCAGCCGTCTACGAAGGTATGATAATCGGTATCAATGCCCGCAACAATGATCTCATGGTAAATCCGCTCAAAGGCAAGCAACTGACCAATATTCGCGCCGCCGGCACCGATGAGGCCGTGGTTCTGGTAACGCCCATTCCCCTGACACTGGAATATGCCCTGGAGTTCATCAATGATGACGAGCTGGTCGAGGTCACGCCCAAGACAATCAGGATACGCAAGAAGTACCTTAAGGAACATGAGCGCAAAAAGCAGGCGCGTGTGGCCTGAGCCGGAATCAGATTAGTTGAAATTGATCGGGTCAGCCCCAATCTACCGCACCGTCCCGACTCAGAGTCACTACTATCCGGTTAAACGGTAATCGATGGAATGTTCAAATCTGTTTTCAACACGACAGGCCGAATTTGAAAAACCCGATATAATTGGCAAACGAAGATTTATCGAGCCCCTCCTCCTTGTGGGGAGGGGTTGGGGTGGGGGTTCTCTTATGCGTGAGTTCTTGTAAGCTTTTGTTTGTTAATGTTTTTATGAATGTGCCGGGCACATGCATGACATCTTTAACCCCCACCCTCAATCCCTCCCCACAAGGAGGAGGGAGGTAGATTGGAATTTAACCGGACAGTAGTGGCTCAAGGCCGGGACGGTGCGGCAGGCTCAAGGACCGGGCATTGCGGACATATACTTTAGTCTAATCGCCCATTGTCCAATGGTCAGAATTTCCTTCCGATATTAAAGTCCTCTTGGATATCCGTGTGGGTCAGCTCGACAGAACTGATCAGGCGGATACAGGCTAATTGTTGTTTGGTGCGGCTTTTATGTGCCAGACATGGATTATGATTTGTACTCACAATCCTTTTTGTTAGCAGGGTTGGGAGACGGGAGGAAATAAAAGAATATGTCTGATAAATTTAATGATTTTTCACGCCGGAGCATCTTGAAAGCAGGCGCTGCATCAGCGTTTGTTGCTTCAACACCAATGTTTTTTACATCCGGTGCCAGTGCCGCCGAATTTTGTAATACACCAACCGGCTCTACAGTCACATTGGGTTTCAATGTGCCGCAGACCGGTGCTTATGCCGATGAGGGCGCCGATGAGCTTCGGGCCTATAAACTGGCTGTAAAGCATCTAAATGGTGAAGGTGATGGCGGTATGATGAATACCTTTAAACCTTCGGTTCTGAAGGGTAACGGTATTTTAGGCAAAAAAGTTGCCTTCGTTACCGGTGACACACAAACCAAATCAGATGCCGCGCGTGCATCTGCCAAGCGCATGATCGAAAAAGATGGTGCTGTGATGATTACCGGTGGTTCATCCTCTGGTGTGGCGATTGCGGTTCAGGGTCTGTGCCAGGAAGCCGGCATTATCTTCATGGCCGGTCTCACTCACTCAAATGACACCACAGGCAAGGACAAACGCGCCAACGGTTTCCGCCATTTCTTCAACACCTATATGTCAGGCGCAGCCCTTGGGCCAGTGCTTGAAAACGAGTATGGTAAAGATCGTGTCGCTTACCATTTGACAGCCGATTACACCTGGGGCTGGTCTCAGGAAAAATCCATGAAGGACTTCACCGAAGCCCTTGGCTGGAAAACCAGCAAAACTGTTAAAACACCGGTTGGTGCGGGCGATTTCTCGCAGTACATCACGCCCGTTCTGAACTCCGGTGCCGACGTGTTGATCCTCAACCATTACGGCAAAGACATGGTCAATTCTCTGACCCAGGCGGTTCAGTTTGGTCTTCGTGACAAACAGGTCAATGGCAAGAACTTCGAAATCGTTGTGCCGTTGTTCTCACGTCTGATGGCTCAGGGTGCCGGTGATGCCATCAAGGGCATTCTGGGATCAACCAACTGGAACTGGTCATTGAAAGACGAAGGCTCAGCCGCTTTTGTCAAAAGCTTTGGTGCTGAATATGGCGCACCTCCGTCAATGGCTGCCCATACCTGTTATGTGCAAACGTTGCTCTATGCCAACGCTTGCGAACTGGCTGGTACGTTTTCACCAACGGGTGTTGTCAAATCTCTTGAAGGCTTCAAGTTTGACGGTCTTGGCAATGGCCCAACAGAATATCGCGCTGAAGATCATCAGTGCTTTAAAGATGTTCTGGTGGTGCGCGGCAACCAAAACCCGACTTCCCAGTTTGACCTTCTGGAAGTTGTTGAAGTTACCCCGCGTGCCCAGGTTGAGTACGATGCTTCAATCATGGGTGGCAATTTAGGCCCGGTTAACGCCAAGCCTTGCTAAAGTTATCACTATGAAATGAACAGGCCGTTCTTGACTTTTTCTCTGGAACGGCCTGTTCTCTACTAACAAACAACAAATATGTTTGGCCGGGGTGGCGCGGGTAATGGATGCGATTTTTCTACAAGTTTTAAATGGCCTTGATAAGGGCGGAGCCTACGCGCTTATTGCTCTGGGGCTGACGTTGGCATTTGGTACTTTGGGTGTGGTGAATTTTGCTCATGGCGCCTTGTTTATGCTGGGTGCGTTTTGTGCGGTTGCCTTCAACCGGCTGGTCTCCCTGCAACAGGTCGTACTTGACCCGACAAAGAAAACCGCCTGGGGCACACCTATAGAAATCAGGACACCGTATGTCGAGACATGGTTCGGGGAATTTGGAACGTTTTTAATCAACTATTCCGTTCCGATCTCCGTTCTTGTAACAATCCCGATAATGCTGCTGGTCGGCATCATCATGGAACGCGGCTTGATCCGGTACTTTTATAATCGACCTCATGCTGACCAGATTCTGGTTACCTTCGGACTGGCTATTGTGCTTGAGGAAATCATAAAACATTTTTTTGGTGCAAATCCGATACCTCAAACAGCCCCGGATATTGTCTCTGGCAGTGCCAATATAGGCCTTTGGCTCGGCATAGGTGAGACCGTTGTGTATCCCTGGTGGCGATTGGTATATTTCGGATTTTCCCTTGTTGTAATCTTTATGGTATTTGCCTTTTTGCAATTTACCACCTATGGCATGGTCGTGCGTGCCGGCATGTTTGACCGCCATACGGTCGGCCTGTTGGGGATCAACATTCAAAGACGCTTTACAGTCGTTTTCGGTCTGGCAGCCGTGGTTGCCGGGGTGGCTGGTGCCATGTATACGCCCATCTACCCGCCGGACTATGCCATTGGCATGCAGTTTCTGGTGCTTTCTTTCGTCGTCGTTGTCGTTGGCGGTATGGGTTCGCTCGGCGGTGCGGTCACCGCAGGTTTCCTGCTTGGCATTTTGCAGTCCTTCGCCTCGATGAATGAAATCAAGAGCATAATTCCCGGCATAGACCAGATCATCATTTATCTTGTTGCCGTCGTTATTCTGCTGACTTTGCCTCGTGGCCTGTTGGGCCGCAAGGGCGTGATGGAGGATTAAAACGATGTCAGGTAAATCCGCCCGCAGTGACTGGTTGCTGCTCATTATGTTTTCTATAGTCGTTCTTACCGCGCCAATCACCCTGGCTCCGATTGGTGCCGGTTATCCTGATCTGTTGCAGAAATTCGCCATCTTTGGAATTTTTGCTATTGGTTTTAATATTCTATTTGGCCTTACGGGATATTTGTCTTTCGGACATGCAGCTTTTCTCGGTGTCGGCTCCTATGCCTCCGTCTGGATATTCAAGCTGTTCACAATGAACGTAATACCTGCCGTTCTGTTCTCTTTGATCGTAGCCGGATTATTTGCTCTGTTGATCGGTTATGTTTCCTTGCGCCGTTCGGGTATATATTTTTCCATCATCACCCTGGCATTTGCCCAGATGTCTTATAATCTGGCCTATTCGGTCTTGAGCCCGATCACCAATGGTGAAACCGGCCTGCAGGTACGTCACCTCGCACCAGCCGATCGCGGCCCTGATTACGTACTCAGGCTGGTTGATGAAGACTTGCGCTGGGTTGACCAGGCTTTGGGTATTGTCGAAGAGGGCATACCGATTACCAATCTGTTTGGTTTGAAAATGAGCGGATATCCGGGTTTTTATTTTAGCGCCGTGTTACTGATAATCGCCTTTTTCATTGCCTTGCGTATTTCAAGATCGAATTTCGGCATGATGTTGCGAGCGATTAAGTCCAATCAAAACCGCTTGAACTACACTGGCATCAACACCAAGCCCTATCTTCTCGCTGCCTTTGTAATATCCGGCATGTATGCAGGTCTGGCAGGCTCCCTCATGGCCGTCACTGACCCGCTTGCCGGTGCCGAACGCATGCAGTGGACAGCGTCGGGCGAAATTGTTTTGATGACTATTCTTGGCGGTGCGGGCACCATGCTAGGTCCTTTCCTTGGTGCGACACTGATCAAATATTTTGAAAATATATTCTCTGCCATCAACGAGAATATATTGCAGTCGATGTTTTCCTTTTTACCTGAAACCCTTCAGAATCTGGTTGTCGCCATAACCAGCCTGTTTGTCGGCCCCGGCTGGCCCTTGACCATGGGTCTTTTGTTTATGTTTATCGTAATCTTCCTGCCCGGAGGCCTGATGCAGGGATTTTCGAAAATTGGCAGTCTTTTCAGTAGGAAAAAGAGACGCAGCCACAAACTGAAAAATCCCAGACCGAAGATGGGGACGCATAAGCAATGGCTATTCTGGAAGTCAAAGACGTCAATAAAAACTTCGGTGGCCTGCGCGCTTTGCATTCGCTCAATCTGGAAGTCGAGGAAGGCTCGGTGCATGCGATTATCGGACCAAATGGTGCGGGTAAATCCACATTGCTCAACTGTTTTGTCGGACGCCTGACACCGGACTCCGGCTCAGTGATGTTAAACGGAAAATCCCTGTTGGGGCTTAAACCACATGAAATCAATCAGGTCGGTGTGGCACGCGTGTTTCAGACTCCGGAAATTTTTGATGATCTGAGTTTGCTCGACAATGTTGTGATCCCGGCGCTTGCCAAGGCTGACGGAGCCTTTAAGCTGAACTTGTGGCAGGCGGTGAGGAACCGATCTGAAGTGCGTGATGAAGCCGAAAGCATACTTGAAGATGTTGGTCTGTCGGAACAGAGAAATGTAATCTGTTCAAGCCTGTCACGTGGCGACAAGCGTCGGCTGGAGATGGCAATGTGCCTGATTCAGCGTCCAAAATTGCTGCTCCTTGATGAGCCAACGGCTGGCATGTCGAGGTATGATACCAACAATACCGTCGATTTGCTCAAGAAGATCGGTGAGCGCGGTATTACCAAGATTATTATTGAGCATGATATGAATGTAGTGTTTTCACTGGCAACCACAATTTCTGTATTGGCGCGTGGTACAATTATAGCCAGCGGTAATCCTGCGGACATTAAAAACGATCCTAAAGTCAAGGAAGCTTATCTGGGCAGTACCGAAACATGAGTGATAAACCGTTTTTTTCCGTAAATGATATCCATTCCTACTATGGCGAAAGCTATATTGTGCAGGGGGTGAGTTTTGATTTAGAGGAAGGCGAAATCCTGGCGCTGCTGGGTCGAAATGGTGCAGGTAAAACCTCTACCTTACGCACGATTGCGCGCATGGCGGATCCCTCTCTGCATGGCGGCGAAATTTGGATGGACGGCCATGCTTTGCATGAAAAGCCCTCGTTTGAAGCCGCCCGGTTGGGGGTGGCTCTGGTGCAGGAAGATCGTTGTATCATTGGCGGCTTAAGTGTTGAGGAAAACCTCAAGCTGGCCCAGATTGCTGAACCCATCGGTTGGTCGCTGGAAAAAATCTATGATCATTTTCCCCGTCTAGCCGAGCGCCGCCAGCAGGAAGGCACAACCCTTTCCGGCGGTGAACAGCAAATGCTCGCGGTTGCGCGAGCACTGGCGCGCGATATTAAACTGCTGTTGCTTGATGAGCCTTATGAAGGTCTTGCCCCGATTATTGTTCAGGAAATAGAACGCATCCTGCAAAACATCAAGGAATTGGGGATTACCACAATTCTGGTGGAGCAAAATGCTGTCGCTGCTCTCAGGCTTGCTGACAAGGCCATCATTCTTGATACCGGCGAAATCGCTTTTCGCGGCTCTGCTCAGGAAATGCTGGACAGCGAAGAACTTCGCAACGAGTATCTGGCGGTTTAGGCCGATGACCCTGTCTGCTCAATATCAGGCTTTTGCCCAATACAATCAGACCATGAATCAGAGAATTTACGACATCTGCTCGCGAATTCCCGATGATGACAGAAAACAGGATCGCGGGGCCTATTTCAAATCCATCCACGGCACTCTCGATCACATTGTCCTCGGTGACCGGGCATGGATGAACCGGCTGGCTGACAAAGATTACCCGCTTGTAAAAATCGGTAACGAGCTTTTTACTGATTTCGAAGAAATGGCAATAGCCCGGATTAGCCTTGATGCAGATATTTGCCGGTGGGCGCAAAGGTTGAACGATGACTGGCTGTCAACGGAGATGGCCTGGACTGCATCGCTTGACGGTGTTGAGCGCATCCAGCCGGTGTGGCTGCTGGTCTCGCAGATTTTCAACCATCAAACCCATCATCGTGGCCAGTTGAGCACTTTGCTCAATCAGGCAGGACATGATGTCGGTATCACTGATTTGCCGCGCCTGGTGATGTAATTATTGAAAACGCGACAGGCGATAAGGTGCAAGTAAATCAGATTGCCTGTCGGACATTATTTCCTGCGAAGCCAGCTTGCCGACGATCGGCGCCAGCGTAATGCCGCTGTGCATGCTGGCAAGATAAAGCCCTTGAGTACCCGATGCACGCCCGATTACCGGAAAGCCATCCGCAGGAATGGGACGATTGCCGACAAAGATATTTTCGATCCCGGTGCGCCTGAGGCCGGGCACCCTGTGCTGGAGCAGTTTCAGTATTCTGGTGGCAGTCTTTGATGGATCATCGCCAATTTCACCGCCACTGAAACTTTCCGCGAAGATTACCGCCCCATCCAGATCCTGGCGAAAATGCACATCGGGCGAAAGAATGACCCGCGAAATCAGCGGCTCAGCCGGTGTGGTGCGCACAATAATACTGTAGGAATTATCCATGGGCAGGCCAACCCCGGCGTCTGCCACCAGGCCCTGGCTCCAAACCCCGGCAGCGACCACAACCTCATCAGCGGCAATCTCGCCAAAGGGTGTGGCAACACCGGTAATCCGGTTATTCTGCATCAACAGATGTTTGATACTGCAACCATAGACTATTCTGGCGCCGAGCCCGGCCGCGGCCTGCAGCAGGGCCCTGGTGGCTCTGACAGGATCAATGGCACCTTCATCGAGAGCGTGAAGGCAAGTGCCATCAGGCGGCCTGAGTGCTGGTTCGAGTGTCGAAAATTCAGCAGGATTAATCATTTCCACGCGATAACCAAGGTTTCCAAGAACTTGAATCTGCTCCGTTTGGTCTTCGGTATTGTCGCCCCAGCCCAGGCTGCCGCCCCAGCGGACTTTAAAGTCAGCATGATCAATTTCTTTTTCGAGAGTATGCCAGGCAGCGATGCTTGCCATTCGCAGTGCAAAAAACTCATCCGTCTCGGCAAAATGAGCATTGATCCAGGCAAAAGATTTGGCTGTTGCACCGCTCGCCGGGGCTGATTTTTCAATCACTGTCACATCAGCTCCGTTTGCGCTGAGATGATAGGCAATTGAAGCTCCGATTATACCGGCACCGATAACGACAATTTTCTTAGCCATGACGATCCTTCATGCAGTTGCGTCAAACCCGCATGGATCATAAACACAAAAACACGGGGGAGATACACTCAAACTGCCAGAGAGTGCTTTTGATTATCCGTCTGGAGATACTGGTCAAAACACGCCGCTATATTGCGAATAAATCGCCGGCCTTCAGATGTGACCGTGACCAGACGGTTTTCCAGCTGCACCAGACCGTCCGTTTCCAATGTCCTGAGCGCTGGCAAACTGTCATCCAAAGCAGTGCATGGACTATGATTATTCAGGCAGACCTGGGCCAGATCAAGGTTGAAATGACACATTAATGTATTGATGGCATCACGCCTGAGCTTGTCCTCGTCACTTAAGGCGAGACCGCGTATGGTGGAAAACTCCCCTTTTTCAAGCTGCGAAATATATTGCCCGAGGTGTGGCGAATTCTGACAATAACCCTGCGGCATGGTGCTGATTGAAGATGCGCCAAAGCCGATAAGCGTTTCGGCAATATCTGTGGTGTAACCTTGAAAATTTCGCCGTAGTTGCCCGTGTGTCTGCGCAATTGATAGCGGGTCTTCCGGCTGGGCGAAATGATCAAAACCAATGCGAATATAGCCATTTTCCTGCAACGTTCGGGCAATGATATCGGCCTGTTCCATCCGTTGCTCGATATCGGGCAGCAGATCGGTGCGAATAACGCGTTGATGTTTTTTGAACCAGGGCACATGGGCATAGCCAAACACCGCAATGCGGTCCGGCTTCATTCGGGCGGCGGTTACAGCTGATTGTTTAACCGTCTCAACGCTTTGTCCCGGCAGCCCGTACATGAGATCAAAGTTGATGGCCGTGATATTTTTGACCCTGAGCTGGGTGACGCATCGCGCCACCATGTCTTGTGATTGAATGCGATTGATCAGTGCCTGAACTTTCGGATTGAAGTCCTGAACGCCCAGGCTTACCCGCGAAATCCCGCAGTTTGAAAAAGCCGCAATAATCTCCGGTGACAAGGTGCGTGGATCGGCTTCAACCGCAAGTTCTGCGTCGGCAAGAAAATTAAAGTTGTTTTTCAGCAAGGCGCAAAGCTGCTCGAAATGTTCAGGCTCAAGATAAGAAGGCGTTCCGCCGCCAAAATGCAAGTGGCTTACCGTGACCCTGTCGTTGACACTTTTGGCCACCAGTTCAATCTCGGTTTTCAGCGCCAGCAGATATTTCGTAACCCGTTCGTAAGAGTTGGGCACAGTGGTGTTGCAGCCGCAATACCAGCACAGAGACTGACAAAAAGGAATGTGAACATAAAGAGAGATCGGTTTTTCAGGCGTAATTTCACCGAGCCAGCTTCGATAATCGTCCGACCCGACACTACCGTGAAATTGCACGGCGGTTGGATAACTCGTATATCGCGGTACCGCCATACGGGCATATTCAAGCAAACAGTCTTCCATGGCTTGGTTGTGGCATTGACCAGTGGCGGCTGCTTTGATCCGTATCAATTAGGTTCAATTTACTTGAAGTCAGGACCACCGCTTTTACCCAGTTGCCAGAACACACCTGTCATAATCCCCAGGGCCTCGCGGGTCAGGGGTGCCAGTATATGTTCATCGGGTGCATGTTGCGAACACGCCGGATAGGAATGAGGTATCCATAAAGTCGGCAGGCCTAAAATATCGGCAAACACATCATTGGGCAAAGAGCCGCCGGAATTAGGCAAAACAGCGGGTTTTTTGCCACAGGAATTTTCTATTGCCACTTTGAGCCAGACCACCCACGGGTCTTTGGGCGGCAGGCGGGTGGCAGCAAAAAAGCCTTTGTCGGCCTGTTTTAAATCAACCATTTCAAAGCCATGAGCATCAAGGTGTCGGCGAAGTGCCGGAATAATATCCTCCGGGTCCGTGCCAACCACATAACGCAACTGGCAGTGTGCGCTGGCAACTCCCGCAATCGCATTAACCGGTGCTTCGGGAATGCCGGTTTTGAAGGCCAATACGGCAAAGCTGTTCCAGCCATAGACACGTTCTGCCGGGGTGAGATTTTCCTCCCCCCAGTCAACATCCACATGGGGTCCGTTGTCGGGGCTGACCACCGGGCAGTCTTCCAGTGCTTCCCGCACATCATCAGTTAATGTCTCAGGTCGCCATTCAGCCACTTTAATCTGGCCGCGCCGGTCGGTTATGCAAGCCAGCGCGTGCGCCAGCACGATACCGGGATCTTTTAATAACCCGCCCCAGTTGCCGGAATGATGCGCGCCTTCGCGATATTCAACGGTGAGATTGAAGTTGATGGCCCCTCGCGTGCCCAGTGAAATAGTCGGGCGTTCCACCTGCAGGCGCGGGCCATCGGACGCAATCAGAACATCGGATTTAAGCAGCTCCCTGTTTTGCTGAGCAAACTCCGGCAGTCCGCGCGATCCCGCTTCTTCACCGGTTTCCACCAGCAATATCGAGTTAAACCCTAAACTCCCGCGCTCCTCTAAAACCATAGCAAGCGCATTCATGTTGATGCAAAGCTGCCCCTTGTTGTCAGCTGTGCCACGCCCGTAAATCTTGCTGCCTTCGGTGACAATTTTCCATGGACCCAGGCCCTCGCGCCACAGGTCATCCTGCCCCAGAATAACGTCGCCATGGCCGTAGGTTAAAACCGTGGGCAGCGTGTCATCTTCAATGCGTCTGCCGACAAAAAACGGTGTGCCGCCTTCAAGTGGATTGTCGAAAATCTGGCATTCATAACCCATGGCTTCAGCTTTGGGCAGTATTTCGTGTTCCAGGAACCGGTAGAGTTCGCTCCCGCGATCATCGCGCTGGCTTTCGGTATGATACCCCACCCACCGGTCCAGCTCGGCCACATAAGAGCCGTCATCAAAAAAGTGCGCGGCTTTTTGTAAAAGTTTTTCCCGGGTCAAAGTTCGCCTCCATTTTCAGCAATGGCATCACCCCACGGTGACATGATTTCCGACATGCCGAAATTTTCCCCTGATTTGCGGCTAACCGCACTGGGGCAGGCAAAATGATAGGGGTAGCTTAGCCGCCGCGCCGGTTGCAGCGGGTGATCCCGGCCAATCATTTGGTGAACCTCTGTACCAAGAGCGATATCCGCCACCACGTCACCGCCGCCGCTCATGTCGATACGCGGGTGGTGAAAGGCCTGTTCCAATCCCATATCAAAGTCACATAAAAACGAACTTAGTTGCATAACCGCAGGCATGATCTTGCGCCCGCCCGATGCGCCAAGGGCAAATGACATATCCTGTTTGCGGCCAATGGCCGGACACACATTCATCAGGCATTTTTTATCCGGCCCCAGCGAATTAGGATTGCCCGGTGCAGGATCAAACCACATGATGCCATTGTTCATTAAAATGCCGCTGGATGGCAAGGTGACCTTGGAGCCAAACAAAGACAACAGCGTCTGGGTCATCGACACCATATTGCCATCTGCATCGACAACGTTGAAATGAGTGGTGCAGGTTTCCCCGCGCCCGCCTTCAACGTCACCCATGGTGGCAAGGCGGTCCGCATAGGCTTGTTGCAGGGAATTTGCATAAGCTGCAAACATGGTTGCATCGGGGGTGTCGCCGGGATTGGGGATGGCTTGTTCAAGCTGCGCCAATGTATGCGCCATCGTCGGCCCGGCGGTTAGGCCCGGAACCACGGAAATTACTGCATCGCGATATGTGATGTTTAACGGGTCAACCAGCGTTGCCCGGTATGAGCTGAGATCATCTTCACCAAGGCAGCCGCCAAGCTTTTGCACGTCCAAGACAATAGCGCGGGCAAGATCGCCGTCATAAAGCTCACGCGGCCCTTTTTCCGCCACCTGTTTCAGGCTGTGTGCCAGTTGCGAAAAATCCAGATGGTCTTCAAACGCTGCCGTCCACTGGGAGATAATCGGAAAACCATCGCGGAAATATATTTCGCGCGAAGTATCATAAAGATTGATCTGCCTGGCCGCACACATAATCAGCAAAGACGAATACCAGTCGAGTATCGGGCCTTCTGTGGCCAGATCCACCGCCGGTTGCACCAGTTCGGCCCACGGTCTGGTGGCAAATTTTTCATGCGCTATGCGCACGCCGTCAACCAGGCCGGGAACGGCAATCGAGCCGGGGCCATGCAGATTGCGTTCACCTTCAACCTGCGGCCATTCAAACAGATCATCAGCCGTGCCGGTGCTTAACGGGTAATCTTGCGTATTGAGGGCTTTGGGTGAGCGCATACCGTAATCAATAGCGTGGGTTTTGTTCTTTTTGACGTCATAAATCACCATGGCGCCACCACCGGCAAGACCGCTCATCCATGGCTCGACCACGCCAATGGCAAATGAGGTGGCAATGGCTGCATCAATTGCATTGCCGCCGGTGCTTAAAACCCGTGCGCCCACTTCGGCAGCAACGCGATGCTGGGCTGCAACAATACCGCGCGATGACTGGCAAACGGTTTTGCGGATCACTTGCGAGGTGCTGAAATTTTCCTTTATCCGGGGAGATGTCATGAATTCAGATTTATCCTTACTCTATAAAGAGAACAAACGCCCATATGGCAGCGCATCCGGCACATTGGCCAAACGCAGACAATGCCAGGCTAGAGCATGATTTGAAGACGTTACCGGTTTGCCCAATTCTGCTTCAATTTCTACAATAATATTGACCACCCGCAAAGCAGTGCAAGAGACAAATACGGCTTCAACCTTCGGGTGCCTGCCGATCTCAAGAGCGGCGGCCTTGATTGATTCTGGGCTGATGCGGGCGACCGTCGGATCATTTTCTTCATTGAAAGAACCAAACACCGGCACTTTAAATCCGGCCTTTTCAAAGTACCCTTTGACCTTTGAATTAACGTCAGCGCGATAGGGTGTGAGAATGCCGATATTCTTAACACCCAATACCTTAAAAGCAGCGAATGCCGCTGTTACCGGCGTGGTACATTGAACCTCGGGTCGGCTTTTTTGTATCTGTTCGAAAACCTGATCCTCGCCCATGACAATGGAGGCCGAAGTACACCCGTAAGCAACCACATCAAGCGGGCATCCCGGCAAAATAACATCACACGCCTGCGTTATACCGGCTTCCATCGCTTTCAGGGTTTCCGGTGTAATCGTATTGTCATTGTAAATCCGGTTATGAAAAAGACCGACCCCGGGCAGGTCACAAATCTGCCTGAACTCAAATTCCAGCGTACTGTCGCTGGCCAGCACAATCACGCCAATAGCAGCGCGGCAGGCAATTCCGGCATCGGTTTCAAAGGCTAGATTGTACAATTCTTTCATGTGTGGCCTTGATTATTCTTTTTTTTAAAAGCAAACCACATTCACAGCCGTAACGTTGAAAATCAAGGTTTGAATTTAAATAAAAGATGTAATAATATAACATTGCTAAATCATTCATATGGACCTGCAGCAAAAGGCGTTACTCTCATGGCATCCGGTTCTTTTCCCGCCCCCGAACATGACCATCACAGGTGTGTCGCCAGACTTGTGCGTCATGCCGAACAATTGTGTATCAAGGCGGGTGTGCGATTAACCGCGCAGCGTCTGGCTATCTTAAAAATTATCGGCAGCAGCCATAAGGCCACCGGTGCCTATGATGTTCTGGAGGTGATGGCAAAGCAGGGTCAGCGCGCAGCCCCGATAACTGTCTACCGGGCTCTCGATTTTCTCATATCTGTAGGTCTGGTTCACCGTATTTCCAGCCTCAATGCTTTCATCGCCTGCCATCACAATCACGGAGAAAATCCGGTGCAACTGCTGATTTGCAAGGCCTGTGGTGGTGTTGGTGAGCTTGAATTGCCTGCGGTAACCCACGCCTTGAAAGAAGCTGCGGGCAAGGCCGGGTTCAGCGTTGATGAGCCGGTGGTTGAAGTAACCGGCGTCTGCGCCCATTGTTGCGCGGCCTAGATCATGGTGGACCATAAAGAGATATCACAACCGCTGATATCAGCGCACGACATTGATGTGGACATCGGATCAAAGAAAATCCTTGATGGTGCCCGCCTTGACATCAACACCGGCGAAATCGTCACTTTGATCGGCCCCAATGGTGCGGGAAAAACCACGCTTGTTAAGGTTATTCTGGGATTGCTCAAGCCAACGCATGGGGTTGTGAAAAGCAAATCAGACCTTCGCATCGGCTATGTGCCGCAACAGTTTTCCATCGACCCGCTCATCCCGCTCAATGTCAGCCGCCTGATGACCCTGACCGTTAAGGCCACCCGTGCAGCGGTGCAACAAGCACTGGCGACCACGGGTGTTTGCCATCTCATTGACCAGTCTGTTTCTTCGCTTTCAGGTGGTGAGCAACAACGGGTTTTGCTGGCACGGGCATTATTGCG
>JAJRTY010000144.1 GCA_024278055.1 Alphaproteobacteria bacterium | reverse complement strand
TGTCTTTGGCCTCAAGTGCGAAGACAAATGGGGCAATCCCAGCAATCGCGCTGCCGGGAAATTCCGCCTGCAAACATCCCTGCCGGTCAAAGGTTTGCCCGGGACAATCGACTATCGCCTCGGGCGCAAGTCCATGTGTTTTGAAAACCTTGAGGTGTCAGAGGAAGGAATATTGCGCATCAAGGTGGTGGATGAAGGCGGGAAAATTGTTGCCACTTCACCACCGCTGCTGATCCGTAACGGCGACAGAGGCGGCTACTGGGCCGATTTGCACGGTCAGACCGGGGAGACCGTTGGTATAAATACCGCGCGGTCTTATTTTGACTTCGCCCGCAACCTGGCTTTTTTGGATGTCAGTGCCCATCAGGGCAATGATTTTCAGATCAACAACCGCTTTTGGGCACACCTCAATGAGTTGACAGCCGAATATCTCGAAGACGGCCGCTTTGTAACTTTTCCCGGCTATGAATGGTCCGGCAACACGGCTGTGGGTGGCGATCGCAATGTATTTTTCCGCCATGAAGGCCGACAGATTATCCGCTCTCACCATGCGCTTTTAGAAGACAGGTCGGACATAAAAACCGATGCCAATGATGCCGGAAAATTATTCGAAGCTTTGAAGCATGAAGACTGCGTCGTCTATGCGCACGTGGGCGGGCGCTATGCCGATATTGAATTTGCCCATGACGGTCGTATCGAAACCGCTGTCGAAATACATTCCGCCTGGGGCACGTTCGAGTGGTTGTTGACGGACAGTTTCAAACTCGGGCACCGGGTCGGCGTTGTCTGCAACAGTGATGGCCATAAAGGCCGGCCCGGCGCGAGTTTTCCCGGCGCATCCGAGTTTGGTGCTTATGGCGGGCTCACCTGTTTCTTAGCCAATGAACTTAGCCGCGATGCAATATTCGAATGCCAGCGCAGGCGCCATCATTATGGCACCTCGGGAGCGCGGATGCATCTTGACGTTCAGGCCAGGTTCTCTACCCCGGCAACATTGTTTGAACGCGACCCCAATCTTTTTGATAACCCGGTTGAGCATAATGTGACCGAGGCTATGATGGGCGATATTGTTCAAACCAGCGATGACAAAGTCACCCTCAAGCTTGATGTGATTACGCAATCGGCCATCGAACGCATAGAAATTCGCAACGGTAAGCGCGTGCTCAAAACTCTCTATGGCTACAGTGAAAAAGACCTGGGCTCACGCCTGCGCATCCTGTGTTGCGGGGCAGAATATCGCGGTCGTGGTCGCGAGACCCATTGGACCTGTGATGCGCAATTTAGCGATGTCACCATAACAACTTTGAAAAAAATCAACATCTGGAATCATGACCGCAAATTCGAGCTTGTCGATGATAGCCACGTGTCATGGCAAACCATCACCACGGGTAATTTCAGCGGCTGTGATATCTGGCTTAAAGAAGGCGAAAATGCCCGGCTGAATATCGAGACCAGCCATGGCAAACTTTCTGCAGCCCTGAACCAAATTGGCCGCGATGATATTGTATTGGAAGCGGGTGGGCTGGAACGGCACCTGCGTGTTTTTCGATTGCCGGAGAAAAACACTACTTACGAAGTGTCGACGGAGCTGGACATAGAGATATCGAGCGAAGGTGACAATCCTTTGTGGATTTGCGTTACCACAGAAGATGGGTGTCAGGCCTGGAGCAGCCCGATTTATGTTTTTCGGTAAGCGGGTGAGAGCTCTTTTTCTTAACCGTCATGCCGCGATATTAATAAAGTGATTGTTGGGGCGGTTGCCCAAACCGTCAGTTGGGTTTATATCAGAGTATACAGTTTAATTTTTTTGGTAAATCGGGGGCAGTCGATACATGGAGAAGCTTAGGTTATTTCGTCGCACTAAAAATCTGGAACACGAAATTGATGAATTTCTAAGCAAACTCTCGGAATCGGCCATCCTGTTCAAGCTCGCCATCAAGGCGTATTTGCGTGAAGGTTGCGGCGAAGAGTTTGAATCTAAACTGACCGAAGTCAATGCGCTTGAAAGCACGGCGGATGGTCTTCGCCGACGCATTGAAACCGAGCTTTATACCCATACACTCATCCCTGAATCCCGTGGCGATGTACTGGGATTGATCGAAAATCTTGACGATTTGCTCAACTACTTTGAAGGCGCTTTATGGGCTTTTCACATTGAGCAACCTGATATCTCCGCAGAATTCAAGTCTGGTTTTAAAAAGCTTGCCTCCATGGTGGTTGCCGCCGTTGACAGCCTTGTTCTGGCGGCGCGTGCTTTTTTTCATTCACCACTGGCCGTCAATGATTACAATCATAAAGTCATGCTTTATGAAAAAGAGGCTGACAAAATTTCTACCAAGCTGAAAAGTCAAATATTTGCCTCAGACATGGAACTGGCACACAAGATGCATTTGCGCGATTTTGTCGAACACATTGATAAAGTTGCCAACTGGGCCGAAGATGTTGCCGACCGCCTGGCCATCTATGCCATCAAGCGCATGGCGTAGGATCTATTCGTGCAGTTTGATCCATCGATCATAATATTTCTGTCCAGTGGCCTGTTTCTGGGCTGGGCGCTGGGTGCCAATGATGCCGCCAATGTCTTTGGTACGGCTGTTGGCACCCGCATGCTTCCATGGCTGACAGCCGCTATTATCTGTTCAGTATTCCTGGTCCTGGGCGCGGTTATTTCTGGTGGCGGGGCCGCCGATACCCTGGGTAAACTGGGCGCTATCTCCACACCGGCGGGCGCGTTTATGACCGCTCTTGCCGCCGCCATTTCCGTATACACCATGACCAAGGCAGGCTTGCCGGTTTCCACAACTCAAGCCATTGTTGGTGGTATTGTTGGCTGGAACCTGTTTTCCGGCACCCCGACTGACACCAAAATCCTGACTACAATTTTGACAACCTGGATAGCCGGGCCGCTGCTGGCTGCCGCCATCGCTATACCGCTCTATGGCCTCACCATGGCCTTTTTACGCCGGAGTAATCTGCATTTACTGCGTGTTGATGCCTATACCCGTATCGGATTGATCGTAGCCGGAGCGTTCGGCGCTTATTCTCTCGGCGCCAATAACATTGCCAATGTGGTTGGCGTGTTCCTGCCGTCCTCGCCTTTTCAGGATTTTGATATAGGTGGTTACTATACTGTTTCTTCAGCCCAACAGCTGTTTTTTATGTGAGCGTTGGCCATCAGTGTTGGTGTGCTGACGTACTCCAAGGGCGTGATGATGACCGTGGGCTCAAGCCTCGGGCGCATCTCGCCAATTGCCGCCTGGGTAGCGGTAACCTCGCATTCCATCGTGTTGTTTCTGTTTGCCTCCAAAGGGTTGGAAAGCTGGCTTGTCAGCTATGGCCTGCCGACCATTCCACTCGTGCCGGTCTCCAGTTCTCAAGCCGTGGTTGGTGCCGTGGTCGGCATCGCCGTTTTCAAAGGTATGGCAGGCATTCGCTGGCGATTGCTGGGCAAGATTGTCGTCGGTTGGGCTATAACTCCCTTCCTTGCCGGATTCATCTGTTTCATCGGACTGTTTTTTCTGCAAAACGTTTTTGCACAGGTGGTTTTTTGAACCGGCTTCAGCCGTATGCGTTTCGCGTTTCCGCAGCAACACGAGCCCATGAAAACCGCTGCTGTGCCACCTTTTGTGATTGTCCGATGAAGGTTGAGCGCTGCTCCTGCGTCCAGCCAGCAAACGTATCCAGTTGTTTGGCCCAGGCTTCCGGGTCCTGAATATCGGCAACGAACCCCACATCCGCAGTGCAGGTTTGTGCCAGCCCGCTGTGGTCGGCTGCCAGTACCAGACCACCCACGGCACTTGCTTCAGCCGCCACCAGACCGAAACCTTCGGGACCAATACTTGGCACCACAACACACAAGGCATTGGCATACTCCAAGGCCAGGGCGTCCGGTCCCAGAACTCCCAGGTATTCGACCTGCGGATTTTTGAGAATTTGCGCTTCTTCTTCATCCCATATCGTTCCCGCCACCCTGATTTTAAGCGGTCGGCTCAACAGCGGTAAAACCGTGTTGACCAGATGGGACAAGCCTTTGGATTTAACAATGCGACCGGCAAAAAACAATTGACCATTGTGTTTCCCGGGACCGAATTCCTGTTCGTCAGGTGCTTTAATGTCGGTTGCCAGTGTCACGGTGACCACTGTGTTGAAGCCGGTGTCTGTAGCCAGTGAGGCAATCCAGTTGGAATTGGCAATCACTGTTGCCTTGCTCAGAAGCCTGGCTCCGAGACCAATATAAAAACCATAGAGTTTTGCCGCCAGACCCTTGCGCCGGGCAAAACTGAGATCTGAGCCGTGAGCGGACAGGATTATTTTACTGTTGCGATGGCGCAATTGTGCCAGCCATCCCAACGGCCAGATGCTTATGTCACCAATGTGAACAATGCGCACCGGCCTGGCAAAGAGTAGCCGGAGGCCGGTGCCGAGGCCGAATGTCAACATCTGCCATGTGCCGGGTGCATCACCATTTTCTTTGCCGGGCAGCGCGATGATATCCAGACGGTTTCGTTTTGCCATTTCAGCACAAAGCCGCACACAGTAGGTTTCTATGCCGCCAACAGCGGGCGACCATTTGCGGGTAATAAACCTGATGTCAAAACAATGGGGATTTTCTTCCATCATCTAAAACCCAGTAAAAAGTGGTTTTAGGGGTGCCTGCGTGTCGGGTTTGAAAAGATTGTCTCCCCATCTCAAAGTAAGGGTGGTTGCAGCGGTTGCTGAGACACTGTGATTTCCCCGGACCAGTTTCAATGTTGAACCGGGAACATAAGTCTTGCCGTCGATCTCCACAGGTCTGTCGGCCTCAACACGGTAGGTTCCCGGCGTTAAAACCTTAAAGTCTTGCGGAGTGATATTTGCGGCAATTTTCTTTCCTGCCACCCATATGAACCCCCAGTGAGGGATGAAGTTTTCACGCAAGACCTTGATGTCGTCTTGCAGAAGAGTAGCCCTTGGTTGAAAAGAATTCTGGCCGACTGCATTTTCCAGTAGCGGGCTGTTAATTATCAATAGTGGCGTCACTTTGTCTTTCAAGGCTTGCGCATAAAGTGCCTCACCCTTTTCAAGATAATTTTTGTATCCCCAACTCGACATGAAAAACCCCTGTTTGGGAAAGCTTGAGATCATCGAATTGCGATCGATATAATTCACCGGTTGTTTGAAAATCCGGTGAACCATTTCAATGGTGGTGCGCTGAACCGCCATGTTTTCATTTTTCCGCGACAGTGTGACCGAAAAAGCCCCGGCAACCATCAACAGGCATAAAGCTGCGGTTGCCAGTCGCATGGTTTTGATGCGGTCAACAAAATAACCCGCCAGCACCATGGCAGGAGGAAAGATGAAGGGGAGAAAATAAGGAAAAGCATTGCGGTAAAAGATCAGGCTGAGCAAAGGGCTGGCCAGAACGAACAACATAATCAAAGTGGATGGTTTGATTTTCTGGCGGGCATAATCGAGCAATGATATACCGGCACCCAAAAACAGCATCAGGCCCTGAATACGTGACAGGTCCAGTCCCTGACGCAGGGCATCGGCTCGTGGAAACAATCCTTCTGAAATCAAAGTTGTGGTAAAGGCGGCAGACATTTTAGCCTGTGCCACGGCTGTATCGGCAAGCGGCATTGCTGATAGATGATACCAGTATAAAAGCCCGTACCAGATGAAAGTTGCAACAGCAGTCAGCGCCAGCCTGGAGAGAGTTTTGTATGGGGCAGGTTCATTAGATACGCGCCAAAGTGCGGCACCGATAAGGGCGGGTGCAAAGAATATAATCTTGACTGTAATCAGCGCGCCAATGGCGGCCACAATAGAAAAACTTAACAGGTTGCCAAATGACAGGCGCGAGCAGATAAGCACGTACAGGCAAAACATCATGGCAAAAGCTGCGATCGGATCTACCCGAAAGCTGGTGCCATGGATCAAAACCACACCACTGGAGATATAGGCAAGAACCGTTATGAGGGCAGCGTTGCGCGAGACAAAACGTCGCGTGATCGAGTAGATGAAAAACAGTGTGCCGACTTCAAACATCCACATGAACATTCGCGCCACGATGATTTTTTCAATCTCTGTGCCCCCAAGAAGCGGCAGCCACCCGAACAGATAGACCTGAAAGGTTTGCAGCGGCTGGCTTAAGCCACCGCGCTGGTAGTCATAAATCTGCGCCAGGTAATAAAATTCATCCCAGTTTATCTTCTGGGTGAATAGCAGGTACAGTTGCAAGCCAAGGCCGACAAGAATGCCGGCAATTACAGCACTTTCAAAAAGGTTTAACCGGTCGGTTTTTTTTGTGTCTGAGTTTAAAATATCAACCGGCATCAAACAACTTCTTCAAATCGATTGAGGTCGCAAAAGACCGACATGTTCACGAAGCCCTTTGGCTGTAAAAAGGCATGGCAATTGCTAAGGCACCCAGGATTGTCAATGACGCAATCCGGTTTAGAGTAGCTGCCAGAAACCCGTAAGCTGCAGTCAGTCCAATGACGCTTGCCAAAGAGGCCGATACGATTTCTCTCACACCAAGCCCGGCTGGCACAATAGACACTGCGGAGCCGACAACGCCCGAAACAGACAGTGTTGCAGCGACGGCGAAATCAGCAACTATTCCCAAAGCCTGCAAACACAACATGATCTGGACAGCCTCGAGCACAGTGGCGCTAAGTTTTACCAGTGCAATTTGCGACAATACATCTGGATTTGAATAAGCCCTGAGGCCAAAGATAAACCCTGTTGCCAGCGTAATTGCACCCAAAAAGCTCATAAGAGATCCGGTTACCACCGAAAAACCAAGCATCCACAATCCGGAAAAAACAAAAGCAACGCCGAGCCAGATAGCCCCGGCAATTACGGTTGCCCGCAAGCCGTCAGCAACCGGTGCGCCTTTTTCTCTTAAAGCGGCAACCCTGACGACAGTGCCGCCGGGAAGCGGCAACATATTTGCAGCCCCGCCGAGAATGGAAATTTTGATAGCCTGTGTGAATGAAAATCCCTGCCTCAGCAACCTGCCGGTCAATATCATCTCCAATGCACTGAGAATGATTGAAATCGGCACAGCAACAAACATGACAACCAGGAACGGTGTCCAGCTAATGTTGGAAAAGAGATCCGGGGTGGCTATGAAAGAGGCAATCAACCCTGCGGCAAAGACCAATGCTGCCAAAGCAAAAGCAATCCGTTTCACCGTCTGGTTCTTGCTTAAAGCCAGTCCTTTATCAATTAAACCGGATAGCTTCAGGGCCAGTGTTGATGTTTCTTTTTCTGCTGAAAGATCGACCATGAAAGGAGTTAGCCTTTCGTACCGGTTCTTTTTTGCACGATGGGTTCGTCAACTTCATTTGTGTCGAAATTGGTGTTAACAACATTTCCGGCGGTAATCTGATCTTCGATTTTGCGCAAACGCTGCAACGTGCTTTCCATCAACTGGCGATTGCGCCCAACAAGATCAGCGACAATGCCCAGCATAATGGCGATCACACCCAGTGTGAAAAACGATCCGCCAATAACCAGCGACTGGATATTCCCCGCACCTTCGCCAATGGCATAAAAATATAAAAAGCGAACAATGGGAATAGTGCCGATCAGGGCAGCCAGAGCACCGAACAAAACGAACACGCGCAGGGGATTATACATGGCATAGGCGCGTAAAATCGTCACCCCGGTGTTCATGATGAACTGCGGTATGCTTTTAAACAATCGCGATGGCCGCTCAACATTGTTGGTGCGAATGGGCACCGAACAAACCGCCATGCGTTTGCTTCCCGCCTGAATGAGCATTTCTGTGGTATAGGAAAACTTTGAAACAATGGTGATGTTTTGTGCTGCACTGCGACTGATGGCGCGAAATCCGCTGACTGCGTCAGTTATATCTGTGCGCGAAAATCGTTTGACGACAAAGCTGCCAAACACCTGCAAGCGCCGCTTGAAGTGGCCGAAGTGTTGATTTCTTTTAACCCGGCGATCACCGATGACGATATCGGCGCGGCCATCGAGAATGGGAGCAACCAGTTTTCCGATATCGGCCCCGGTATATTGATTGTCCGCATCCGTATTAACAATAATATCCGCACCCGCCGCTAACGCAGCATCGATGCCTGACTGGAAAGCTGCTGCCAGACCGCGATTGGTGCGATGGCGCACAATATGGTGGGCACCATAGCGCTTGGCTACACCGCTGGTATCATCGCTGCTGCCATCATCAATCACCAGATACTCGATTTCCGAAATGCCGTCTATCGAACGCGGTAAATCAAACAAAGTCTCCGGCAGCGTTTCCGCTTCATTAAAGCAGGGAATCTGGATTATCAGTTTCATTGCCGCTCACTATCCCACCAGTTTTTACAACCGGTATTATGTAAGGGCGATGCGTTAAATATCCGTTAGGGTGGAAGGGTTCTACCGCAATACTAAAACTGTACATTTAGCGTGGCGGACGACCTTGCCTGCAACCGAGCCGAGCAAATAATCGGCAAGTCCGGGCTGATGAGAGGCGACAATGATTAAATCCGCTTCCATTTCCTCTGCCATCCTCAGGATTTCATTGGACGGGTTACCTTCACGAATCTCAATTTTCGTTGTCGGCGGCAATCCGTTTTCTTTTGCCAGTCTGGTGAGTGTAAACTCCGCCTGGCTCATGGTTTTGTCCTGGGTTCCCGTCGGGATATCCAGAGCAACATAAGGGGGGATTTCCAACACCACATTCAAAAGCGTCAACTCACAGCCGTCTGCATCGGCAAGTGCTTTTGCCTGTTCAAAAATGGCTTTACTTTTTTCAACGTGTGCGAAGTCTATGGGAGCAAGTATTTTTTTGAACATTTCTACCTCCATTCAGGTTGCAGATATTTAAAGTCGGGCGCTCATGCCTGACATTGATGTGTATCAAAACTGTGCCAAAAAACTGCCAGATAATATCTGCTACGGATTGATCGCCAGACGGATAGCGTAGGCGATGATGGCGAGACTTGCAATGCTGGCACACCATAGCGCCATAAACCATCCCAATTGTTGCAGAGTAGTGCGGGTTTTCATCAGTGATACCCTTCGTTTGGATCAACCTTGCCGCGAAACACCCAGTATGCATATGCCGAATAACCAAGAATCAGGGGCATAAGGATCACTGTACCGACCAGGGTAAACTCCAGACTGGCGTCAGGTGCTGCCGCCTGCCAGATGGTGAGCGACGGCGGCACAATGTGGGGATAAAAGCTGATACCAATTCCGACAAAGCAAAGAACAAACAGAGCCAATGCCGACAAAAACGGTTTTGCATCGTGGGCGTGATTTTTCAGCCCGCTGTACAGCTGCCACGCTGCCAGGGCAACGAGCGAGGGAACCACAACCGAAAAGATACTGCCGGGAAGATTGAACCAGCGCTGGAAATAAACCGGATCGAGAAACGGTGTTAAGAGGCTGACCACCAGAATAAATCCCAACAATGCAATCGCCAGGTAGCCGGAATAACGCCGCATCTGAGTTTGCAGGTCATCACGTGTTTTCATCACCAGCCAGGTTGCGCCCAAAAGCGCATACCCACTGACAACGGCAATACCTGTCAGTATCGAGAAAGGCGTGAGCCAGTCCCACCACCCGCCCGAATAAGCGCGGTCTGAGATTTCTATCCCCTGCACCAAAGCGCCCAGTGTGATGCCCTGCATCAAAGCTGCACCGGTGGAGCCACCGGCAAATGCTATATCCCATACGCCTTTCCATCGGGTCGTACGCCAGCGGTATTCAAAAGCCACGCCGCGAAAAATCAGCGCCAGCAACATGAGCGTGATCGGCATGTATAATGCCGGCATAACCACCGCATAAGCCAGCGGGAAGGCGGCAAACAGGCCACCACCGCCCAGAACAAGCCATGTCTCGTTGCCGTCCCACACCGGAGCAACCGAATTCATCATCACGTTTTTGTCCTGCTCGGCTTTGGCAAAAGGAAAAAGAATACCGATGCCGAGGTCGAAGCCGTCAAGGACAACATAAATCAGTATGGCAAAGGCAATGATACCGGCCCAGATAAATGCGAGATCGAATGGCATGATATGCTCCTAATTTCTGCCGGGCAGGATATCCGGTTTGATTTGCAGGGCAGGCGTGATGCCTGCGGATCGGGTCGGCCCGTCCTTCAGGCCCGGCGTTGCAGTGCCCGGCGCCTTGCCCATCAAACGCAGAATATAAAATGTACCTGCCCCAAATACGAAGAAGTAAACGACGATGAAGGCGGTGAGAGAGGCGGCAACAGCCGGCGCTTCTACTGGGCCAACAGATTCACTTGTTCGCAAAAGACCATAGACAGTGAACGGCTGGCGCCCGACTTCTGTGGTGACCCAGCCAGCCAGAACGGCCATGAAGCCGCTTGGTCCCATGGCAACGGAAATACGATGCAACCAGCGGTCCTGGTAAAGTGTTCCACGCCAGCGCCGCCACAGGCTCCAGGCGCCGACCCCGAGCATGGCAAAGCCCAAAGCCACCATGATGCGGAAACTCCAGAACAGGATCGCCACGGGAGGTTCTTCATCATCCGCTATGGTGTCCAGTCCGGCCAGGGGTGCATTGAGACTGTGTTTCAGGATCAGGCT
>JAJRTY010000143.1 GCA_024278055.1 Alphaproteobacteria bacterium | reverse complement strand
GTTGGTGTTGGCCGCGACAATCTCTATCACTCGGGCATATATTTTGTTGGCGCAAAAAAGAAATGGCCGGAATGGACGCCAACCGATGCCATGATAAAACGCAACCCCAAATATGCCAGGTGGGCAGGCGGCCAGCATGGCGGTATCAGTAATCCGCTGGGCGCACGCGCGCTATATCTTTTCACGCCCAAGCGTGGTGATACATTTTTGCGCATCCATGGCACCAACAACCCCCGAACCATCGGTGTTGCTGTATCCAACGGTTGTGCCCGGCTGGTAAACGACCAGATTATTGAGTTTTATGAGCGCGTACCAATCGGGACAAAAGTCGTCCTCAATCCAAAAGCAAACGCCGGACCGGAGCACTCCTGATTTATTAAAACCTATGTGCCTTTCTGCGTCGCATTAACCAGACACGCCATGTTGCCTGAGGGGTGTTTGTTGTCGTGCATCATCTGGTGAGCTTCGCCGATTTGATCAAACGAAAATGTGCCGGACAAACACGGGTCAATCTTTTTATCCAGCATCAGCTGGTTGACCGCTGTGGCCTGCTCGTCGTTCGACAGATGTGAGCCCTGCAGGCGTTTTTGCATCATCCAGTGGTAGCGCAGATCCATGGTGATATTATACCCGGTGGTGCCGGCGCAAATCACCACCATGCCACCGGTGTCACAGACAAAACCTGAAGTGGGCAGGGTGCTCTCGCCGGGGTGTTCAAATACGATTTTCGGGCTTTTGCGTTCTCCCACAGCCTCCCAGATGGCCTTGCCAAAGCTGCGTGCCCCCTTCATCCACTGACCCCACTCTTGCGAATTGGTATCGGGCATCTTGCCCCAATGGTCAAAATCTTTGCGATTGATAACGCCAACGGCACCATGATCAAGACAGAACTGGCGTTTGCTTTCGTCCGAAATAACGCCAACGGCTTTACCGCCCTGAGCCGCCACAATCTGCAAGGCCAGCGAGCCCAGTCCACCAGCTGCCCCCCATACCAGCACCACATCGTCTTTTTCAACAATGTGCGGTGCCCAGCCCATCAACATGCGATAGGCCGTAGACGCGCACAGGAGATAACATGCTGATTGCTCCCAGCTTAAATGTTGTGGGCGCTTTTGTATCTGGTGCGATTGCGCCCGGGCAAACTGGCAGTAAGAACCATAGTTGGTCTGATAGCCCCAGATGCGTACGCTTGGTGCCAGCATCGGGTCCTTGCCCGACAATACCCACGGATCTTCAGGCTCCCACCAGCCCGAATGAACCACGACTTCTTCGCCCACCTTGACGTCGTCAACCTCATCACCAACAGCCCAGACAATGCCGGAGCAATCAGATCCACCGGCATGAAAGTCTTCCGGCTCCCCCTTTTTCTGGCGGTCCGCAATCACATCAACCGGATAGCCCAAAGCTGCCCAGACATTATTATAGTTGATACCGGTGGCCATGACATAGACCAGCACATCTTTAGGCCCCAGTTGCGGCACATCAATAATTTCGCGCTGCCAGGCTTTTTCCGGTTCACCAAAGCGATCCTGTCGCACCACAAAAGCGTGCATTTTTTGCGGCACCGTACCCGGTTCCGGCCTGTCACCAAGGTCGTAAATCTCTTTTTCTGCTGGCGTATACCCCATGGGGCTGCTCCTTCGTCAAACTGTGAATGTTATTTAATTGAGTGTGCCTTTTTTTTCAGATGTAAATCAACAAGGTAATTGGTAGAGGTTGGATCCTGTCGTATAGACAGACATTGAGAATGTGAAACCGGAAAGCCTTATGTATAAGATTGCCAACCTGCGCCAACTTAAAGATTTGATTCAGTTTTTGCCCGAGCCAGATGAAGAAACCGAAGCCTTGGCACGGATACGCCAGGGTGATTTGACCAAACCGCCAGGGTCTCTGGGCAGATTGGAAGAACTGGCTGTATGGCTGTGCGCCTGGCAAAGCCGGGAACGCCCGCAACTGGAAAAGATACAGGCACTTGTATTTGCCGGCAATCACGGCGTGACCGCACAAGGTGTTTCGGCCTACCCGGCTGAAGTCACCGCACAGATGGTGAATAATTTCAAACAGGGCGGGGCAGCAATTAATCAGTTATGCAAAACGGTGGGTGCCAAACTTGAGGTCATAGCACTTGAACTGGACACACCAACGGCAGATTTCACCATCGAACCGGCCCTGGATGAAAGCGCCTTTTTGAAGTGTTTTAACGCCGGATTAAGCGCCGTTGACAGCAACTCCGACTGCCTGATTCTCGGTGAAATGGGCATCGGCAACACCACGGTTGCCGCCGCCGTCTGTTTTGGCTTGTTTGGCGGCGTGCCTGCCGATTGGGTCGGGCGCGGTACGGGCGTTGATGATGCCGGTCTCAAGCTTAAAGCCGATGTATTGCAACAGGGTCATAACCGCCATAAAGATGTACTTAAAAACCCCCTGGAGGTGTTGCGCTGTCTGGGCGGGCGCGAACTGGTAGCCATAGCCGGCGCTGTCCTGGCTGCACGTCAGGCCCGCATCCCGGTGATGCTGGATGGTTATATTTCCACCGCCGCTGCCGCTCCGCTTGAGGTTTTGATGGCCGGTGGCCTTGATCATTGTGTGGTGGGCCACCGCTCATCAGAGCCTGGCCACGACCGGCTTTTGCAACGTCTCAACAAACAGCCCCTGCTTGATTTGAACATGCGCCTGGGGGAGGGCAGCGGTGCCGCCGTTGCAGCTCTGGTTCTTAAAGCAGCCGTTGGCGTACATAACGGTATGGCAACCTTTGAGCAGGCAGGCGTGAGTGAAAAAGTCTAAGCGCCGTCGACAATAAACAAGGTACATTTGGCGTTGGCCTGGCGGATTTTGGCGACAGGTTTATATTCCTCTGAACTGGCGAAAGCGCGGGCCTTTTCCATGTCGGGGAATTCTATAATGACAATGCGGGTCGGCTGCCACAAATCATCTTCCATTATTTCCATCTCGCCACCGCGGGCACGATAAATGCCGCCGAATTTTTCCGCAATCGGCTTGGCCAGCGCCTTGTAGGTTTCATACTCCTCGGCGTTTTCAATTTTTGTGTCGGCAATAATAAAAGCACTCATGATTTTTCCTCGTTAGGTTCAGGCTTTTCAACCCAAACCGCGTTGTCAGGGATGGGCAGGTCTTTGTTCAGAGAATAAAAATGCGGGTGGACGATGATCTGATCCTCTTCAATCAGGATCATGCCATAGGCCGGAGGATCAAGAGCATGTGGCACTGGCGAGAACACATCAAGGTTAAATGCTATTTGATGGTTGGTGCCGGGCAAAACTGAATAAGAGATGTTACGCCAATTGCCACTGATGGTGCGGTGGACGTGGCCAAGAAAAATGTGACGAATATTGCTGAAGCCCTCAATCGCTGCTTCAAAATGGGTAATATCCAAGACCTTCAGCCGGTCCATCGACGCCATGCCGATATCAAAAGGCGGATGGTGCATGAAAATATAGACCGGCTGAGTGCCGGCATCGCGCAATTGCTGCTTCAGCCACTGCCCGCGTAATGCGCAATATTCTCCCCAGCTTTGACCCACGGCAATGGTGTCCAGCAATAAAATATGACCGAGGTCGGTTTTGATAACCTGCTGAATAAATCCGTTGGCATCACGTTGTGCTTGGGGAAGGTTTGCGCAAAAAGTATCGCGATCATCATGGTTTCCCATCATGACATAATATTTCAGATTAAGTTTATCCGCTGATTTTCTGAAAGCCCTGTAGGTAACGGCTGAACCATTGTTTGAAATGTCGCCCGAAAACACACAAAAAACTGCATCACTCTGGTTTGAATTAACCGCTTCTATACAGGCATCAAGGCTGTCAATCGGGTTCAATCCATCCAGCAGGTCACCTGGTTTTACCAGGTGGTTGTCGGTTATCTGAATGATTTTCATTGCTGTTTTTATCCTGACCACGCACTGGTAACACTATTCATACGTTTAAGAGATTACTATGACCGTTGATAAGTTGAGTTGTCTAATGGTATCTACTGTGAAGTAATTGAAGTGCAAGGAAATCAGATGGCTGAAAAAGATGCGCCAAACGGGGCTGATCAAGCAAATACACAAAGTGACGGCGGACAAGGCTCGACGGAAGAGGCTTCTCAAATGTCGGGCATGCCGATTTTCTATGAAAAGCCGGAAATTCTCGATTCTGAGCGCCACAAGGAATTGGGATTGATCGAATCGGCATCGTTTTTATTTGCCGCCTCCAGCAACGCCATTCCGGTAAACGCCAGCGAATTCCCGGCTGCCGCACGTGATTATCCCATTGTTTTCATTGGCGATCAGGAGGTCAATTCAGTCGCCATCGTAGGCCTCAAAAAAGGCGAAAACCTGATGGTGGACACTGAGGAAAAATGGGCGCAAGGCACCTATATCCCCGCCTATGTTCGCCGCTATCCGTTTATTTTTGTGCGCCAGGATGGCGGAACACAATATGCCTTGTGTATTGACCGGGCATCAAACCGCATTGGCAGCAATGCCGACAGAATGTTTTTTGATGACAGCAAAATGACCGAGTTAAGCGAAAAGGCGATGGAATTCTGTACACTTTTTCAACGTCATTTCCTGGCAACCGAAGTTGTCGTCAAACAATTGATCGATTTTGATCTGCTGGTCACTCACCAGGTTCAGTTCAGCCTGGCCAACGACAGCACCCTGACCCTGAAAGATTTCACAGTCGTTGATGAAAGCCGCTTGAATGAACTTGGCGAGGCGGATTTTATCAGCTTGAGAAAGACCGGTGCCCTGGGGGCCATTTACAGCCACCTAATCTCCCTTAACAGCTGGCAGCACCTGCTCATGCGCACATCCGCCTAGGGCGTGTCACCGATAAGTGGAAACCGGTTATCGGATAATTGACACGCTTGAACAAAAAGCTGGAGCACTTCTCGATCCAATCAAAAAGTGACGCACTCTAAGAGTCTGACTCAAAAGTCCTGAAGCCAGCCCGCTCCCCCGGCCCAACCACCCGTAAAGGTACCCTGAGGGGTGGTTGGGCCGGGGGAGCGGGCTGGCTTCAGGACTAAAATGTCGCTGAAAGCGACTTTCGGGTCAGACACTAAG
>JAJRTY010000142.1 GCA_024278055.1 Alphaproteobacteria bacterium | reverse complement strand
TTGGTTGCGGGGGTAGGATTTGAACCTACGACCTTCAGGTTATGAGCCTGACGAGCTACCGGGCTGCTCCACCCCGCGACAAGGTGTCTTGCTTGTTCCCTTTTTTCTTAACCCGCATGCGTGCAGCAATCTGCGACCGCTGGAAGGCTCACCGACCATAAAACCGGCTGGAGAGACACATGTCGGGTTCTTGTATGAGGGAACCTATGGGCTGATGAGTTTTGCCTCAACAGCGAACGCGGCCTTCATAGCAGGGTTCTTTCAATAAGGGAACCATAGAATTGAAATTCCGGCATGAATTTACCAACTGCGATAAAACCAGTAGAAATGAGGCCGAAAACCTCCGGATTTCAAAAAAAATCAATTAGCCGGTGGCTGAATGGTGAAAACTGTTCCAACGCAGTGGCAATTTGATTATGGTCAATTTCCAGTTGGCGATTGTGTGCGAGCCTTTGGCCGTATTGTTAATCGGGGCGAGATCAGGAATGATAGATAAAATGAAACCTACAACATCACAAATTGACGCGCATGTCTCCCTTTTGAAAGAACGCGTATTTCAGGTTGATACCAAATGGCCGCACTTCAACCTGTTGTTCAAAGATATTCCAAAGTTACTTTCGGACCTGGCACCTGATGCTACCGTGGTAACCATGGAGCGCGGTGTGCTCTATGGCGGCTACAGCCTCATCGGCCCGCTGTTTTCGCAGTTTAACTTTATCGGTGTTGACTGCAGCCCCAAAAGCGCCGATGAACGCGGCGCCTACAACAGTCCGATGGTCGACGACGAGCGTTTTTTTGGCGTTAAAACCCATTGCCGCGCCAGCATTGAAGACACCACACTTGACGCCAACAGCGCTGATTTACTGTTGATTCCAAATCTGGTTCATCATGTGCAGGACCAAACCGCAATGTTTGTCGAAGCCGCGCGCGTACTCAAACCAGGTGGCACGCTGTATATTTTCGAACCTCTGGTGCGCGAGATCCATCAGGCACCCGATGACTTTATTCGCTACACGCCTTATGGCTTAAGTGATGCCATGGAGAAAAACGGCTTTAAGGTCACCGGGCGCGAAGAAATTGGCGGTCCGTTTTCAGCCGTTGCTTATTGCTGGGCACAGGCTTTGGAATATTTCCCTGAAGAAAAGCGAAAAGAAATGAGCGAATGGTTTTATAATAAACACATGCCCGAGCTGATGGACTGGGACGACGAACATCGTGACAATCAATGCCGTAACCATACCCGCTTTCCCATGGCATTTTCGGTGACGGCTGAGCTGAACGGCTAAAGATATTCAATGACACAGTGCCTCGCCATCATACCTGCACGCGGAGGCTCACAAGGACTTCCCGGTAAAAACCTGAAGGAGATCGATGGCGTCAGCCTGGTGGGCCTCGCCGTGTTGCGGGCGCTGGAAGTGCCATGGATTGACAAGGTGGTGATTTCAACCGATGCCCGCGACATCGCCGATGAGGCTGTCAGGCATGGGGCTGAATGTATGGCCCTTCGGCCACACGAACTTGCCACCTCAACCGCTCTGGCCCTGGATGTGTGGCAATATGAATGGCGACTGGCGGAAAAGACATTCCAGCAACACTATGATCTGTGCGTCTGGCTTAAGCCGACAAGCCCATGCCGGAGAGCAGAAGATTTCGCTCAAGCTTATGAGACTTACAACACTCATACTTGCGATGGCGTGGTGGCGGTAAGCGAATTACCGGGCAGCGCCAACCCCAACAAACTGCTGGAAATAGGCGAAGAAGGCACGCTTTCCTACTACAACAAGCATCGCAAAGAACACACAAACCGCCAGTTTAATCCCGATTACTATATGGTCAACGGCCTGATATACCTCAAAGACAGAACTTCCATTCTCGAGGCCAGACAAATCATATCACCACAGACCCGCGCGCAGATAACGGCGCGGACGGTGGTCAATATCGACAACCAGTTCGACCTCGATTTCGCCCGCTGGGTTTTGGCGCGGGGGTAGATTTGCCATTACGTTCGTTGCCAAAATTTAAATCTGAATGAATAACTCTGGCTTAAAGTATGATTTGCATCATACTATCGTCATATGTTATTTTGTCATAAAGGAGATTTATTATGGCGATGATGCGAAAAACAATCACCATTTCCAATGCAATGGAAGAATGGGTTAAAGCCCAAATCAGTTCCGGGCGCTACGGCAACGACAGTGAATATTTTCGAGATTTGATTCGCCGCGATCAGGATCGACGATCTGCCGAGCGCGAATTGCGTGCCTTGATTGATGAAGGACTTAACAGTGGCATCAGTGATAAAAATGTTGAAGATATAAGGCAAGACGTTCTTAAGCGGTTGAAAGAAAATGGAAAGCTACCAGCTTAGTAAAACCGCGCAATTTGATTTGGATGACCTGTATGGTTTTGGGATTTTGAACTATGGGCTTGGTCAGGCAGATAAATATTATGATGGCTTGATTGAGCGTTTTGATCTGCTTGCCCAACACCCGAGTTGGGGAAGTGAATACAGCTTTATCAGCCCCAATTTGCTGCGCTATGAATACCGAGCGCATTCGATCTATTACCAACCTTCGGCAAGCAGAATCCTGATCATTCGGGTTCTCGGAAACAGACAAGATCCCGTCCGGCATTTTTGAGAAGTGAAACAGAATGGCTAATTTGGTTTCAGGTGTTGGTTTTCTATTAGTTTATACTCAATAATCAGCCATCAACGTTGAATGCGAGTTAGGCAGAAATTTTACCCATTGCAGACAAATCTGATGGTGCCATCAACAGCTTGTTAGAGCCCTTTACGAACAAAGGAATCGTAGCGATTAACAATGAAAGTCTTGCCTTGTCCAATCTTTTCGTGAGTATATTTTATCTATGTCTCCCGAAAACACGACCAGTATTGAACAGAATCTCGCCAATTGGAAAAACTCACTTTTTCCAAGTATTTCGGTCGCGGGCCTGCTGCCCCGTAACGCGGTTGCGTACAAGTGGAAGGCCCCCATGCGAAGCTGGATATTACGCGAGGCGTTATTCTGGCGACTGCACGACCTGATGACCCAATCGTATTCGCTGTATCAACAAGGGCACATGCTTGGCGGGCGAATATTGTTGCGGAGTGGTTTCGAGACACTGGCTACACTGATCTTTCTCAACCAACTGACACAACAAGTTCTGGATGGCACATTGTGCTTCCATGCTTGGGGTAAAAAGACAAGCACCCTCCTTCTCGGTTGCCGAAATAACGAAAAGATGCCCAAGTCTATCAATATTATTACGGTGCTTCAAAAGTGCGACAAGCGCTTTCCTGGCCTGATGAACCTGTATGCATCCCTGTCAGAAAGCGCTCACCCGAGCTACGAGGGCCTGTGCAGAGGGTACTCGAAGATCAACCATAGCGAATTCGAAACAACCTTTTCAAACCGCTGGATGGAACTTTACGGAGAACATCATCTCAACTCAATGGAACTGTGCATGGAAACCTTCCATTACGAGTACAATGAGGTATGGAGCGACCTGATCGAAAAACTTGAGAGTTGGATTGAGGCCAATGACGTCGAACTGGAAGCCAGCAAGAACGATCCATGCTAAAGTGGTGACACGGAAAATCTTATCACCTTCTTTTGTATCACTTTCCCGCCGTTGGGCTAATTCATGTCAGAGTCCAGTATCGGTGCATAGTGCCAATTGAGGATAGATATTCGACCTTTGGTACTTTCACGACGTTTAGCGCAACGTGTTTGACAAAATGTAAAACCAATTCAGTTGGAGAGGGCGTAATTTTTGACATCCGCTCAATACACAACCGGCTTCTCTAAATCCGGCTCTACTGTTGCCAGGACGTCGGCTATGCGTTGGGCGGCGTGGCCGTCGCCGTAGGTGGTTGAGGTTTCTGCCTGGCCGCGTGCGTGGTTTTGTTCGATTGCCTGTTTGATTTCCGCACTTACCGGGGCGACGTCGATGACGTTGGGGCCGCGGTCGCGGCCGCGTTGGCGGGTTCCTATGTTGACGGCGGGCACACCGAGGTAAGAGCATTCTCGGATGGCGGCGCTGGAATTGCCGATGATGCCTTTGCTGGCGATGAGCACATGGAGGAAATCTTCCGGGGCAAGATTTTTGTAGAAACGCACGTTATTCAGTTGATGCTGTTCTCTAAAGGCGCGAATGCCCCCGGACGTACCATCCGAGCCCGCATCCACATTGGGCCAGAACCACAAGGTCGGGTAGTTGGCATCATTTATGGCGTGAAGGGTTTCGTTAATGTGGGCGCGGGCCTGCTGATATTCGGTTGTTACCGGGTGTTGCAGCACGACGATATAACCATTGGATAAATCAAGATCAGCGCCGACGCCGCCACTTTTTTCCAGCAGTTGACTGATATCGGGCCGGGATTGCTGCTGGACCAGACGCGCAATATCAATTGAGGGACAACCGGTAACAAACACACGATCATCAGCTTCGCCCATGCGCTTTACGCGGGTTGCAGCCCCTTCGCATGAAACCAGATGGACATCGGCCAATTTGGTGATGGCGTGGCGGACGCGATCATCAATCGAGCCGGTGACTTCGCCACCTTGAATATGCACCAGCGGGATGTTGAGATAGGCGCTGGCAACGGCTGTGGCCATGGTCTCGAAGCGGTCAGCGATGGTGACCACCATATCGGGCTTGAGATCGTCAAAGACGGTGGCCAGTTCGGCCAGACCAAAGCCGGTTGATTTGGCCGAGGTTACGAGGTTTTCACCATCGAGGATGGAATAGACCCGGCGGTCGACTTTAAAGCCTTCTTTTTCAATCACCTCGACTGTTGCACCATATTTATCGAGCAAGGCGGAGGCGGCCACCACCAGTTGCAGCTCCAGCCTGTCGTCATCGCGAATGGCAGCAAGGGCGGTGCGGATACGGGCATAGGAAGGGCGTGCGGTGATGACCACACAGATTTTTTTTCTTGTCATTATGTCTCCAGATCCTCAGGCACCAGGGGGGTGTCGGCTTTAATGTCGCGGCGCAATATCCTGCCAAGCATCTGGTCATACTGGTTGGCGGATATGCCGGTTCCCGGTTTTTTGGTGGTGATGTTTTGGGTTGTCAGCACAGTGCCTGCACACATGTCTGTAGAGGCAACAACGCTTTTGAGGAATATCTGCCGCAACGGTTCTGTCTGGTCAAGGGCCAGGGATTTATCTATCGGGTTGGCTTTCATGGTCTCGATAAATCTTATGCCCTCGACTGTCTGGCGCAACTCCTCAGGGGTCAGGGAGGCGATGACATCGGGGCCGAACATATCGCGCGACAAGGTGACATGAACCTCCACCACCTGGGCTTGCGCCATCACAGCGGCAAGGGCGGGATAGATGGTGGCCGAATGATCCGACAGGCCAACAGCACAGCGGTAGCGCGCTTTGAAATCGGCCAGCAGGTTAAGACCCACATGTTCCGCACTGGTAGGATAGACGGACGAACATTGCATAACGGCGAGGTAATCGCGGACGCAGCCTAACCGGGCGACGGCTGCGTCTATTTCTTCGTATGCACTCATGCCACACGAAAGCATCAATGGCTGGCCGGTGGCACTCATGGCATCGAGCAGGGGGAAATTGGTAATCTCGCCCGAGGCTACTTTCCAGCCGGCAACACCAATTTTATCGAGCAGGTCAAATGCCTGAAGGGAAAACGGTGAACTTAAAAACAACAGGCCTTTTTCCTGTGCATGTTGCCTCAGGCCCGCCCATTGTTCGGGGGTGAATTCCATCCGGCGCCAATAATCCAGGCGGGTTTCATCCTGGGGGCTGAATTTCGTCCGCCACGGCTCCGCCGCCGTGCTTTCAGCCTCAGCAATATGGGTCTGGAACTTAACCGCGTCCGCCCCGGCCAAGGCAATGGCATCAATATAGGCGTGGGCGGCACCCAGGCTGCCGTCATGGGCCTGGGCGACTTCACCGATGATGGTGCAGGGAGCATCTTTGCCGGGTTGTTCCAGCCAGGTTTTCATCGCGCAATTTCCTCAAATGAGCCCAAGTGGCAAAATCAAGGATAAGGTTTACCTGCGATGGCGATCTATCTCCAGCATTTTCGCAAATTGATGGTAAATTTGCGCCCGCGCCTGCGATTATTTTGAAACGGCTTTGCCAATCAGCTTTTTAAGAACGCCAGTCATTTTCATGAACACGGGATCACGGTCAGACATTTCATAGCGGCTCTTGAGGTAGGCCGGGTCATTATAACTTACCCAGACTTTGCCGTTGTCATCTTGCCAGGCAAGGGCTTTTAGCGGTAAATCAAGGCCAATCTTGCGATCACTTTGCATCAAAGGCGTGCCCAGTTTAGGGTTGCCAAAAATCAGCAATTGTGTCGGCGCCAGCTTTTTGTCGACTTTTTTGGCACCGGCGGCATGATCAACGCGGGCGAAAATCGTTATTCCTTTCGAGGTCATTATTTTCGTCAGGCGATCAAGTGTTTCGGCAACTGAATAACTGCTCTCAACCGTAACAACCCCGATGCCGCCTGCTGCTGCCGGTGCAGTCAACATAAGTGCGCAAAACAGCGCCAAAACAATACGCTTCATGATATTTTCCTTTATTTGATTGTGTAAAATTTCATTTTCTTAAAACCGCGCGCCACCAGATTCCCACATCCGGGGTGAATTTGATGTATACTTCACCACAACAATGGATATATGCACATCTGGTGTGTTCACTTGTGCAACCGGCGCCCGATCACATAATTTTTTAACTTTCGAAACTCTGGTATATTTCGAAACCTATATCAACAAAACTAATGCTGAACACAATAATTTGATCCTTTTATCCGACACCAGGATGACGTGGCCATGCACCCAAATATGGTTCTGCTCGACGATAATCTAGCGCCCGGTGCAGCCAGTTATCTGTTCAGCGATCCCGTGGAAATTATCTGCGCTCATGAGGCAAAAGATGTTCCTGCGGCTTTGTCAAAAATTGAGTATGCAAACCATCAAGGCCATTATGTTACAGGGTTTTTTGCTTATGAACTGGGGTATCTTTTTGAAGACCGGCTGAGCGGTCTCCTGCCCGAGGCCCTGTCTGGACCACTTCTATGGGTGGGGATCTATGACCGCGCATCTCCCATGGTATCAAGCGAGGTTGACACCTGGCTGCACGGGCAGATTGATGAAGACTATTGTCTTGAATATACCGGCGCAACATTTGATCGCAAAACCTATACGGACCTGTTCGCCCGTGTAAAAGATTATATTGCTGCGGGCGACATCTATCAGCTGAACCTGACGTTCAAGGCTGAATTCAAATTTAACGGCAGCCCGCTGGCACTTTACCGCAGCTTGCGCCAGCGCCAGAAGGTGTCTTTTGGCGGGCTTATTTCAACGCCGGAATTTAATATTCTCTCTTTGTCACCCGAACTTTTCATTCGTACCAAAGGCCGGGTGATCGAAGGCCGCCCGATGAAGGGCACAGCACCGCGGGGCAAAGATCCCGGTGCCGATGAAAAATTAAAAAACTGGCTCAGGAGCGATGAAAAATCCCGGGCGGAGAACCTGATGATTCTCGATCTCCTGCGCAATGATTTTTCCCGAATAGCCGAGATTGGCTCCGTCCATGTGCCTGACATGTATACAATTGAAACCTATTCGACGCTGCACCAGATGACGTCTGGCGTTCAGGCAAAATTGAAACCGGGTACGGGATTGCATCATATAATTCGCAGCCTGTTTCCCTGTGGCTCGATTACCGGCGCACCTAAAATAAGGGCCATGGAAATTATCCGCGAGCTCGAGCCTGAACCGCGCGGCATCTATACCGGTGCCATCGGCATGATTTCACCCAATGGCGACATGTGCTTTAATGTGGCGATCAGAACGGCGGTAATGGCGGCTGACGGAACCGGCAAAATCGGAATTGGCAGCGGTCTGGTTTCAGATTCCAACGCAGATGATGAATATAATGAGTGCCTGCTTAAAATGAAGTTTTTGATGTCATGAATAAGCCCACACAGGATTTTGAACTTATAGAAACCCTGCGCTGGCAGCAGGAAAACGGCTATTACCTGCTTGAACGCCATCTTGAGCGCATGATGACTTCAGCCAACAGTCTCGAATTTAAATGCACACGCAAAGATGTGCTCAATTGCCTTGATGGCGCGACTTCGTCTTTCACGGGGGAGACCGGGCGTGTGCGCCTGTTGCTGAGCCGTGATGGCGGCTTAACACTTACCTACACGCCCATTACTTTGCCTGGTGCAAGTGACGTAATGGTGTTTGCGATCTCGGACAAAACTATCGATAGCGGTGATCTAATATACCGCCACAAAACCACGCGACGTGACTTATTTGACCGTGAGCGGGTGCGGTTGCAGGAATTGACCGGGTGCGATGAAGTAATATTTACCAATGAGCGCGGTGAGGTTACCGAAGGCAGCATCACGACTGTTTTCATTGAGAACAACGGCATCTTGAAAACACCGCCTGTTTCCTGCGGTCTTTTGCCCGGCACGTTGCGGGCGGAATTGCTCAACGACAAAAAAATAGAGATAAAAGAAGCCATTTTGACACTAGCGGACTTGAAGTCCGCCGACAGGGTTTTTCTTGGAAACTCGGTGCGTGGCCTCATCAATGCCCGGCAAATATAGGTGAAGCGGGCGTTGATTGGGATCAAAGCCTGCCCGCGCGATATGGCTTATAGTCTTATCACCTAAGAGTCTGACTCAAAAGTCCTGAAGCCAGCCCGCTCCCCCGGCCCAACCACCCCTCAGGGTACCTTTACGGGTGGTTGGGCC
>JAJRTY010000141.1 GCA_024278055.1 Alphaproteobacteria bacterium | reverse complement strand
TTCTCAAGGTGGTGAGGTAACCTTATCCTCGGGACGCTCAAGCACGTTTTATTTCAATATGAAGCCAACCATGGTTGACCCTCAGGGGTCTTTACTGATTGCCAACTTGTGCTTGCAGGTGTGCGATGCCGGTGGGTTTGAGTTTGTTGGTGGGCTGGAGATGGGGGCGGTGCCGATTGTTTGTTCTATCGCGCCGATTAGTGCGCAACGTGGCAAGCCGCAGAATGTTTTCTTTGTGCGCAAGCAAGCCAAGGGCCATGGCACTCAGAACCGCATTGACAGTATTTTTGATGTGGAAGCTTTGAAAGGTGCGCGGGTGCTGGTGGTTGAAGATGTGACAACTTCTGGCGGCAGTGCCTTGCAGGCGGTTGATACCATTCGCGAGCTTGGTGGTGTGGTTGATACGGTGTTGACGCTGGTCGACAGGCTGGAAGGCGCACAGGATGCCTTTGCCCAAACCGGGCTAAATCTGATGTCGATTTATACCGCAGATGATTTCCGCGATTAAACCCATGAAAATGGTTTAACGAGATTTTATCAAGCCCCTCCCCCTTGTGGGGAGGGGTTGGGGTGGGGGTCCAAACATAATTGGATGTGTGAGCAGCGCAAACATACCTGTCATAACATTACAAAGGCCTGCGCTTGGGGGTGTGGTTTTTACCCCCACCCGAACCCTGCTGACGCAGCGTTCGACCTCCCCACAAGGGGGAGGTGAGATTAGATCGCGCAAACGGCGGATTACATTAATCAACAACCATAAAACACCCGTCCCGGCGCACGTCCCCCGCGCCATCAAACGTACCGTCTTTAGCTCTTTGCACCATGTGTACGCCACCAAAGAACATGTTGGGTTGATCCCACAGGCAGGCATCGTGGTACACTGACATCAGGGTTTTCAAAGACGTTTTGTCCATCCAGTCTTCTATATCAATCTTGCCGGCCTCAACATGCATGCGGGCGGCATCAACGGCTTGTCGGGCAGATTTTCCGGCTTTGATGTGCAGTAAAACCTGCACCATGGCCGAGCGAATGCGGTTGGCACCACCGCTGCCCAGAACCGACAATGCGCCATGTCCGTGATCAACGAAAGTTGGCGCCATCATCGATGACAGCCGTTGGCCGCACGGCCATTGGTGAAACCCGCCTGGGTTGAGATCTTCTTCGCCAAGCATATTATTGAGCATGAAACCAAACTCACCGACCATGTGGCCGTTGCCTTCACCGTTTGAGACCGTGGCCGCTGAGGCATTGCCAAAGCTGTCAATAACGCTGATGTGGGTGGTACCTTTGGACGTGAAGGTCTGGCTTTGCAGATCAGCCATGGCACGGGTGATTGTCTCGTCACAGGACATTAAATCCGGGTCCTCGAAAATCGCCTGTTTTGTATGATCAATCGCCTGCAAAATCTTGGCCACTGACACCCCATCGAGCACCTCGCCCTGGTCTTTCAGCCGTTGCGCCAGCGCCAGCCCGAAGCCGATCAGACAGCCACCGGCAGATGGCGAGGGATTGAGGAACACCCGGCCACTATTGCCAAAAGGCTGAACCAGTGGCTCACGTTCAAGGGTGGTGTAGGAGTTGAAATCATCGGCTCCAAGATGTCCGCCAAGCCTGTCGGCCATTTCAGTGATTGTATGGCAGATGTCACCTTTGTAGAAAAAATCAGGACCTTGCTTGCCTAAAACCTTCAGGGTTTCAGCCAGATGTGGGTTTTTGAAGATATCGCCGCGATCAAGCAGGTTTCCATCCGGGGCAAAAACGCGGCGTGTGTGATCGGTATTGAGCAATATCGGCTCAACAATCCTGAACAATCGCGCTTGAAAACCATCCACAAGCACGCCGTTTTCAGCAGCCTTTATGGCCGGTTGCAAAATGTCTTCTATCGGCAGCGTGCATAGGTTTGCATGGATTTCAAAACACCCGGAGACAAATCCCGGTGCAGCACTTGCTCCCATGCCAATGAGAAACTCCTGCCGGGTGGCACCAAAATCAGCATGGATTGGCTTGAACTCAATGTCGGATTGATCGCGCTTGTTCTGTGGGGTTTGAACAAAAAAATCCAAAACAGATGTTGTGGATTGATTTGCCTGATGCGCCATCAAAAACCCGCCACCACCAGGCGACGATAACACCGGCTCACACACGCAAGAGGCAAATAAAGCGGCCAGCGTTGCATCAAAAGCATTTCCACCTGCTTGCAGCATTTCGGCAGCAGCGTCCGCTGTAATTTTATGACCGGCGGCAACGGCTCCCATGGCTTTGGCTTTTGTCATACGGTGCCGGTCTATTCTGCAGCGGCCCTCAATACAGGAGCAGCTTCACGCACATCCATGTCTACATAATCTTCAAACTTTTCAAAATTATCAATAAACATCTGCACCAGGGCACTTGCCTGCTCATCATAGGCATGTGGATTATCCCAGGTTTGGCGCGGGGTAAGAATTTCAGCATCAACACCATCAAGGGCCAGCGGCACTTCAAAACCAAAATTGGCATCGGTGCGCATCTCGGCATCGTTGAGACTGCCGTCCAGGGCAGCAGACAACAACGCACGCGTGGCCTTGATCGGCATGCGCGAGCCAACGCCGTATCTGCCACCGGTCCAGCCGGTGTTGACCAGCCAGCAACTGACATTGTGCCTGGCAATCAGGTCACGCAACAAATTGCCGTAGACACTTGGATGGCGCGGCATGAAGGGGGCACCAAAACAGGTTGAAAATGTAGCCATCGGCTCGGTCAGGCCTTTTTCTGTGCCCGCTACCTTGGCGGTATAGCCAGAGAGAAAATGATACATTGCCTGGGCCGGTGTCAGCCGTGCAATCGGTGGCAAGATGCCAAAGGCGTCCGCAGTCAGCATGATAATATTTTTTGGATGCCCGGCAATGCCGGTGCTGCTGCCGTTTGCAATGAAATCCATCGGATAGGCAACACGACCGTTTTCGGTCAGGCTGGTATCATCAAAATCAAGTTCACGGGTATCTTCATCCATCATAACGTTTTCGAGAACCGAGCCAAAGCGCTGGGTGGTGGCGTAGATTTCAGGCTCCGCTTCAGCCGACAATCTGATGGTCTTGGCATAACAGCCGCCTTCAAAATTGAAGATGCCGTTTTCTGACCAGCCGTGTTCATCGTCGCCGATCAAAGTGCGCGAGGGGTCCGCCGACAATGTGGTTTTTCCAGTGCCCGAAAGTCCAAAGAAAACCGCGGCGTCATTGTCCGGTCCCACGTTGGCGGAACAATGCATCGGCATAACACCCTTGGCCGGCAGGTCGAAATTTAACATGCCAAAGACGGATTTTTTAGTTTCCCCGGCGTAAGATGACCCGCCAATCAGAACAATTCTCTTGGTATAGTTACAGGCTATAACGGTTTGCGAGTTGACGCCATGGCGCTCGGGGTCTGCTGTAAAACTTGGCAGATTTATAACCGTGAATTTTGGCGCAAAACCTTCAAGCTCGGACTTTTCAGGCCGACGCAGAAGGTAGCGAATGAAAAGCGCGTGCCAGGCATATTCACAAAATACCCGCGTTGGTAATCTGTGGGCTGCATCAGCGCCGCCGAAAAGATCCTGGACAAAGATATCCTTACCTTCAGCGCAAGCCATAAAATCTTCATACAGAAGATCAAATTTCTCCGGCGACATGGCCGCAGCATTATCCCACCACACAGTATCGCGGGTGGTATCATCCTCAACAATAAATTTATCGTTGGCAGAGCGACCCGTATGTAACCCGGTGACCACCGCCAACGGGCCGTTTTTGGCTATTTTACCCTCGCCGCGATTAATGGCCTCCTGAAACAGCGCTTCAGGGGGGTGATTCCAGTAGACAGTTTTAAGATTTTTAAATCCGCTATTTTCAACGCCAACCTGGCCAATATGCGGCCCCACATGTTTCACTGCTTTACTCCCGTAGGCTTACCAATAAAAGAAGACTATTAAAGCGCGCGGGCGCGCTCGGCAAGCTCAACAAAGGTATGTCGCACATTATTTGCGGATTCAAGTGGTTTGGTGAAGGCAAGCCGGAGAGTTTTTCCCCCCGCTATAAGATCACAGCCTTCGATATCACACCCTGACATTTTCCAGTCATCAGCCTCTGCACCCAATAACTTTGTCGCAAAAAGCTGTATCACATCATGATGATCTGAATTCATGTGCTCTATAATATCAGCTTCCGCTTCAATGAGCACATCGCTGCACGTGCCTGTTGTTAAAAATTCAGCCGGATCAACCTCATAAATTCGGCCAAATCCGCCGACAAAATGTATCATTTCAATGCGCATGGAAAAAAAGTGGAAATCGGCAAATTCGGCATAGCCCCGGGCTTCAGGATTGCGGTTGAGATAACGCTGGCGCTCACTTACCGAAACATCAAAATCAGCCGTACCCGTTAAAGAAGTGCGCCCGAGCGCCAATGGGTCACCGGAATATCCCGCTTCATGCACCATCAGGGAAATACGCGGGTCTTTACGAATGTTCTGGGTGTGAAGGGCCAGATCAGAGGTCAAAAATACCGGCGCGCCATACATGCTGGTGGCAATGGTGGCATAAGAAACATATGGATGCCCGCTATTTTGATCTATAGTCCCCATAGCCCCTGTCTTTGCCGAGCGCAAAACAAGGCGCGGCGCAACGGCTTTTTCAGCCTTGTCAGCGATATCATTGTCATTGTTTTTATTATTGTTTTCAGAAGATGCACTGGCGCTGGGCATTAATTATCTCCGGTTTTTGACATTTTGTGGCATTCTATCAGCTTTACTGGTATTTGCCACCTACAGGCCTTAGAATTAACGCCACATTTTACCCATGATGCCGCCTTAGGGAAAGTGCCGAACCAACAACAACTGGATATACCAATGCCTACAATAGCACTCGTTGATGATGACAGGAACATACTGACCTCGGTGAGTATCGCGCTTGAAGCGGAAGGATATCAGATACAGACCTTTACCGATGGCACCTCAGCTCTTGCCGGGTTTTCAAAAAATCCGCCTGATATAGCCATTCTGGATATTAAAATGCCCAGAATGGACGGCATGGAGCTGCTGCGGCGCATGCGCCAGACTTCTGAAATTCCGGTTATTTTCCTGACTTCCAAAGATGAGGAAATTGACGAATTATTCGGCCTTAAGATGGGTGCCGACGATTTCATCCGCAAGCCATTTTCACAACGCCTGCTGGTTGAGCGGGTGAAAACCATCTTGCGCCGGTCACAATCGCGCGAACCCGCCAATAATGCCAAGCCTGTAGCCGGAGCGATTGAACGTGGCAAGCTGGTGATGGACCCCGAGCGCCACTCCTGCACATGGGCAGAAAAATCAGTGGTGCTGACGGTGACGGAATTCCTCATCCTTCAGGCTCTGGCCCAGCGGCCGGGGATTGTCAAAAGTCGCGACAGCCTGATGGATGCAGCTTACGAAGACCAGGTCTATGTGGATGATCGCACCATCGACAGTCACATCAAGCGGTTACGCAAAAAATTCAAGGCCATCGATAATGATTTCGATGTCATCGAAACACTCTATGGTGTTGGATATCGCTTCAAGGAGGGTATGTAACGTTTCATGGTTGCGGAGACAGATACCCGCATTGATGCTCCAGCTCACCAGGAAACGGAAGCTCGGGAGAACAAGAAACACTCGGGCAATCGCATCAGAAGAAAAATACCGCTCTTCGGCTTTTCGTCCCTGACACGTCGCATTGTTGTTCTTAATCTTGCCGGGCTTATATTGTTTGTTTCCGGCATTTTGTATCTCAACCAGTTTCGTGCCGGCCTGATCGACACCAAGGTTCAAAGCCTGCTGGTACAGGGAGAAATTATCGCCGGGGCTATCGCTGGAACAGCCACTGTCGAAACCGATGCAATAATCTTTGATCCAACCCTTTTCCAGGAATTACCGCCCGGTGATACAGCATTACCGGAAGAAGACGATATCAACAGTCTTGAATTTCCGATTAATCCCGAACGCGCCGCCCCTATTCTTGAGCGCCTGATTGTACCGACAAAAACCCGCGCACGTATTTATGATCGTGATGGTGTGCTCATTGTCGACACTTTAAACCTGCGCAACCGGGGCAGTATTTTAAGGTTTCCTCTGGCCCCTCCTGATGTTGAAACAGAAAAAACTTTGGCTGTTTCCATAAAAGAATTATGGGCCACCATAACCCGCTGGATTTTCTCCAGTGATTTGCCGGTGCAGCGCGAACTGGGTGGCCACAATGGCCGCGCTTTTCCCGAAGTAGTCAATGCCCTGGCTGGCAGCAAAGCCAGCGTGGTGCGGGTCAACGAGCAGGGCGAGCTGATTGTCACGGTGGCTGTTCCCATCCAGCGCTATCGTGCCGTATTGGGCTCACTGGTGCTGTCAACCGAAGGGGGCGATATTGATAGTATTGTGCGGGCTGAACGCGGCGCGATTTTCCGCGTATTTCTGGTGGCCGCAAGTGTTACGGTTTTACTGTCGCTTTTGCTTGCCGGAACCATTGCCGGACCGGTCAAGCGTCTGGCGCGCGCCGCTGAGCTGGTGCGGCGCGGCGGCACCAAGGCGCGTATTGAAATTCCTGACCTGACCGACCGCCGCGATGAAATCGGCTATCTGTCCGGGTCTTTGCGCGAAATGACCGAGGCCCTTTATGGCCGCATCGATGCCATCGAAAGATTTGCAGCTGATGTTGCCCACGAATTAAAAAACCCTTTGACATCGCTCAGAAGTGCGGCTGAAACTCTTCCCCTCGCCCGCGATGAAGCCGTACGCCAACGCCTTGTAAAAATCATAGAAGATGATGTTAAACGTCTCGACCGGTTGATCAGCGATATCTCGGATGCCTCACGACTTGATGCCGAGTTGGCCCGAGAGGAAATGGAGCCGGTTGACATGGCTTTGCTACTGGAGGCGGTAGTGGCAGTTGCCAAGGACACCAAGCCCAATGATACCGGGCCAATCCTTCTCGATATTGAAGAAAACGAGATGGGGCCGAAGGCCTATGTGGTCGAAGGCCGGAATATCCGCCTTGGCCAGGTTATTCGCAACCTGCTCGACAATGCACAATCGTTTTCACCCGGCGGCGGGACCATTACCGTCATGGCCAAAAGAAAGGGTGATACAATTGAGATTGTCATTGAAGACGAAGGGCCCGGCATTCAATCTCAAAATCTGGTCAAGATTTTCGACAGGTTTCATACCGATCGCCCCGGAGCAGACGATTTTGGCAAGAATTCCGGGTTGGGTCTGAGCATTTCAAAGCAGATAATTGAAGCTCATCAAGGGCAGATATGGGCTGAGAACAAAATCAGCGACGAGGATGACAAACGCGTTACAGGGGCCAGTTTTCACGTCAAACTACCGGCCGCCAGCACAATCGTCAGCTAAGCTATGGATCGGTTATGGAAGCAGAAACTTCTGAACTAAAACACGGCACTTTTGTTGAAGTCGGTGAGCTTGGCGTGCTTATTTTGGGCACCCCTGGCAGCGGCAAGTCCTCCCTGGCTTTGGCATTGATTGATAGTGGTGGGCGCGGTATCGGCAAAATCGATCTTACCGCCACATTGATCGCAGATGACCAGGTTTGCCTGTGGTATGACAACGCCACTGCACAGGTTTTTGGCAGGCCGCCAGAATCAATTGCCGGTTTAATGGAAATTCGCGGCCTTGGAATTGTTCAGGTGGAACATCTATCGCGTTGCCCCGTCAGGCTCGTGGTACAACTCAAACAGGAAGAAAAAATTGCCCGATTGCCGGATTTTCCCGACACCTGCATTGACATCCTGGGGCAGGCCATCCCGGTGATTGAAGTTTCAATTCACAATACAAATGCAGCCGCCAGGGTCAGGGCTGGCGTTGTTGCGCTTCTTGCAAGCAATACTGTTGAAAATACCATGGCAATTCGTTAGCCTGTTTTTCCGGCCGTTGGCTTTCAGTAATTTGGACGAAGGTGTTAAATGATTGGTCTCGTATTGGTGACACATGGCGGTCTGGCTGATGAATTTCTTGCAGCCATGGAGCATATTGTCGGCCCCCAGGAACAGGTTGGCGTCATATCCATTGGTGCCGATGATGATATGGACCAGCGCCGCGCCGATATTGTCAAAGCTGTTGAAAAAGCCGACAGCGGCAATGGTGTTATTCTCTTGACCGATATGTTTGGCGGCACTCCGTCAAATCTGGCAATTTCCCTGCTCGACAATAAAATGGTCGAGGTTATTGCCGGTCTTAATTTGCCGATGCTGATAAAGCTCGCCAGCGTGCGTGTTGACAAAACCTTGAGCGAGGCTGCCGATGATGCCCAAAATGCCGGCCGTAAATATATTAATACCGCCAGCAGGCTGCTTCAGGGTGACGGGTAAATAATCTATGGACACCGAAGAAAGTACGCCCGAAACCATCTGGCTGCGGCGCGAACTCACTATTGCCAATGAACGCGGCCTGCATGCCCGCGCCTCCGCCAAGTTCGTTAAGTGTGCTGAGATCTTTGATGCCGATATCAAAGTAAGCCGCGATGGTCAGACCGTTGTCGGCACATCGATAATGGGCCTGATGATGCTTGCAGCTTCGCGCGGATCAACCATTCTGGTGGAAAGTTCCGGTCGCCAGGCCACCGAAGCACTGGCAGCCATCCAACGTCTGGTAGAGGGAAAATTCGATGAAAACTGAACCCTTTTCCGCCTTCTTTTCAGCTGAACATAACAATATATAAAGATTTCTTTATATGTATATTGCAGTTGGGTAAAACCACTGCTATAGAGTGGTTTTTTGAGGCGAGTATCTGAACCCGGATATTCTGGTACGCTACAGGGCAAATGTGCCCGATCATTTAGGACAAATTGAATGAGCCAATTCACCGATTATAAAGTTGCTGATATTTCTCTGGCCGAATGGGGCCGCAAGGAAATAACCATAGCTGAAACAGAAATGCCCGGCCTGATGGCTTTGCGCGAGGAATTTGGCGCAAGCCAGCCGCTAAAAGGCGCACGCGTCATCGGCTGCTTGCATATGACCATTCAAACAGCTGTTCTGATAGAAACACTGACTGCTCTCGGCGCCGAAGTCAGATGGTCTTCATGCAATATTTTCTCAACCCAGGATCATGCTGCCGCTGCAATTGCAGCTGCCGGTATTCCGGTTTTTGCCTGGAAAGGCGAAACAGAAGAAGAATTTGAATGGTGCATTCACCAGAGTATCAGCGGCGACAAAGACTGGCACAGCAATATCCTGCTCGATGATGGCGGCGATCTCACCAAAATGGTGCATGATGAGTATCCCGATATGATCAAGAACATCGTTGGCGTTTCCGAAGAAACCACAACCGGTGTTTTGCGTCTTTACGACATGGCAAAAGACGGCACTCTCAAAATGCCTGCCATTAACGTCAATGACAGTGTCACCAAGTCCAAGTTTGACAATCTTTACGGCTGCCGCGAAAGCCTCGTCGACGGTATCAAACGTGCAACTGACGTGATGATTGCCGGCAAGATTGCCGTGGTTTGCGGATTTGGCGACGTTGGCAAAGGCTCGGCCGAAAGCCTGCGTTCGCAAGGCGCACGCGTTATGGTCACTGAGATTGATCCGATCTGTGCGCTACAAGCAGCCATGCAGGGCTACGAAGTGGTGCGCATGGATGATGCCGCCGCCCATGGCGATATTTTTGTCACCGCTACCGGTAACAAGGATGTCATTACCCTGGAGCACATGCGCAACATGAAGGACCGGGCGATTGTTTGTAATATTGGCCATTTCGATTCAGAAATTCAGGTTGCCGGATTGCGCAATTTCAAGTGGGAAAATGTGAAACCCCAGGTTGATGAAATTGAGTTTTCCGATGGCAAGCGCATCATTCTTCTGGCTGAAGGCCGCCTGGTAAATCTTGGTTGTGCCACCGGTCATCCGAGCTTCGTTATGAGTGCTTCATTTACCAACCAGGTGCTGGCCCAGATCGAGCTTTGGGAAAATCACGCAAACTACGAAAACCAGGTTTATGTGCTGCCCAAACATCTCGATGAAAAAGTCGCCAGACTTCACCTTGGTCGCCTGGGTGTACAACTGACAACGCTCACCGACGAACAATCAGAATACCTCGGAATTGCGCAGGATGGACCCTACAAACTGGAACATTACCGCTATTAGATATTGCTGTTTTGAAAGCTCGAACAAGACCAAAGGGCACCTTTAACAAGGTGCCCTTTTCACATATACCACTTTAAAAATACCGAACAGTGTGGGCCTTTACGAAATTTGCATGTATACCAAAATGAATCAGCTGCCTGTGGTGATTCGTTTTTAGTCTGTTTTGGTAATTTGTAACCTCATTACCCTCGGTGGCACTAGTCTTGGGGAGGGTCTGTAGCACATTGTTCACAGACCGGATGTTCAAATGTGTCAACTGCATAAGAACGCCGTATTGGCCGTTTTATTTGTCGGGTTTTTTACCCACCGTACTGGTGTGGCATCTGCCGCCGTTGATACCCCTGACAAAGCGCCATTCTACCTCAATTTTTTTAAAAAACTCAGCCAGTGGATAGGCGAAGGATTATCCTTAATTCCAGCTCCGGGGTTCGTGCCGTCAATTGGAGGCATATGGGGCTTTAGCGCCGTAATTTTGGTATTTCTTGCCGTATTTTCCGGCATTTCCTGGCTGGTTTTTTCCCGGTTTTCAGCCCGGCGCGACGTCCGTCAGGCGTTGGCAAAAATCGACATCATGCAAAACGAACTTGATGGTGTCACCACAATTCTGACATCAGGTGTAAGCCTGTTATTTGTCTGGGACAAACAGGAAACCGCCAGCCCGCGGGTTTTTGGTACACTGACAAAAGAATATGCTGTACCGGAAACCGCGGAAGATCGCGCTAATTTTTCAAACTGGCTTGAACCAGCTTCATCGTTTGATCTGGGTGAAAAAATTTCCGCGCTGCGGGTAAGTGGCCGGGCTTTCAACACGATCGTCACCACCAAGTCCGCAAGTCAGTTAGAGGCTGATGGCTGCATTGCCGGTGGCCAGGCGACACTCTGGCTCAAACCACCGTCCGAGCGCCAGATAAAAAACGGCTTGCAGGAAGATGCCTTTATCAAACTGAAACATGATACCGAAAGAATGGCAGCCCTTCTCAATGCAATTCCCCAGCCGGTCTGGTTGCGCAACCGGCTGGGCCGGTTAAAATGGGCAAACGTTGCCTATATAGCCAGGGTAGGGGGTAAGGACCTGCCGCAGGTTTTAAAACAACAATTGGAATTATTGTCCCCGGCACAGCAGCTGCGCGCCTCACACATTTACAGTGAAGGCGGAGAATTTAAGGATACATGCAGCGTTGAGTTTGAAGGGCGGGAAATTCTCTATGATGTTTGCGAGCGCATTCTGGGCAATGATTTCATCGGATTTGCTGTTGAAAAAAGTGAAGGCAAAATCCACTCTGCCCAAAGCCCGGCAGCGCACGACATGCGAAATCATTTGCTGGAAAACCTGTCCATAGCCGTTGCCCAGTTCGACGCCAATCAAAAACTGATCTTTACCAACGAAGCCTTTTCCAGACTTTGGGGTATCGATGCCGAGTTTCTGTCTACCGGCCCTTCTGATGCCAGTGTTCTTGACAGATTGCGTGATGATCGCCGTCTTGAAGAGCGCGTTGATTACCGGGACTGGCAGGCAGGATGGCTTAAAAAGAATGCTGCCGGTGTGCGTCATACGGATTTATGGCATTTACCTGATGGTCGCAGCATTCAGGTCACGGTAGAGTGTCAAAAATCCGGTGGTGTTACTTATTTTTATGAAGACAGAACTGAATCTCTCAGCCTCGAAAGTCGTTACAAAGAGATGATGAACGTCCAGCGTGAAACCCTGGACAATCTACAGGAGGCCGCCGCTCTTTTTGGCTCGGACGGCAATCTCATTTTATTCAATCCGGCCTATGCCCGCATCTGGAAACTTTCACCCAAGCTCCTCGATGCCAAACCGCACATAGACGAAGTAATCAGCTGGTGCAAGGTCGCCCACAATGACGAGATGGTGTGGAAAGAACTCAAACTCGCTGTCACCGGCGTGAGAGAACAAAGACGTTCACTTCAAGGCCGTATCGAGCGCCGCGACAAAACAATTTTAAGTTTTACCACAGTGCCTTTGCCTGATGGTGCGACACTCCTCGTCTACGACGATATAACCAACACAGCCGCCATTGAAAGAATGCTGATTGAACGCAATGAGGCATTGATGGCGGCCGACAAGCTGAAATCCGAATTCATCTCTCACGTCTCCTATCAGCTGCGCACACCGCTCACCACAATCATCGGGTTTTCTGAAAGTCTGGCAATGGGGATTGCTGGTGAATTGTCAGAAGAACAACTGGGTTATGCCAACGATATTCGTTCCTCCAGCGACGAGTTGCTGGCCCTGATTGATGACATTCTGGATCTGGCCTCAATTGGTGCCGGGGCTATGCAGCTGGATATTGATGATATTGATGTCAGCGCAATTATGACCTCGGTTGCCCGCGTGGTCAAAGATCAGGTCAATACTGCCGGCGCGCAATTTCAGATTTCAATTCCCGGTGACGCCGGCTCATTTAAAGGTGATGAAAAACGCATTAAACAGATGCTTTTCAACCTGCTGTCAAATTCACTGGCCTCCACCACCCGCGGCGGTATTATATCCCTGAAAGCAAAGCGTAACGAAGATACCATCGAATTCACGGTGACAGATACCGGGCGCGGCATTGAGCCTGTCGATCAGGCCCGCATGTTTGACTGCTTTGAAACGCAGAATTCCAGCAGCAGCTCACGCGGCGCCGGGCTTGGCTTGTCCATTGTCAAAAGTTTTGCAGAATTGCATGGCGGCACCGTCTCTCTTGCCTCCATACCCGGGCGCGGCACAAGGATAACATGTATATTGCCGCTGGTGCCGCCGGAAGAAGCAGAAGCAGACGCAGCCCAGGCCTGAAAATATGAATAATGCCATCGAGCTGATTACCAATTCTGAAGCAGAAACGCATCAGTTGGCAGCCGAGTTGTCAAACTATGCGGGCGTTGGAGACTTCTTCGGACTTTCCGGTGATCTGGGTGCGGGAAAATCCGTGTTCGCCCGCGCTTTTTTACATGCTCTGGCTGACAATGAGCATCTCGAAGTACCCAGCCCGACCTTTACACTGGTGCAGACCTATGAGGATTTGCGCCTTAAAGCCTCCCATTTCGATCTTTATCGCATTGCTGATCGCGCAGAAGTCGATGAGCTGGGACTGGACGATGCTCTCATTGACGGTATCGCCCTGGTTGAATGGCCTGACAGGATAGCACAACATCATTTTGCCGATCGCCTGATGATCGCGATTGACGACGTTTCCCCGAACAGGAGAAAATTCAGCCTGACAGGTTACGGGCTGTGGCAGCAAAAGCTTGAGCGCTGGCGTAGCAGTGCGGCATTTCTGCAAAAGGCTGGCTGGGGCAACGCCAGACGCCGTTTTCTGCAAGGCGATGCCTCTCACCGTCGCTATGAATATATCAACGACCAAAACCGCCATTGCATCATGATGGACATGCCCACCCTCAGTGATGGCCCTGCCATACGAGACGGTAAATCATATAGTGCGCTGGCCCATCTGGCCGAAGGGGTAAAACCCTTTATCACCATGACCACCAGCCTGCAGTCACTGGGTTTAAGTCCGCCGCAGATATTTGCCAGTCAGCCTGAGGACGGTTTCCTGCTGCTCGAAGACCTCGGAGCAAATGTCTATTTTGACATGGCTGCAAAAAACGAGGACATGACCGCACCAATGCGAGCCGCCATTGATGTTCTGGTACCCTTGTCCGCAAAATCAGGCGCACGGCAATCCGCGCCCGAATTGATTGATGCCCAAATCCCCGCCTATGACCGGGCAGCACTGCAGATTGAAATTGAATTATTGCCTGACTGGTATTGGCCGCGCCTCAAAGGAAAAGAGATTGCCAGCGATGATCGCACTGAATTCCTCGAATTATGGCACCCCCTGTGGCAACATCTTGAGCAATCTCCAGGAATCTGGACCCTGCGTGATTATCATTCGCCTAATCTGATCTGGTTACCGGAACGCGATGGCATCGCCCGTGTGGGACTGCTCGATTATCAGGATGCGGTATTGGGTGCGCCTGCTTACGATCTGGTGTCTTTGTTACAGGATGCCCGTCGGGATATATCTGTGCAGGAAGAGGTGCAACTCTATACCTATTACTGGCAACAGATTGAACACACGGGTGTTGACTATGATCGCCAGGATTTTGATTTCTCCTACGCTATTTTAGGGGCTCAGCGAGCCACCAAAATTCTCGGTATTTTTGCCCGCCTCGCCGACAGGGATAAAAAGCCCCGCTATCTTGCCCATATGCCCCGTGTCCGCGATTATCTTGAACGCAACCTGCAACATGCGCACCTGAAGCAATTAAAACGATGGTTTGACCGCCACCTGCCGATGGGGCCATGATCTGGAATGAAAAAAACCTGTCACAATAAAACCCCCGCCGCCATGGTTATGGCCGCCGGTCTGGGCACAAGAATGCGCCCTTTAACCGCCACCAGGCCCAAGCCAATGGTGGAATTAAATGGCAGGCCTTTGATCGATTACACCCTTGAACGCCTGGCCGCTCATAAAATCTCGCCAATTGTGGTCAATGTTCATTATCTCGCTGATGTGCTGGAACAACATCTTGAAAATTCACCAATTGCCGATGTGCTCATTGCCGATGAGCGCGCCGAGCTGCTGGATACCGGTGGCGGCGCATATGCAAATCTTGAAATTCTCGGACCGGACCGGTTTTTCATCCTTAACAGCGACAGTCTGTGGATTGAGGACGATCGCGACAATCTGTTGGCCATGCTGGCGGCATGGAACGATGACACAATGGATTGCCTGATGTTGCTGGCACCAACTGAAAACAGCCTAGGGTATTCCGGCAGTGGAGATTTTGATATCGCCGCAGATGGCCACCTGTTAGCGCGCCCATCAGGCGAAAAAGCAGCCTGCGTTTACACCGGTTGCTGTCTCATTCATCCGCGTATTTTTGCAGGCTCTCCCAGCGGTCCGTTTTCGCTTAATCTTTTGTGGAACAGGGCTTTGGCCCACAAACGCCTGTTTGGACTGGCGCTCAAGGGCCAATGGCTACATATTGGCACACCTGAGGCACTTACAGCGGCAGAGGAAAAACTGAACCGGTCATGACTGCCAAACCCGACCCTCGCATTTATACCATTCCGCCGGGCCAGCCGTTTACCAGGTGCCTGGCTGAGGCGGTGTTGCAGGGTGGTTTCCCCAATCCCGACACACCGGCGCCAACTGCTGCGCTCCTGCCAAAATATACTCTGCTGGTCCCCACCCGCCGATCGCAACGCGCAACGATTGATGCATTTTTAGAGGCCGATGATAAAACTGCACGGTTGCTGCCTGACATCAGACCCATTGGTGATGTGGATGAAGATGCGTTTTTTCTCGAACCGGGTGCGCCCGAAATACCCCCGGCAATCTCAAAACTCGAACGCCAGCTAGCCTTAATTCCCCTGATTATGAAATGGGCAAAGGCGCGCGAGATACCTGGCGAAGGATTAAATGTAGACAATATCACCCCGGCGCAATCCGCCTCGCTGGCGGCTGATCTGGGCGAACTTTTGGATGCTGCCGACACGGAAAATGTTGACCTCAAGGGTCTGGCGACACTGGTGCCGGAAGATTATGAAGAATACTGGCAGCTTACTTTGGAATTCCTGAAAATCATCACTGAGTTCTTACCGGGGATATTGAAAGAAAAAGGATTTATCCAGCCCAGTGCGCGACGCAATATCGTCATTAACGCGCAAACTGAAAAACTCAGACGCAATCCTCCCGATGCCCCAATCATTGCCGCAGGCTCCACCGGCTCCATACCCGCAACCGCTGAATTATTATCCACCATAGCGCATCTGCCAAACGGGGCGGTCGTCCTGCCCGGTCTTGATCTTGACCTTGATGATGCCTCCTGGACCGAGGTTGGACCGGAACACCCTCAGTTTGGCATGAAGCAATTACTCGAAGCCATGGGCGTTGATCGCAGGAACGTTCGCCTGTTACCGGGGATTGAAGCAGAAAATTCTACAATCACCGTCTCAAACCTGGTCAGCGAAGCCCTGCGCCCGTGGCAGACTACCGATCAATGGCAACAACGGCTGGCTGAAATTGATGCCAAAGCTGCGGCCCGGGCCCTGGCCGGTATTTCCATATTAACGGCGCCCAGCATGCGCGAAGAAGCCACAGCGATTGCACTTGCTATGCGCGAAGTGGTCGAAACACCGGATAAAACCGTGGCACTGGTAACCCCCGACCGCACCCTTGCCCGGCGGGTGGCGGCTCAATTGCAACGCTGGCATCTCAAGGTTGATGATTCGGCTGGAATACCACTGACCAACACAGAAGTTGCTATCTTTACAACCCTGGTGATTGCAGCAGCTGCATCCGGGTTTTCAGCAATATCTCTATTGGCCCTGCTCAAGCATCCCTTGTGCCGGCTGGGGCTGGAGCCTTTGGATATTCGCACCAGAGTGCGCAATCTCGAACAGGCCATCCTGCGCGGTCCAAGATTGAAAAGCGGCACATCAACCCTGCGTGAGAACCTGGCAGTTCAAAGACTTCGGATCGAAAATGGTGAACGCGTTCATCCTGGTGTAAAAGGGTTTTCAGCTCAGACCTGGGACGATCTCGAAGATCTGTTATCACGCCTTGGCAATGCGGCAGCACCGCTTGAAAATCTTGTATCAACCCCTGCAACCCTGGCGCAAGTGACCCGCGCCCACATCGAAACATGCGAAGGATTTGCCGCCCGGCCCGAGCAGGAAAGCAATGTGGTTTTGTGGTCGGATGATGCCGGCAATATGCTGGCAGATATGTTTGACACTCTGTTACATGCAGATGATCCCGGCCTGGCTTTGACACTGCAATCCTACCAGCCGATGATCGGTGTTTTGATGCAGGGAGCCCTCGTCAGACCTGGTTTTGGAACGCACGCCCGCGTTCACATCTGGGGGCCTTTGGAAGCGCGCTTGCAACAGCCCGATGTACTCATTTTGGGCAGTCTCAATGAAGGCACATGGCCCGCTCTGCCCGATACCGGCCCCTGGCTCAGCCGTTCCATGCATGTAGCTCTAGGCCTGCAATCGCCCGAACGCCGCATTGGTCTGTCAGCCCATGATTTTGCCCAGGCTGTGGCAGCACCTCGGGTGATTTTAACCCGGTCGCAAAAACTCAATGGCTCCCCCACTGTTCCCAGCCGCTGGCTATCAAGGCTCGAAGCCGTTGCTTCCGGGCTGGGCCTGGAAGATTGCTTTGAAACCAAAGAGCCCTGGCTCAACTGGGCGCAAGGTCTTGATGATGATAATTCCCCGACAGTGCCTGTAAAAGCGCCGCGACCCTGTCCGCCAATCGATGCGCGCCCGCGCTCCATGAGTGTCAGCGATATCGAAACCTGGATACGTGATCCTTACGCCATATATGCCCGGCGGATTTTAAATCTGCACGAACTCGATGAACTGGAAGCCTCAGCCGATGCCGCCCAGCGCGGTATCATCATCCATGATGCGATGCAGGCGTTTATTGACGAAAACATTTCTCCTCATAGCCCGGATGCTTACGAACAATTGCTGGAAATAGGTCGGAAAAGTTTTAAAAAAACCAACATCTGGCCAAGTGTTGCAACCTTATGGTGGCCGCGTTTTGAGCGCATCGCCCGCTGGTTCATTGATACTGAAACAAAACGCCAGCAAAATGTGGCCAGGCATTTTACCGAGGTCACCGGTGAATATGAATTTAATCAAGATGGTGAAGCTTTCACCTTGCGCGCCCGCGCCGACAGGATTGACCTGCTGCGCTCACACGCTGCCATCATCTATGATTATAAAACCGGTGCCGTGCCCACCGCGCCACAGGTTTTCACCGGTCTGAGCCCGCAACTGCCGCTTGAAGCCGTTATATTGACCAGGGGTGGTTTTGAAGATGTGACAGCGAAAACAGTTGAAAAAATTGTCTATATCAGGCTTTCCGGCGGCGAGCCTGCCGGAGAACAGCTCTCTATTGAAAAAAACCGCTCACAATTCATCACCCCGGATGAGGCGGCAGAAAACGCCCTGGCCGGTCTGCGTCGCCGGATAACAGAATTTGCCCGCAAAGACACGCCCTACCTGTCACGCACCACACCTCAGTTCGAACGGTACACCGGCACATATGATCATCTGGCGCGAACAAAAGAATGGCAGCGCTTTGGCATTGAGGATGCGGAATAATGGCAGACCTAGGCGACAAAACCAGCCTGAGTCAGCGCCTGGCTTCTGATCCAGAAAAATCCGCCTGGGTATCGGCCAATGCCGGTTCGGGCAAAACCCATGTGCTGGTCAACCGCATCATCCGGCTGATGCTCGATGGTGCCAATCCGGGTAAAATTCTCGCCCTCACCTTCACCACGGCAGCCGCTGCCGAAATGGCCAACCGATTGAACCAGCGGCTGGCTGGCTGGGCCATGCTGGCCCGCGACGAATTGGCAAGTGATATTGCCGACATTACCGGCAACCCACCTTCGCCGGACCAGTTACTTCGCGCCCGGCGGCTGTTTGCCCATGCGCTTGAAACTCCCGGCGGTTTAAAGATTCAGACCATTCATGCTTTTTGTGAGCGCGTCCTCCACCGTTTTGCATTGGAAGCCCAAGTGGCGCCGGGATTTGAAATTCTCGATGATCGCACCGGCAACGAACTTCTCAATGAAGCCCGCGACCGGGTTTTTGAAACCCCTGACGAGGGCGCAATTAAAGACCTGAAAGTAGTTTCCAGCGCCCTGAGTGCTGCCGGCTTTGACAGCCTCATCGCCCAGGTGCTCAAGCATCGATCCTTATTGCGCACATTTCACCGCACCCACGGCAGCCTGGACAAAATGATCACCAGGCTCCGTCATGTCTTTGGTCTCAAACCCGGTGAGACAAAAGACACCCTGCTGGAAAAAGCCATCGGTGGCACCTTGCCCGAAGTCATTTCATCTTTAATAGAGTTTTACAGTGCTGGCTTAAAAACCGATATTGAAAAATCAGACGCACTGGTTGCAATGACCACCAGCGACAACCCTGAAGAAAAATTAAGCCTCTACAAATCCCTGTTTTTCACCAAGGCTGGTGATCGCCGCAAAAAACTGGCGACGAAAAAAATAAGCGATGAAGAACCGGGCATCGTCGGGTTTCTTGAAAAGGAAGCCGAGCGCATAAGCGAACTTGACGAAAAACTCGTCTCCCTTCGCATCGCTGAGTTCACCGGCAGTCTTTTGCGCCTTGCCGATCAGATACTGAAAAACTATGAAACGGCAAAAAATTACCGCGCCCTGCTCGATTATGACGATCTGATCCAATATACGGCAGATTTACTGTCGCAAACCCAGGCCGCAGCCTGGGTCCTGTACAAGCTCGATAGTGGCATAGACCACATTCTGGTTGATGAAGCCCAGGACACCAATCTCAATCAGTGGCAGGTCGTCTCCGCTCTCAGCAATGAGTTTTTTGCCGGCGCTGGCGCTGGCAGCCCCTTGCGCACGATTTTTGCGGTCGGGGATGAAAAGCAGTCAATTTTCAGCTTCCAGGGTGCCAGTCCCGAAGAGTTTGATCTTATGCGCCATCATTTTCAGCGCCGCGCCGGTTTTGTTGATCATGATTTTGAAAAGGTTGAGCTGACGGTTTCTTTCCGCTCAACCGCGCAAGTGTTGCAGGCCGTTGACCTGACTTTTGCGCAAGCAACAGCTGCACAAGGCATGACCAGCTTTGGTGCCGCTCCCGTACATGAAGCCTTTCGTCATGGCCACGCCGGACTGGTGGAAATCTGGCCGCCGGAAATGCCTGGCGACAAGGAAGAACAAGACCCGTGGGATGCCCCGCTCGATTATGTCAACAGCGCCAGCCCGCGCGTTAAGCTCGCCCACAGAATAGCTGCGACGATTAAGGGCTGGATTGACAAGGAGACTCTGACACCGCGCGGTCGCAAGGTGCGCGCCGGTGACATTTTGATCCTGGTGCGATGGCGCAATACTTTTGTCGACGCCATGGTGGAAGCACTGAAACAGCGCGATATTCCTGTCGCCGGTATCGATCGCATGCGATTATCGCAGCAGCTGGCGATAATGGATTTACTCGCACTGGCACGTTTTGTGTTGCTGCCACAAGATGATCTCAACCTTGCCGTCGTCCTCAAAGGCCCCCTGTTTGGTCTCGATGATGATGATTTGTTTAAACTGGCATATAAACGAAAATCGTCTTTATGGAGAGCATTGGCATCTTCCGGCTTTGCGGACGTTCATGACTATCTGACAGCCCTGCTCTCGCGGGCTGACAAAGTGCCGCCTTATGAATTTTTCGCACGGATTTTAAATGCTGACAACGGTCGCCGAAAATTTATCAACCGTCTCGGCCTTGAGGCCAATGATCCCATTGATGAATTTCTGTCTTTAAGTCTTGAGTATGAAAAAACCAGCACACCATCGCTTCAGGGATTTGTTGCCTGGTTCGGTGCCAGCGACGTTGATGCCAAACGCGACATGCAGCACGGGCGCAATGAGGTGCGCATTATGACGGTTCATGGTGCCAAGGGCCTCGAAGCCAATATCGTCATTTTACCCGACACCTGCCACCAGTTGCCCGACAACACCAGGCGCACCAGTATTCTCACCACGCCGTATAAAGAAGATGGCCGCGAGCCGCAGGAACTTCTCATCTGGCGCCCGAACAGGTCATTTGAAAACAATACGGTGAAACAATGCCTTGAGGACATAGAGCAGGCCGAAATGGCGGAATACAACCGCCTGTTGTACGTCGCCATGACGCGGGCACGCGACCGGCTGTATATTGCCGGTTATGAAAGCAAACGCGCTTCTTCACCGCGCAGCTGGTACCATCTTGTCTCGGAAGCTTTAAAGCCTCACTCAGATGAGATTTTGGATGCCGGGGGAAATATTACCTGTTGGCGTTTGAACGGTGAACAAACTGTCGATCCTATCGACAAGCTCGATGATGATGATCTGATCTCCTCCGTCCAAACGCCACCACTGTGGGCGCAACAGCCGGTGGAGCCCGAGCCCGGGAAAATCGATCTTATCAGTCCGTCTCGATTAGGCAGGGCTGAAAAACTGGCTGAGACAGACCACGAACCGGTAGCGGCAACCGTTCGACCTTCACCCCTGCAAACACCCCCACAGGAGCCCTACCTGCGCGGGCGGCTTATTCACAAGCTGCTTGAATATGCACCCGGTGCCAATCGGCAAACTTATGGCGATTTCTGTCAGCAGTTTCTGCTGCGCTCGGCCCCTGCTTTATCTCAACGCGATAGCACCCGAATTGCTGCCGACGTTCAGCGCGTTTTAGCCACCGAAGAATTTTCCAGCCTGTTTGATGCACAGGGCCTGAGTGAGGTGCCGATCATTGGTCAGGTCGAATTGACCGGGCACGATCGGCCGGTAAAAGTGTCCGGGCGCATCGACCGGCTTATTGTACGTAATAATCAGGTGCTCATAATAGATTTTAAAACCGACCGCATTGTCGCTGACAGCCCTGACACCATACCGGTTGACTATCTGCGACAGATGGCCATCTACAGACACCTGCTATCAAAAATATTCCCTGATCGACAGATTACCTGCCATCTGCTGTGGACGACAGGGCCGAAACTGATGGAGCTGCCGCCAGCCCTTCTATCCTCAGCTCTTCAGGGCTGGGTGGAATAGTTTTTCACACTATCCCGTCACCAGATCACGTAAGTGACCGCTGGCCACTGCCAGCTTGGCCAAAGTCAGCTCACCGGTTTCAACCGTTTCATTCACCGCCTGCCGGGTACGCTCAAAAGCCACTGCATTTTGTTTTTTCCAGGTCTTGAAGGCTTTTGCCGCAGGTGCTTTTCCTGTCAGAACCTCGCGTACGATAGCGCGCTGGGCATCATACATATTGTCGATGATGCGATTGAGAGCCAGGCGTTCAAAATATTCCGTTGAAGAAACCTCATCGGCCTTTTTGGTCAGCCAGTCGATTTTAAGGTCAGCCCCCAGTTCAAAGAATACCTTTGCCACATCCACAAGCTTTTTGCCCGAACGTTCAGCCACATAGATAATATCAGGCCCACGTGACAGGACACCCAAAGCTGCAATTTTGCGGGCAAACTTTACCGGCACACCTTTTTTCACCAGCTTCTTTTCCACCTGCACAAGATCACTGCTCATTATCTCAGGTAAAATATCACTTAGCGAAGCTTCAAGTTCAGCCAGACCGGATCGGTAATGCCTAATAACATTTTCCAACCCGCCGGTCGTCGGCGTATTGCGCAAAAACCAAACCAGTTGTTCGCGCATCAAAGTTTGCGCCGTTACATATAATCTGGTCTGTTCAGCCGTATCTATCTTATTATCAAGCGCATCAATCCGCCCGTTGAGATCGGTTAATCCAAAACAGTCGCGCGCAATGGCAAAGGCTGCAGCAATAGCGGCAACATCGGCACCGGTTTCATCCATCAATCTGCTGATGATGGTAGGCCCGCCGCGATTGACAATACTGTTGGCCAGCATGGTGGCTATAATTTCCCGACGCAACTTGTGACCCTGAATGGCCTCAGGATAAGTTGTCTGTAAAGTCTCGGGGAAATAGCGCATCAGCTCAGCGCTTAGATAACTGTCATCAGGAACATTTGTCGCCAGCAGGTCATCATAGAGGACAATTTTGGCATAGGCCAAAAGCACTGACAATTCAGGCCGGGTCAATGAGTTTCCGGCGATCTTACGCTCCTGAATTTCAGCATCGGTTGGTAAAAATTCAACCTCGCGATCCAGCAGGTTGCGTTTTTCCAGTGACCGCATCAAGCGTTGCTGAAAACCGATTTCGTCAATACCGCGAAATTCCGCCAGAGTGATACTGAGGGTCTGTTGAATATTGTTGCGCAACACCAAAGAAGCTACCTGTTTGGTCATTTTGGCCAAAAACCTGTTGCGATCCTTGCGCGTAAGCTTACCGGCAGCTTCGAGCGATCCAAGTGCTATCTTGATGTTGACCTCAAGGTCAGAAGAATTAACCCCGGCTGAATTATCAACCGCATCCGTGTTTATGCGGCCACCGTTTTGTGCAAACTCGATGCGGGCCTTCTGGGTCATGCCCAGGTTGGCACCCTCGCCAATTATTTTGAATTTCAGTTCTTTGGCGGTTACCCGGATAATGTCGTTGGCACGATCACCGGCATCGGCATCGGTTTCTGTCGTCGCCCGGACATACGTGCCAATACCGCCAAACCATAACAGATCGGCCTCACTTTTCAGCAGGGCTTTGAGAAGCTCATTCGGCGTGGCCGATTTGGTTTTAAGCCCCGTCATCGCGCAAATTTCAGGACTGAGTGCAATCGATTTTTCCGATCGGCTGAAAACACCACCCCCCTTGCTGATGAGGGCAGACTTATAATCTTTCCAGCTTGAGCGCGGCAGGGCAAACAGACGTTTGCGCTCGGCAAATGATTTGGCAGGATCAGGATCAGGGTCGATAAAAATATCGCGATGATCAAAAGCTGCAATCACTTTTGTCTGCTTTGACAGCAACATACCATTGCCAAACACATCTCCCGACATATCGCCGACACCGATAACCGTAAATGGCGTGCTCTGGCAATCAATATTCATTTCGCGGAAATGACGCTTGACCGCTTCCCAGCCACCACGCGCGGTAATGCCCATTTTCTTGTGATCATAACCCGCTGATCCACCCGAGGCGAAAGCATCACCAAGCCAGAACCCTCGGGCTTCAGAAATACCATTGGCAATGTCTGAAAACGTTGCCGTGCCCTTGTCGGCAGCAACCACAAGATAAGGATCATCACCATCATGACGAACAACTTTGGCAGGTGGCAGGAGCTTTTTTCCGTCGAGATTATCGGTAAGGTCGAGCAAATTTGAAATAAACAGCTTGTAACAACGGATGGCTTCTGCCTGAATTTCCTCCCGTGAGCCTGCATGCGGCAGCTTTTTAGGAACAAATCCGCCTTTCGAGCCAACCGGTACAATCACCGCATTTTTAACCTGTTGCGCTTTAACCAGACCCAAAACCTCGGTTCTGAAATCCTCAGGCCGATCCGACCACCGCAACCCCCCCCGCGCAATTTTGCCAAAGCGCATGTGAATACCTTCAACATCAGGTGAATAAACAAATATCTCGGCATAGGGCCGGGGTTCGGGCAGTCCGTCAACGGCCTTGCTGTCAAGTTTGAACGCAATGGTGGGCTTGGGAAGTCCATCTTCGCCGATCTGGTAAAAATTGGTCCTTAGACTCACCGTGATAACATTGGAAAAATGCCGAATAATGCGATCTTCATCGAGGCTGGAAACATCACCAAGAGCATTTTCTATCTGAGACAGAATAGAGGTTTCACGCGTCTTGTTATACGTTTTACCGCGACCCTGGCGGATGGCAAATCTGGTATGAAACAGATCCACCAGCCAGGCTGCAATTGCGCCATGATTAACAAGCGTTGCCGCCATATAGGTCTGGGAAAAGCCAACACCGACCTGGCGCAGATATTTACCATAGGCGCGCAGCATTGCCACATCGCGCCAGCCAAAACCCTGGTTGAGAACCAGTGCGTTATAGCCGTCGTTTTCAGCCTGCCCGTTCCAGACTGCCATAAAGCACGCTTCCAGCGGGTCTTTGAGCTTTTCGAGATGTATTTTCTGCCCCGTTACATGTTGCAGAATAATGTCATGCACCCACACATCATCGCGAGATGAGCCTTCACCCCGGGTGATTTTATATGAGCGCTCATTGATGGCGCGAAAATCCATTTTTTCCAGAATTGGCAAACGGTCACTGAGCGGAATTGGCCCGCCGCAATGGTATAGTTTCAATCGGATATTAGTGTCTTCATCCGCCTGCACATTGGTGCCAAATTCAATCGACAGGCCACCAATATCACCAAGGTCTTCCATGCGCCCGATATCAGCAAGACCCTGGGCAGGCGAAAATGCGTCCTGATAGGCAGGCGAAAATGCTTCTGCATATTTTTTTATCAACGCGCGCGCAGCAGCGCCACTTTCGCTGGCTTTGATCGCGGCAATAAGATTGTCGGACCAGGTCCGGGTCAAACCTTCTATCGCCACTTCCATTTCTGCGATATCGGGCGAAGGTGTTTCGTCTTCGTTTCGGCCGATAATATATTGAATGCGGGTGAGGGTTCCTTCGGGATATGAAGTGTAATGGGCAGACACACGGCCATCATAGGCCTCGGCCAGGAAATTGCCGATTTTTACCCGCACATCGGTATTAAAGCGTTCGCGCGGCACAAACACCAAAGCGGAAACATAGCGATCAAACTTGTCTTTGCGCACAAACACAGCCGTGCGCGGCCGGTCACTCAGGCGCAACATGCCAAGCGCATTTTGCAACAATGTTTCATCATCTATTTGGAACAGTTCATCGCGGGGATAATTTTCCAGTATATTCAGCAGCGCCTTGCCGCTGTGGCCATCACGCCCAACGCCACTTGCATCAATCATGCGCAAGGCTTTCCTGCGCAATATTGGAATAGCCTTGACGCTTCTTGTGTAAGCTACAGAAGTGAAAAGCCCGATCACTCTGAGTTCACCTTTAAGCCTGCCTTTGTCGTCAAACATTTTTATGCCGATATAATCCATATGAGTGCGGCGATGGACTTTGGCTTTAACATTGGCTTTGGCAATGATTAACGGTGCGGGGTCCTGTAGGAATTCTCTCACTTCAGGTGTCATTGACACCATTTTGCCGGCCCGGCGCAAAACCTCTACACTTGAATCGCGCAAAATTCCCAGCGATGTTCTTTTCATCGCCACCAGATCACCTGTTTCCGCACCACCTTCAAAGGTATATTGCCGGATGCCGAGAAAGGTGAAATGGCCGTCAATGAGCCAGTTTAAAAACTCCAGGGATTCAGCAAGTTCATCAACCGGTATCGGCGGTGGCACCTGCTTGTATTCATCGATAACTTTATTGAGCCGGTCAAGCATAGCCGTCCAGTCAATAACCGCCAGCCGAACTTCCTTAAGGACAGCTTCCAGGCGTTTGAGCAGGTTTTCACGCCTGGTTTTACTGCCGATACGTTCCACATGAACATGGATGAAGCTTTCCCTGACTTCATTCGACCCCTTGCCTGGCCCGGCAATGTCACCGGTTTTGGCCAGACGCGTAATTTTTTCCACCGGGTGCAGAAGCATGACAATGGGTATTGCACTCTCCGCCAGTTCATCGAGAACAGAATCGACTAAAAACGGCATATCATCGTTAAGAATCTCGATGACCGTGTGTGGACCGCCCCAGCCATTTTGTTTCTTTTCGGGATTGAAAATCCGAATTTTGCTTTTACCCACCTGCCTTTGCTTGCGAAACTCGAAGGCCGAGCGCGCTATTGCGGCAATTTCTTCAGGCGTGTAATCAATAAAATCATCCTCATTTCCGTTGGCAAAGAAATGGCGGGCGAAAGATGCAAGCCCGCCGTTGGCCTTGGATGATTTTTCCAGTTTTCTGTTTACGCTGGCCAGTAATTTTTTGAAACGATTACTACCTTTGTCCATGGGGATACCTTCCGCGCTGGGGGTGAGGGCAAATACCAAGGGTAGTTCGCGATTTAATATTCGAATCGGAACCCCTCGACTGTGACTGCACTTATTTACCTTTTCAAGCGCAAACAGGCTTAGGCAGTCGTTCACAGCACGATTATGGTTCAAAAACTCTTAATTCTATTATAATTGTAACTTGAAGACAAAATCATCCCGATAACAACAACGAATGGTTTGGATCAGTGCAGGTAGAGAAAAAATCCACCCGACGTATGAGCGTGCGTGATGTTGCACGACTTGCCGAGGTTTCCATCGCCACTGTCTCAAGAGCCATCAACACACCTGAAATGGTGCGCCCGGTTCTGCGCCAGAAGATTGAGATCGCCATTGCCGAATTGGGATACGTTCCCGATGGCAATGCCCGCGCCCTGGTGCAGCGCCGCACCATGACCATAGGCGCCATTGTCCCCACCATTGACAATGCGATTTTTTCAACCCTGCTGCGCGGCCTGCAAACCAAATTACAGGAGAATAAATACACGCTCCTGCTGGCCAGCTCCAATTACAATCTTGAACAAGAAGCCGAAGAAGTGCGCACATTGCTGATCCGCGGCGTCGATGGAATTTTGCTGGTAGGAAACCAGCGCGCGCAAGAGGTTTATGATCTGCTTGAAAACAGCGACAAACCCTACGTCAATACCTATTCATACGACGACCGCCTCAAACATCCCAATGTTGGTTTCGATAATTGGCGCGCAGGCGAAACCATCGTCGATCATCTGGCCCAGCTCGGCCATGAGCGTATCGCCATTATCGCCGGCATCACCACAGATAATGATCGCGCCCGGGCGCGTGTCCAGGGGATTAAGTCCGGCCTGTCGCGAAACGGCCTGCACTTTAATGCCGAACAGTATCTCGAATGCCCCTATACGCTTGAGGCCGGGCGTGCAGCTTTGCGAACCCTGATGCAGCGCCAGCCCAAGCCAACCGCCATAATTTGCGGAAATGATATCCTCGCCTGCGGTGCAATTTTTCAATGCCAGCGCAGCAACATCAACGTGCCTGGCGATCTTTCTATTGCCGGGATAGATGGTTTAAGCATTGGCAGCCATGTAACCCCATCGCTTACCACCATGAGTGTGCCCTTTTATGAAATGGGTGAGCTGGCCGCCACTTCATTGTTAAACCGCCTGAATTCTGCCGATAAATCCCCTGAAAAGATCGAACTCAAGGCGACATTACGCATACGCGAATCAACGGCTGCACCGCGACGCTGAGCCTTTGATCTGACAAGCCTGAAGCCAGCCCGCTCCCCCGCCCAACCATCCGATAAGGATACCCTGGGGGTGGTTGGGCGGGGGAGCGGGCTGGCTTCAGGGCTAAAAAAACATTGAAACTTTTAACGATTATCTTCCAGAATCATGGCGCTGGCCTTTTCGGCAATCATGATAGTGGGCGCATTGGTGTTGCCGGAAACCAGGCTCGGCATGATTGAGGCATCAGCCACGCGCAGGCCTGACAGTCCGTGGACTTTCAATCTGTCGTCAACAACGCTTGTGGCATCATTTCCCATTTTGCAGGTTCCGACGGGATGATAAATCGTCTGGCTGATATTGCGCGCAGCTTCGAGCAGTTCTTCATCACTTTGAATATCCACACCTGGTAAATATTCTTCCGTTATCAGCCCGGACAGGGTTTTGGTATGGGCAATTTTGCGTGCGAGTTTCATTCCGCCAACAACGATTTCCTGATCCTTTGATTTAGACAGATAATTGGCATAAATCGCCGGGTAGGCATAGGGGTCAGGAGATGTCAGATTAATGGAGCCGCGACTTTCTGGCCGTAACTGGCAGATTGATGAGGTAAAGGCGGAAAACTTGTGCAACCCCTCACCGGGCTTGTCGGCACTGAACGGCTGGAAGTGAAACTGTATGTCCGGGGCAACGGCTTCGGGATCAACTTTGGCAAAAACCGCTACCTGGCTTGCCGCCAGTGACAGCGGCCCTGAGCGAAACAGGCCAAACTGTATCCCTGCAATAGCTTTGCCAATGAGATTATTAACTTCGTCATTGACACAAATTGGCCGGTTGATTTTGTAAACCAGCCTGACCTGCAAATGGTCCTGCAGGTTTTCCCCCACGCCTTTAAGTTCGTGTTCAACGTTCAGGCCGAATTTTTTAAGTTCTTCTCCCGGCCCAACTCCTGAAAGTTTCAAAACCTGAGGTGATCCAATAGCACCCGCACTCAAAATCACTTCGGCGTTTGCTGAGGCAAACTTCTCCTCGCCCTTGTGATCAAAGACCACGCCGCCAACCTTGTTATTCTCAATCCTTATTTTTTTTACATGTGCATTGGTAATTATTTTGAGGTTAGGCCGTTTTTTTGCCGGACGTAAAAATCCCGAAGCGCTGGAACATCTCAAACCATTGCGAACCGTTACCTGGAAAAACCCGACACCTTCCTGTTCGGCCCCGTTAAAATCATTATTTTCTCGAATGCCGGCTTCTTTGGCGGCTGCCAGATAAAGCTCACATAATTCGCCCACATGCCCACCATTGCTCACAGCCAGCGGTCCACCGGTGCCGTGGAATCTATCTTCTCCGCGCTCCTGGTCTTCTCCACTCTTGAAATATGGCAGCACATCATCAAAAGACCAGCCGCTGTTTCCCAATTGGCGCCAATGGTCATAATCGGTTTTGTTACCACGCACGTACAGCAATCCGTTAAGAGAGCTTGACCCGCCCAAAACCTTGCCGCGTGGCCACAGGATGCGTCTGCCATTGAGCCCCGCATCGGGTTCGGTCTGATAACACCAGTCGACTTTGGGATTGTGCATATTCTTGAAATAGCCGACTGGAATGTGAATCCACGGGCTGATATCTCGGCCACCGGCCTCGAGCAGGATCACCTTGTTTTTAGGGTCTTTCGACAATCTGTTGGCCAGCACGCACCCGGCAGAGCCCGCACCAATTATGACATAATCTGCCTGAAAGTCTGAATCGGGATGCATATCTGTCAATTACCTCGTCAAAATCGGGTTGCAGTATTTAGCAACGATAAGGCACCACACCCCATCTCCGGAAAAACTGCTCGAATTTCCTGTATTTTTGTAAACGTTTTCAATTCCTGTCAAGCCCGAACCGCATTTTAACGCTAGAAAATTTTGATTCTGCCATAAAACCTTTCCCTTTTTACCGGCTTGATGAAGGGTTTTGGGTCGCAGAATTCGCTGTTTTCAGGATATTCAATCTTTCGAAAGTCAAAAACTGAGTTTATTTCAATTCGATTGAAACCCAGTTTTTTATTTTAAATACAATATGATAGTTGATTTTTTCTTGGTGTAACCGGAATTTTTTCAATTCTTTTTCAGTTCATATGCTTGATCAGACTGAAAAAAATGATAACGTTTACATATCGCTTGTGTGAAAGCTGTTATCGGGGATCGGTCACAAAATATACAGGCACAAAATCCTAATGGCACAAATGACCAAGAGGGTAACACAGGGAGGATAGATTTATGGAGATGTTGAAGAAGTTTGTCTTGGGCATAATGGCGCTCACTATAACCGCCGTTATGGTAGCTGCGCCGGGCATCGCCCAGGCTCAGAAAGTGACAATCCGCGTTCAGTCAGTGATACCGTCAAAAGCTGACGAAGTAACAATGCTCAAAGAGTTTGCCAAAGACGTTTTGGACCTGACCAACGGTGAGGTCATTATTGAGGTTTTGCCGGCCGGTGCAGTGGTCGGCGTCAAGGAAACTCTTGATGCTGTTGACAAAGGTCTCATTGAGGCCGGCTTTGCCTGGACACATTACTGGTCGGGCAAACATCCCGCCGCCATGCTGTTTGGCTCACCGGTTGCAGGTGCTGGTGTCGGTATCGACAATATCGCCTTTCTTTCATGGTTCCTTTATGCTGGCGGCAAAGAGCTTTATGATGATCTATGGGACGAAATGGGCGTTAATATCAAAGGCTTCATGTTGCAGCCAGTAGGCCCCGAAGCGCTTGGCTGGTTCAAAGAACCCATCAACTCAATGGATGATTTCCGCAAATACCGCTTCCGCACTCCTCCGGGAATTCCCGGCCAGACCTACAAGGACATCGGCGTGGCTTCCGTTGCCATGGGTGGTGGCGATATTCTGCCAGCACTTGAAAAAGGTGTGATTGATGCCGCCGAGTGGTGCTGTCCCAAGCCGGATCTGGTATTTGGTTTTTATAAGGTTCTCAAATACTACTATCTCCAGGGTCTGCATCAGGTTGTTGTTAATGCCGACATTTATTTCAATGGCGATGTTTTCAAAAAACTGACACCCCAGCAGCAAAAGGCCATCGAAGTTGCAGCGAATGCGTCTTTGATGAAATCTCTGGCCTACCGGATTTATGAGAACGGTAAAGCGCTGAAAGTCCTTACTGAAGAAAAAGGCGTGATTTTGAAAGATACGCCGGCTGATTATTTCCCGCAATATATGGCAGCCGCAAAAGCATCTTTGGAAAAAAATTCCGCAAACAACGCCTTCTTTAAGAAAGTATGGGATTCGCAAAAAGCCTTTGCTGAAATCGCCGTACCTTTCTGGGCCGGCGCCCAAACATCCAATGCAAAGCTCGGAATGGCCTTTGCAAACAGGAACAAGAAGTAATCTGCAGCCAGTCACTGGCTCAACTCTGCGGTGGGAGATATCCATGGTCTTCCACCGCACCCTTTGAGTTGATGTGAATTCCATTTGCAGTTTCAGCTAAAATACCGATAACCTGAATAATACGACCAGACTGTTGGGTCCAATATCCATTGAAGGGGGCGATTTCGTGGGCGATGATGTAGATATATCCAAACTCGATATATCCGATGAGATGATTGCTGAACGGCGTTCTGCTGCTCCTGATGACCTTCCCGATGATATGCCGGACTGGATGCGTCGCACCATTTTTATCATTGATACCTCGAGTTTGTGGATCGGTCGTATCGCCTGCTGGCTACTGGTGCCATTAATGCTGGCGATGGTTTACGAAGTTGTCGTCCGCAAGCTGTTTATCGCCCCCACGGACTGGGCCTATGACATCAGTCGCATGGTTTCCGGTGGCATGTTTATGGTTGGCGCCGCCTACGCTCTTTTGCGCGGCGTCCATATTCGCGCTGACTTTCTCTACCGCCTGTGGCGACCCAGAAATCAGGCCCTTGTTGATGCGGTCCTGTATATCATCTTCTTTTTTCCGGCGATGTTTTTTTTCTTTCTGGTTTCATACGATTACGCCAGCGTTGCCTGGATCAGGTGGGAGCTTTCCATGGATACCGCCTGGATGGCACCGGTAGCGCCGGTACGCACCGCCATGCCTCTGGGTGCCGCATTGCTCATCATTCAAGGCATTTCTGAATTTCTGAAATGTATCTATGCCATAAAAAATAACAGGTGGCCTATATGACTTCAGAGATGATCGGCCTGATCATGATTGCCGTTATGTTACTGGCAATATTTGTCGGCTTTCCCATTTCCTTCACTCTTATTTTCCTTGGTATCAGTTTTGGTTATTGGGGATTTGGGGATCTGGTATTTTTCCTCATGACCCTGCAATTTAACAGTGTCATGCTGGAGCAAACGCTGGCTGCGGTGCCGTTGTTCGTTTTTATGGGCATCATGATGGAGCAGGCCGGGTTGATGGAACGATTGTTTAAATCGGTTCAGTTGATGTTGTCGCGAACATCCGGGGCACTTTATATCGCGGTTTTGTTTGTCTCGACAATTTTCGCTGCCGCCACCGGTATTGTTGGCGCCTCAGTCACCATCCTTGGCATCATGGCGGCAAAGACCATGAATGCATCGGGCTACGATGTCAGATTATCCGCCGGCACGATTACCGCCGGTGGAACGCTGGGCATATTAATTCCGCCCTCAATCATGCTCGTAGTTATGGGCCCGGTGCTTGAAGTTCCGGTAACGGATTTGTTTGCTGCCGCCATCATTCCCGGCGTCATGCTGGCCTTCATGTATACTGCTTATGCTTTGATCAGGTGTAAAATTGATCCCTCTCTCGGCCCCGTTTTGCCAAAAAGTGAACAGCCCAACGACTGGAGAATCGTCGTCCGCGAGTTTTTTCTCGGACTGGTTCCCCCGGCACTTCTGGTAGGCTTTGCCCTTGGCAGTATTCTTTTTGGCTGGGCAACCCCTACAGAAGGCGCTGCCTGCGGAGCCTTTGGCGCACTGTTTTTGACCTTAGCTTATGGTAAAATGACATTTCGCAGATTTCAGGATGCCTTGATCAAGACTTTGGAAATTTCGGTTTTGATTCTATTTCTGGTTGCCGCCTCTAATTTTTTCGGTGCCGTTTTCTCCCGCCTTGGCACTCCCACGCTGCTCACCCAGATGTTGCTGGACATGGACTTGTCACAGATACAGGTCCTGCTCATTATCATGGCTCTGATTTTTGTCCTCGGCTGGCCCTTGGAATGGGTGCCAATTGTTTTGATCATCGTACCCATTTTGATCCCCTTGCTTGAAAAGATGGAAATTAACCTTCTGTGGTTTGGCATTCTGGTGGCGGTCAACCTGCAAACCGCATGGTTATCACCGCCGGTGGCGTTATCGGCCTATTTTCTCAAAGGGGTGGTGCCGGAATGGGATCTCAAGGATATATATTTGGGCATGATGCAGTTTATGGTTATCCAACTCATCGGCCTGGGGTTAATCCTGGCATTCCCGCAAATCGCCCTGTGGCTGCCTAAATACATCTATGGCTGACGAGGGTTTTTAAAAAAGTGCTCTAAACTTTTTTTCACCTGTACTCGAAAAAATGACGACGCGGGAATCTGGTCTGCGTTTGGCCCATTTCAATTCATAGAAGCGATTGAGAAAAGCCGTACCCAAAGACCCCGCCAGATGATTGCGCCGCGCGCTCCAGTCAAGACAGGATTTGCATAAAGGCCGCCGCAGGTTTTTCAGACTGGCTACTTCTATACCGATTGATTCTACAAACACCTGGCCTTTTTCTGTCAGCTGCAAATCATCTACATCACAAGAAATCAGCTCCTTACCTATGAGGTTTTCCAGCATGTAAACACCAAGGTCACCAGCCAGGTGATTGTAGCAAACCCGAGCCTTGCGGAGTTCCGGCTCTTTAGGGCCTGTGCGCACCCGCATGTGTCCGCGCTGCGAAGCCAGCCCCATAATGCTTTCCAATACAGAACCAACCTCATCATCCGCCAGGGCAAAATACCGGTGTCGTCCTTGTTTGCGCTGGATAATCAACCCGCCATTTTCCAGTTTGGCCAAGTGTGAACTTGTGGTCTGAACCGTGACGCCCGCCTGTCTCGACAACTCACTTGCGGTCAGCGCCCGCCCGCTCATAAGTGCTACCAGCATGTTGGCGCGCGCATGATCACCGATCAATGATCCGATAAGAGCTATATCCGGTCCTTCTTTCATAGTTCGATGCTAATCGAAGCATATACCAAATGCAATCTGTTACTTGTAACCCTTAGTCGCTAGAATGAAAGGCCTGCCCCATGACGATCACCTGTTTCATCCGCTATCAGATTAACCCGTACCAACGGTCCGATTTTATCCAGTATGCCCAAAGCTGGAGCCAGGCAATCCCGCGTTGCGGCGCTGATCTGATCGGGTATTTCGCCCCGCATGAAGGCTCCAGTACAACTGCATATGGTGTCTACAACATCGAAAATCTGGCAGAATATGAAGCTTATCGCGCCCGCCTGTCCCGCGACCCAGACGGTCGTGCCAACTATGAGTTTGCTCAAGAGAAGCAATTCATCCAAAGTGAAGAACGAATTTTTCTCAAACTGGCGTCTGCGCCTCATTCGGAGTTTTAGCTCTTATGATTGCTGTGATTTTTGAAGTCTGTCTGCATAAACAACATCGACAGGAATATCTCGACATCGCCGCTGAGCTGCGGCCTTTGTTGCTGGAGATCGACGGTTTCATTTCCATTGAGCGCTTTGAAAGCCTGAGCGAAAGCGGCAAACTGTTATCCCTGTCGTTCTGGCGCGATGAAGCAGCGATTGCCGAGTGGCGCAATCTTGAAAAACATCGCCACGCTCAAACAAAGGGCCGGAATATTATTTTCTCCGATTATCATCTGCGTATTGCGACTGTTGATCGCGATTACGGAATGTCAGAACGCGATCAGGCTCCAGAAGATTCTTTAGCCGTTCATCCAAAAGCTCAATGAAAATCACGCGACTTTGGAATAATGCGTTTATTGCGCGGGTGATGGCTCATCTCGTTTGACGGGCAAAACTGACCGTGCGACAACAGCTCAAGATCGCTTGAATAATCCTCCAGCCCTTTGGCAATCACATGAATAATATCTCCAGCGCGCTGTATGAGACCGCTGATCATCAGCAATCGTGAGGTCATGATCACCTTGCGATGGGTTTTCATGACATTTTGCCACACCACCGCATTGGCCACCCCGGTCTCATCTTCAAGGGTGATAAAAACAATGCCCTTGGCCGTTCCCGGACGCTGGCGAATGAGAACAGCCCCGGCAATCTTCACCCGCGCACCATCTTTTGTATCCCATAAGTCCGCGCACGAGATGATGCCTTTTTGCTTGTAACGATCTCTGAGAAAACTTAACGGATGCGCCTTGAGTGACAATCGCAAGGTCTGGTAATCCGCCACCACATGTTCTGACAGCGGCATCAACGGCAATGTAACGGCAGGGTCAACGCCCGCATCTTTGGCTTTTGCATGCTCAAACAACGGTAAATCAGGCGCATCCATCAAGCTGCGCACTTCCCATAAAGCCTGACGCCGGTCCAGTCCCATCGAGCGAAATCCGTCAGCGGCGGCAAGGCGTTCAAGCGCTTTGGCGGAAACTCCAGTGTGCTTGTGGGTTTCGGCCATCGTCTCAAAGTGTCGCACTTCACGTGCCGCAACAATTTTTTTAACAACCTCTTTTGCCATGCTGTCAACCTGGCGAAACCCCAGACGTGCGGCATATTTTCCATTAGCGTTAGCCTCGAGCGTATTGTCCCATTGCGAATGATTGATATCGACACAGCGCAATTCAACATCATGTTCGCGCGCATCCCTGACAATCTGGGCCGGGGCATAAAATCCCATCGGTTGAGAATTCAGCAAGCCCACACAAAAAACTACCGGGTAATGACACTTGATCCACGCCGACACATAGGCCAGCAGCGCGAAACTTGCCGCATGACTTTCGGGAAATCCATAATCACCGAAGCCCTTGATCTGCTCAAAACAACGCGCGGCAAAATCTGGTTGATAGCCACGCTCAATCAGGCGGCTTATAAATTTATCCTCCAGCGTGCCAATGGTGCCCAGCCGTCTGAATGTCGCCATGGCGCGACGCAGCTGGTTGGCTTCATCGGGTGAAAACTTGGCGGCATCAATGGCAATCTGCATTGCCTGTTCCTGAAACAACGGCACGCCGAGCGTACGACCGAGAATATTCCGCAACTCATCGCGATCCCCGTGTTCAGGTGCAGGTGAAGGAAATTCCACCGGCTCAAGACCATCACGGCGGCGCAAATACGGATGCACCATATCGCCCTGAATAGGACCCGGCCTGACAATCGCCACCTCAATCACCAGATCATAGAATCTTTCCGGCTTGAGCCGCGGCAACATATTCATCTGCGCCCGGCTCTCAACCTGAAACACCCCGATGGCATCGGCCTTTTGCAGCATCTTGTAAGTTGCACAATCATCCTGCGGCACTGTCGCCAGAGTGAAATCCTCGCCATAACAGACCTTGATCAGATCAAAACATTTGCGAATGCAGGTTAGCATGCCAAGGCCGAGCACATCGACTTTGAGAATTTTCAGGGCATCAATATCATCTTTATCCCACTCAATAAATGTACGGTTCTCCATCGCCGCATTGCCAATGGGCACAACTTCTTCCAGTGGCCCGCGCGTGAGGACAAAACCACCAACATGCTGGGAAAGATGGCGGGGAAACCCCATCAGCTGTTCGGTCAGCTCAATCACCCGCGCCAGATGTAGATCGCTCAGATCAAGGCCCGCCTGCCTGACGCGTTCTTCGCTCACTTCTTTACTGTGATATCCCCACACGGTTTTGGCCAGAGCCCCGGTTACATCTTCACTCAACCCCATGACCTTGCCAACCTCACGCACAGCACTGCGCTGGCGATAGGTAATAACGGTGGCGGTCAGGCCGGCGCGGTGGCGGCCATAGCGCTGGTAAATATACTGAATGACCTCTTCGCGCCGTTCATGTTCAAAATCCACATCAATGTCGGGCGGCTCCTGGCGTGCTTCCGAGATAAAGCGTTCAAACAAAAGATCAATTTTAGCCGGATCAACCGAGGTAATGCCGATGCAGTAACACACAGCAGAATTGGCCGCAGAGCCGCGCCCCTGACACAGGATTTCAAGACTGCGGGCATAATGAACAATATCATAGACGGTGAGAAAATATGGCGCATATCCAAGTTTTTCAATCAGCATCAATTCCTTCAAAAGCGTATCACGCACCTTTTCCGGCACCCCGTCAGGATAGCGCCATTCTGCCCCCTTCCAGGTAAGGGCTGTCAGGTGCGTCTGCGCCGACATGCCCCATGGAACAGAATCTTCCGGGTACTCATAAGCCAGCTCATCAAGGTTGAACCGGCATAGGTCGCCAACCTCCACCGTACGCGCCACCGCAGCCTCATAGCCCTTGAACAGACGCTGCATTTCAGATGCCGGTTTAAGATGCCGCTCACCATTGGCCGCCAGCCTAAAGCCTGCGTCAACCATCCGGCATTTCTCGCGGATGCAAGTGACCACATCATGCAGGGCACGGCGTGAGGCCATATGATACTGCACATCATTGGTGGCAACGAGAGGCGCACCGCAGTCTTCAGCCGCCTGTGCCATCCGGGCAAGCCTGCGCTTGTCATCGCTGTGATACAGACGGTGTGCTGCCAGCCACACGCGATCGGGCCGGGCCTTGACCAGCCGTTTCAAAACCCTGCGAAAACGCACATCCAACGTGTCCGGCGCAAGTGCCACCAGACATTGACCTTCCACAAATTCCAGCAGATCATCTAACAACAGGTAGCACTCGCCTTTGGGCGCAGCCCTTTTACCCCGCGTCAAAAGCCTGGACAAGCGGCCATAGGCAGAACGGTCTTGCGGATAACACAGGATACTCAAACCTTCTGCAAGGTCCAGGCGACAGCCGATGATTAATCTCAAGCCTGCCTGTTTTGCCGCAATATGCGCCCGCACCACACCGGCCAGGGAATTTCTGTCGGTGATTGCCAGCGCTGCAAGCCCAAGCTCTTTTGCCGTCGCCACAAGTTCTTCCGGGTGCGATGCCCCGCGCAAAAAGCTGAAATTGGTTGTCACCTGAAGTTCTGTATATGAGTTCATGCAAACAGTCCGTGTACAAACCATAAAGGCGGACCCTTGCGCGCAGGGTCCTGATAAAGCCCGGCACGATAGAGCCAGTAGCGATGGCCCTGAACATCTTCAACCTCATAGTAATCGCGCACCTCCTCACCAGCAGAGCCTTCAAGCCACCACTCCGGCGCAATGCGTTCAGGCCCGCGCGCGCGCGCCACCTGGCGGCGGACCCGGCGCCAGACAAATTGCAGCGGCGGTCCATCGGGCACCTCAGCGATTGCCGTTATAATCTCAGGGCGCGACAGCAGGCGAAAAGGCCGCTCAGGCATTTGTTGCGGCCAGCACGGTTGGGCTGTTGCCACAACCGCCGCTTGCGCCCGCTCAGGAATATGGCTTGATCTCGGGCTGCTGCAATAAATATTTGTGTCACCTAAACGATTGGCCAGCCGGTCAATTAAGCCAGCAATTTCTTCACCTTTACGATGGTGCGTGCCATCGAGATTTACCTGGTGTGGATTGAGATCCTGTACACTGTCCGCGCACAGAACAAGACTATCAACCCCCTCGCCGGGATCAATCTGCTCAAGGCGCTGTTTAAACAGCCTTGCAATATGCGCAGGCTCTCTTTGTGCCGCACTAAGCCTGACGGTTAAGGCGCGTACACTGCCATCAACCCGGCATGCGCTTAAGGTGACTGCCCGGATGCCAAGGCCGTCACGCTCCAGTTGGTGCGCCATATCTTCGAGCAGATAGCCCAGCCCGTGTTCAATACTGACACTATCGAGCACAGGTTCACTATAGCCAATGCGCGAGCGATAGGTCGGTGCGGGTTTAAGCGGCTCAAAGACCTGGGCGCTTTTACCATAGAGATGATCCAGCCTGAGACAGATATCACTGATAGCCTGTTTTGAGCGAAACCGCCGTGCCAGAGCATGGCGCGGAATAGCGGCGACAGAACCGATGGTTTTAAGACCGAGACGCTTGAGCATAACAATCGTATCAGCGCACAGAAAAAGAGCCTCAACCGGCAGGTTATTAACTGTCGCTAAAATTTCCCCGGCAGGGATAATACGTCCTGCCGCATCACTGTCACCATAAAATGCCACCGCCCGCGCAGCTGCAACCGTGTCAGCCAGACCGGTACAGATACTAAGCCCCATGCGCTTCAGTCTCTCTATAACATCTGCCATCAATGCCGCCTCGCCGCCAAAAAGATGCGCACACCCCGTGATATCAATGGCAATACTATTTGGCGGCATCAGAGCCACTAAAGGCGAATAACGATCACACCATTGCGCCAGGGATTTGAGGCTTTGTGCAACCATCTGCGGTTCAGCCCCATGCACCTCGAGTTGCGGGCAGATGGCGCGGGCATCATTTAAAGCCTGCCCCACAGCGATCCCCTGAGACATCGCACCTGCGCTGGCAGCGCTGATACGCACGCCTTTGCTGCCCGTCTCCACCAGACAGAAAATATCCCGATTACCCAACGCGCTGCAAAGCAATGACTGTGCCTGCCGGCGCCGGCTGTGCAGGAACCTTTCGATCGCCAGATGCGGCAACCATATGAAAAGAAAACGTCTCATAATTCCAATATAACTGCCATTTTCCTGTGGACCCGCCGCGACAACGCGTGAGTGATAAAGACCATGCAGCGGCACCCGGACCCGACATTTCTGACATCTCACCGGATGCAGCTTCCGCCTTGATCCGCCACCGGGTCGTCGCCGCACTTGTGCGCATATCGCCATTGAGATTGACGTAAAGACAGGGAATTCCAGCTTGTTCGCAAGCCAGTGACAGACGCCGGGTGGCGGTGAAATGAAGTGCCGGTCCTTCGCCGACAACAGCCCTGAGACCAGCACAGCGCAAGGCTTCTTCCATCACCCAGGCGAGATCATCCGGCGAGCGCACCCGCACCTGAATAATGCGACCGGGATCAATACCGAGCCAGCGCATGCCCGGGCCGTAAAGTGCGCCATATTCACACGCATCTGAAATCAGCTGACACCACAAGACGTCACCATCACGGGGCAATCGCGACAATAAAGCAAAAGCAAACCCGCACGCCGACGGCCTATCGCCGAGAGAAGTTGCTGAAATATCATGCAAAGAGCGCGCGCATAACCGCCTGTCCGGCAAGGCCAGATCAATATCGCCAACCCCGAACGACCACGGTGAACAGTCTTCTCCCGGTGCCAGGCCCGCCCTGCTGGCCGACTTGTTTTCAATATCCATAATCAGTTTACGCAGATCAGCAAGTATCATAAGAGCACCTCGTCAAGCCCATATGTTCTTACTTTGTTCTTATTTATGAGTCAAACAGGAATAACTCCTATTCCCCGCACCGTCCCGACTCAAGGCCACTACTGTCCGGTTAAACGGTAATCGATGGAATGTTCAAATCTGTTTTCAACACGACAGGTCGAATTTGAAAACCCGATATAATTGGCAAATGAAGATTTATCGAGCCCCTCCTCCTTGTGGGGAGGGGTTGGGGTGGGGGTTCTTTTATGCGTGAATTCTTATAAGCTGTTGTTTATTAATAATTTTATCAATGCGTCGGGCACATGCATGACATCTTTAACCCCCACCCTCAATCCCTCCCCACAAGGGGGAGGGAGGTAGATTGGAATTTAACCGGACAGTAGTGGCCTTGAGTCGGGACGGTGCGGGGAATCCTGAGCAATCCGATCCCGCTAAGCAGCATCCGCTTTCGATTTATCCAGCCAGTAATGGATTTTTTCTTCCAGCCTGTCTGGTGAAATCGGCTTGGGAAGATAATCGTCCATCCCCGCTGCAATGCATTTTTCCATATCACCCTTGATGGCATGGGCCGTTACAGCAACGATAGGCGTATGCAGGTTACCGGCTTCAATCATGCGAATGGCTTTTGTCGCTTCCATTCCGTTCATATACGGCATGGAAACATCCATCAGGATCAGCCTGGGCGAATAGGTCTTGTAAAAAGCCAGACCTTCCTTGCCATCCTTGGCAATCTTGAAGGAATAATCGGTGGTCTGAAGTATCTGGGTAAAGACAATCTGGTTGACCTCATTATCTTCACAGACAAGAATGTCAATTGCTTTAGTGCCTGGTGCAGCAGAGATGTTGTTGGCAGGCACCATTTCAGGCATGGCCTGGGGTGCCGGTGTCACGTGCTCACTTTCCAAAGCCGGTAAGCTGGTATCATTTTGTTTCTGTGCAGCCTTGTCGTCCTGCAGAACCTGAATAATGGTCTCCAGCAACAGCGAGGAACGCGCGGGCTTGGTCAGCTGCCCGTTAATGCCAAGGGATGAAAACACCCTGCCATCTTCGGTCTGGTCAACAGAGGTAAGCATGACAATTGGCAGTTCTTTGAGAGCGCCGTCAGCTTTCATTTCCCTGACAACATCTCCACCACTCATACCCGGCATCTGATAATCAAGAACAATACAGTCAAATTTGCGACCCTGTTCTTCGGCTTCACGCATGACATCAAGCCCGGCACGACCATCTTCGCACGATGTACACTCAAACTTCCATGCCGCCATCTGTTCTTCCAGGATAGAACGGTTTACCTCATTGTCATCGATAATCAGGATATGCGATCCGGTTACATCACGGGGAACGCCTTTTTGCTTTCCACGCCGCGATGCACAGGCAGCTCAATGGTGAACCAGAAAGTCGAGCCTTCTCCCGGTTCACTTTCAACCCCGATCTCACCCCCCATCAGCTCAATCAGCGAAGAGGAAATCGCCAGACCAAGGCCGGTGCCTTCATGTTTTCTGGTGGCGGAATTGTCCACCTGGCTGAATTTCTCAAACACATTGTCACATTTGTCCCTGGCAATACCAACACCGGTATCCTCCACCTTGACATGCAGCGTGTACATATTACCGGCAGCAGACCCGCCACTGACATCCACATAAACATGGCCCTTGTCGGTAAATTTCACCGCATTACTCATCAAATTAGTGACAATCTGGCGGATACGGCCGACATCACCCACCAGCATTTCAGGCAGGGCAGGGTCCACTCTTACAATCAGCTCCAGATTTTTTTCAGCAACACGCGATGAAACCAGCGTTGCCACATCTTCAATCGCATCGTTGAGTTTAAAGGGCAGGGGATCAAGTTCCATCTGCTTTGCGTCAAGCTTGGAGAAATCCAGAGTATCATTGATGATGGTGAGAAGGGATGAGCCCGATTTGATAATCACATCAGCATAGACCTCTTGTCTCGCGTCCAGCTCTGTCCGGGCAAGCAGCTCTGCCATGCCCATGACACCGTTCATAGGTGTTCTGATCTCATGGCTCATATTGGCAAGAAACTCGGACTTGGCCCGGTCGGCCGCCTGAGCCGCACTGCGGGCATCTTCAAGTTCCTGCTGGCGTTTGCGCTCTTCGGTAACATCCGTATAAGTCGTAACTCCGCCACCGTTTTCGCGCGGCTGCACGTTTGCGACAATGATATTGCCATTGGGAATCTTGCGCTCTACCGTGAATGGTTCCCCGGCAAGGCATTTTTCTTTTGACCTTTGCAGGACGCTTACAAGATCCGCATCTTGACCTTCATCGCCGCGCTCAACACAAAAGCCGATAAAATCATTCATCAGCGCACCGGGTGCTATCAATTCGGCAGGCAGATCGAGCATTGTGGCCATTTGTTCGTTTGCACGGATGATTTTTTCATGGTCATGAATGAGCATGCCTTGTGCCATGGCATTGAGGGATTCATCCAGCAGTACGGCTGCAGTGGTGATTTCGTTACCATTCCCAGCCTCTTCCCCGCCGTGCAACAATCGATCGATCACCTCGCCCAGTTGCGATACCAGCTCAGCGTTTTTGTGCTGATGGCCTGTCGCCAGCCCCTTTGATCTGCCAGGGATATTAAAAAGCGCTTTCAGCTTTTCATTTTCGAAAAGTATCTCAGCAGGAAGACGGTCGACCAGATGATCGAATAAAGAGATTGTTTCTTCCAGACTGAAAGCCTGAAAAGAGGCCTTGCTCTCATCGCTACCTAAAGAGCCGCTACCCATAGGGTCGCTATCCATTGAAAAGTCCTCTGCCAGCTAGAATAATTACCCGGTTTTCTCAAAACGCAGTGAATATTCAGTAAACTTTGCTTAACTTTCCTATCAGCACCAACAAAGCGCTAGGTCGAAATCGGGCTGCGCATAAGCTTTGGCAGGTTGCCGGTGGCTCCGGCTGCTTCCTTCATAAAAAACCGCTTGGCCATGGCACTGTTCTCAACCAGCCCTAAGCCCATGTCCCTGATCTGGCGCAAGCCCGGAGACGAGTTTGAAAACAGACGGTTCAATGCTTCCATCATGAAAGCGGCTGTAAGATTATCAAATCGCCGCCACGCCTGATAATTCTCACCCACATCAACCGTGCCAAAATCCAGGCCCAGATGAAGGGCATCTGCGATTACATCAACCAAAGCCGCCGCATCGCGCAAACCTAAATTAAGGCCCAGCCCTGCCAGGGGGTGAACAACATGGGCTGCATCCCCCACCAGCACCAGACGCGGGGCAACATAATCAACCGCCAATTGCAACGACAGCGGATAGGACCAGCGCGGGCCAATACGCCTGATTTTGCCTAAGTGATCGCCAAAGCGCCGCTTGAGCTCATAATCAAACCTGTCATCACCGGCACTCATCAGGTCGGTTGCAACATCGCTGCGCTCCGTCCACACCAGCGATGAGCGGCAGGGCTGCTTCAGGGGCAGGATTGCAAACGGTCCCACGGGTAAAAAATGTTCTTCAGCAACGCCATTGTGGGGATGTTGATGTTCTATGGTGGCAACAATTCCATTCTGGTTATAGTCCCAGCCAACCGTCTTCAGTCCCGCCTGGCGCCGCAAAAATGAATTGCGCCCGTCAGCAGCAACCACCAACGGTGCTGATAAAACCCGATCGTCATCGAGCTTAACTTGCGCAAAATGCACCCCCGCCGCCATATCGATAACTTTATGCGGGGCAAAAAACGTAATGTTTTGAGTTTTTTTGACCTGGCCCAGCAATGCCTGGCGGGTAAACCGGTTTTCCAGCATATAGGCTGCTGGAAACTGTTGACCGTCACGCTGGTCGAAATTCAAAAACACGGGCCGCACGGCATCGCCGAGTTCACTGTCAGTGACAATAATTTTAGAGATCGGCTGCGCGTGTTGTTCGAGATCTTTCCACACCCCAAGTGCTTCAAACATTGTTCTGCTGGTTTTTGAAAGCGCTGAAGCGCGCCCGTCAAATTCCGGCAACAGCGTCTCATCAACTACTTGCACATCGACAATCGCAACCTTAAGGCCAATCTGTGCCAGCCCCAGTGCGCTGGCAAGCCCCACCAGCCCGCCACCGACAATGATAACATCGGTTTTGATTTCCATAACTTCACTCATTTGCGAATAATTCGCATGGCATATAGAACACGTCCACAAAAAACATCCACAACACTTTCACATTTTTTCACGATGGCCTAAAACACTGTTTGGTTTTCAACAAAGGCTGTATATTCATGACCAACGCTGTTACACGACTTCTCGATATTCTTGATATCGAGATTTTGGAAGAAAACCTCTTTCGCGGTCGCAGCCCCAAAGACAGCTGGCAGCGGGTCTTTGGCGGCCAGGTGGTGGGCCAGGCTCTGGTGGCGGCAACGCGCACGGTAAAAGACCGCTTCGCCCATTCACTGCATGGTTATTTTCTGCGTCCCGGTGATCCTTCGATCCCGATAATCTATGAAGTTGACCGGGCCCGCGATGGCCGCAGTTTCACTACCCGACGGGTTGTCGCCATTCAACACGGCCACCCCATTTTTACCATGTCGGCATCCTTTCAGGTTGATGAGGAAGGCTTTGACCATCAATTTGACATGATCAACGTGCCTCAACCCGAAGATCTGCCAAGCGATGCTGAACATAAAGCCAAACTCATGGATCAAATGCCCGAGCACATCCGCAAATTCTGGCAGCGCGAGCGCCCTATCGAGTTTCGCCCGGTGCAATTTCGCAACTATATTGATCCGGAAAAACAGGCACCGGCGCAAAATCTGTGGTTCAAAACCACCAGCAACCCCTCTGCCGACCGCGCGCTTAACCAGTGTATTTTAGCCTACGCATCAGACATGACACTGATCGATACCTGCCTCTTGCCCCATGGCAGAAGTTTTCTCGACCGCGATCTGCAACTGGCCAGCCTTGATCACGCCATCTGGTTTCACCGCCCCTTTCAGTTTGATGACTGGATGTTATTTGCCCAGGACAGCCCCAGCGCGTCAGGCTCACGCGGCTTTAATCGCGGCAGTATTTATGATCGCTCCGGTCGCCTCATTGCGTCGGTTGCCCAGGAGGGCCTGATTCGCCAGCGGGACAACGCCTAAAATTTAGGCAAATAGGATTTGTTGGATAATTTTTGATCATAAGATCTGCGGCAATCTTTGTTTTTAAAATTAAATTTTTTATAAAACAGTTTATTTTCAATTGGTTACCCAGAGCATCCCGCTTTGGCATACTCCTTGCCTTGCATCCCTTCATACCCACGTATCGAGGCCGATTTATCACCTCTCAAGTCAATGGTCATGGAGCCAAAAATGTCTGTCAGAATTCTTACCCCCGCTGCTTTTATATTCGTATTGCTTAGTGCCCCGGCAGTTGCCGGGTCAGACCCCGCCATTCCGCCACAAACCGCCTTTGTTTTAAATACTTTCTTGTTTTTGGTCATGGGCGCTTTGGTCATGTGGATGGCAGCTGGCTTTACCATGCTGGAAGCCGGCATGGTGCGGTCAAAAAATGTTGCCACCATCTGCACCAAGAATATCGCTCTGTATTCAATCGCCGGTCTCATGTACTGGCTGGTTGGCTACAACCTGATGTACGATGGTGTTAGCGGTGGCTATTTCGGCTCGTTGACATGGTTTACTTACCCCGACGAAGCGGCCTTAAAAACGGCTGAGGATTACGGCAGCTACGCTGCAGCTTCTGACTGGTTTTTCCAGATGGTATTTGTTGCCACCGCTGCTTCAATTGTCTCCGGCACCCTGGCCGAACGCATCAAACTGTGGCCGTTGTTAATCTTCGTCCTGGTGTTTACAGGTTTCATTTATCCCATAACCGGTGCCTGGAAATGGGGCGCGGGCTGGCTTGAGGTAGCAGGCTTTCTGGATTTTGCCGGCTCAACCCTTGTTCATTCCGTTGGCGGCTGGGCGGCCTTGTCCGGTGCCGTAATTCTCGGTGCCCGTTATGGCAAATACAATTCCAAAGGTCAGGTCAATCCCCTGCCTGGCTCCAGCCTGCCGCTGGCAACCCTTGGCACATTTGTGCTGTGGCTGGGCTGGTTCGGATTTAACGGCGGATCACAATTAGCCCTTGCCTCCTTCACAGATGCGTCCGCCATTGCCCGCATATTCGCCAACACCAACACAGCTGCAGCAGCCGGTGTTGTAACCGCGATGGTAATGACGCAACTGATGTATAAAAAAGTCGACCTGACCATGGCCCTCAACGGCGCACTCGCTGGTCTGGTATCGATAACGGCCGAACCGCTGACGCCGAGCATAGGCATGGCTGCCTTGATCGGTGCAATTGGCGGTGTCATTGTTGTTTTTGCCGTACCCCTGCTCGACAAGTTCAAAATCGACGATGTGGTCGGCGCTATTCCGGTTCATCTGTTCGCCGGCATCTGGGGCACACTTGCAGTTCCCCTGACCAACCCCGCTGGTAACTTCATTACCCAGCTAACCGGTATAATTGCCATTGGCGCGTTTGTAACTATCGTCAGTTCCATTCTTTGGCTTGTTCTCAAGTTTACCGTTGGCATCCGGGTAAGTCGTGAGGATGAGGATAAGGGTCTGGATCAGGCCGAACTCGGGCTTGAGGCCTACCCGGAATTTGGCGTCGGCAGCCAGCGGATGTAATCACAAGCATTTAACAGGCATTCTTCCAGCAAGGCTCAGAGCGCTCAATGCGTTCTGGGCCTTGCCGGTTTTTGAGTACATTTAACCCTAGATTAACTACGTAGAGGCTAGTGTTTTTCCCATGTTTCACGTGTGTGGGCAGTGGTGCCCATAAGTTGAGTATTTAGTCAGCGGACAGGCTGTTTTAGTTGCGTCGTCCGGTACGGGTAAAAATGTCAGATCGTTTCGATAGTGTACCACCATCCCCGTTTCATCGTTTGGCGGAGCTGATTGGCGATAAGCGGCCCGGGCGCGAACCCATTGTGATGACTGTCGGTGAACCCGGCCACCCGATTCCAGAATTTGTTATCGATATTATTAAACAGCACCAGGCGGATTTCAGAAAATACCCGCCCGGTAGCGGCACGCCCATGGTGAGACAGGCCATTGCCGACTGGCTGTCAAAGCGCTACGACCTCGCAGGCGCCATTGATCCCGAAAAACATGTATTACCCTTATGCGGAACCCGTGAGGGTCTGTTTTCCATACCCCTTATTGTGGTACCACTCGATAGCGACAGAAAAAAATCAAAAATCATTATTCCCAACCCGTTTTATCACTCTTACGCCGGTGCAGCAGCTGCTGCCGGTGCCGAGCCATATTTTGTGGCGGCCAGCAAAGAAACCGGATTTTTGCCTGATCTTGATGCCATCCCGGTAGACGTCCTGCAGGCAACCGCCTGTTTTTTCCTATGCACGCCTGCCAACCCCCAGGGGTCCATCGCCGATATTGAATATCTGAACAAAGCCATCCTTTTAGCTCGGGAGCATGATTTCACCTTGCTGGTGGACGAGTGCTATTCAGAAATATACGACGATATAAAACCCCCCGGCGCCCTTGAGGCTGCGATGCAGCTCAATCAGGGATTTGATAATATTCTGGTCTTCAACTCCTTATCAAAAAGATCAAATCTTGCCGGTCTGCGCGTTGGCCTATGTGCCGGTGACGAGGTGCTGATTGCACGGTTTTTGAAATATCGCAATCTTGGCGCACCCCAGATACCACTCCCTCATCTTGCTGCTGCAGCCGTCACCTGGGCCGACGAAGACCATGTAATCGCCAACCGCGCACGGTATCGCAACAAAATTGATATCGCCGAAGATGTTCTAAAAGACCGGTTTGGATTTTACCGCCCGCCCGGCGGCTTTTTCCTGTGGCTTGATGTTTCGGAGTTTGGCGGTTGCGAACAGGCAACATTGAAATTCTGGGACAGGGCCGGTGTCAAAGTCCTGCCCGGCAGTTATCTTTCGCGCGCAGATGCCAACGGCAACGATCCCGGTGAAAATTACGTTCGCATCGCCCTCGTTCAATCTGAAACAACAACCCGGGAAGCTTTAACACGACTGCTCAACGCGTAAGAAAACCAAAGGTCATACGGAAAACCAGATGTCACAGGCAAAACCAAAACCAGGTCACTCACCCTTGCTACCCCAAAGCTTTCGGCTGTTTTTGCACCGACGCTTCAGCGAGATAATCGGCTTCATCATTTTGATGCTGGTAACATTGTGCGCGGTTTCCCTGGCCACCTGGAACATCCACGATCCCAGCTTCAATCATGCCACCAGCAACCCGGTCGAAAACTGGCTCGGTTTTGCCGGTGCCTCGCTTTCTGATCTGCTTATCCAGGTGTTTGGACTTGCTTCCATTGCCTTCCTGCTGCCGCCCCTGGCCTGGAGCATCCGCTTTCTCGGCCATCAGGAGTTCAACAGGCCATCGCGCATGTTACTCTCATGGATTTTGGGTACCTTTTTGGCCTCCGGTGCCATTTCAGCTGTTTCAGTTGTTGGCAACTGGCCCTTGCCTTCCGGGCTGGGTGGTTTGTTCGGTGATCTTTTACTCGGCCTCGTAAAATGGCTGCCAGCCATGATTATTGGCGATAACATTGCTGCAATCGTCAGTGGCAGCCTTTTGGCAATCGCTGCATTTTTCACCATTATCAATGCCTGCAAAATGCAGATTAACGATGTCACCACGCCTTTTGGCGCCTTGTCAGGATTTGGCGCTGAGTTATTTTTCCGCATTTTAGGGCCAATAACCCATACATTTTTAAGCGTCGCCGGTTCTATCCGTCGCCTGCCGGGCTTTGTGAGCAGGCGCAACAAAAATTCAATCGAAGCTGCCCGCGCCCTGCATAATCCCAACCACAGCCTCAACAAAGAAGCTGGCCCGGAAAAAGATGGGGCCGAGCCCGTCTCGCGTTCCGGTTTTGGCCGTCTTAGGTATTTTGTCAAAAACAAAACAAAAGGCCTGTCGTCAAAACCCATACCCTCGTCAAAGACAGGCCGGGTGGAGCCTCATTTCGAAACCGACCCGCAATCAGCTGTTGCTGAGCCTGCTTTAGACGGAGATAATGATGATCACCTGGACAATGACAGGCCGGGTCGTGTAACGGCCACAAACCAAACTCTAAAACAGGGCAAGCGGGTGGTCCGCGAAGGCCAGCCGGTGCTCAAACTGGTCAAATCCAGCGCTTATGAATTGCCGCCGGTAAACCTGATCACAATCCCCAAAAAAGCCTCCCGGACACCAACTGTAAGTACCGATGCTCTGGAGCAAAACGCCCGAATGCTTGAAGGTGTTCTGGATGATTTTGGTATTCGCGGTGAGATTACCAATGTACGCCCCGGCCCTGTTGTAACCCTTTATGAACTGGAACCGGCTCCCGGCATCAAATCCTCCCGCGTCATCGGATTGGCCGATGATATTGCCCGTTCCATGAGTGCGCTTTCGGTGCGCGTTGCTGTCGTGCCCGGACGCAACATTATCGGCATTGAAATGCCCAACGCCAAGCGTATGGTGGTTTATTTCAGAGAACTGCTGGCTTCTGAGGATTTTGAAAACGCACCTGGTGAGCTGCCGCTTATTCTTGGCAAAAACATCGGTGGCGATCCGGTTTTCAGCGATCTTGCCCGCATGCCTCATCTTTTAATCGCCGGTACCACCGGTTCGGGTAAATCGGTTGGTATCAACACCATGATACTTTCCCTGTTGTATCGGTTTTCACCTGAGCAGTGCAAACTGATCATGATCGATCCCAAAATGCTGGAACTGTCTGTCTATGACGGCATCCCCCATCTGCTGGCACCTGTGGTGACCGATCCGAAAAAGGCCGTTGTCGCTCTTAAGTGGGCAGTTAAGGAAATGGAAGAGCGCTATCGCAATATGTCGAAGCTCGGTGTACGAAATATCGATGGTTTCAATGCCAAATTACGCCAGTCAAAAACCAAAAGCGCGCCCATCACCCGGACCATCCAGACCGGTTTTGATCATGAAACCGGTGAGCCGATCTATGAGCAGGAAGAACTCAGTCTCGAAATAATGCCATATATTGTTATCGTGGTTGACGAAATGGCTGACCTGATGATGGTTGCCGGTAAAGACATTGAAGGCACTGTTCAACGTCTCGCCCAAATGGCACGTGCCGCCGGTATCCATCTGATCACCGCCACCCAGCGCCCCAGCGTTGACGTGATTACCGGTACCATCAAAGCCAATTTCCCCACACGGGTTTCTTTTCAGGTCACATCCAAAATTGACAGCCGCACCATACTGGGCGAACAGGGTGCCGAACAGCTGCTGGGGCAGGGCGATATGTTATTCATGTCCGGTGGTGGTCGCATTACCCGTATTCATGCGCCATTTGTGTCAGACGATGATGTCGAAAAGGTAGTCAATCACCTGAAGCGCCAGGGTATTCCCGAGTATCTTGAATCAATTACCACCGATGATGACGAAGAGGCGAGCACCGGCACAAATGAGACCGGCGGTGGCAGTCAGGCCGACCAGATTTACGACAAGGCCGTCAATATTGTTCTTCAGGACAGAAAGGTCTCGACCAGTTATATCCAGCGACGCCTGTCAATCGGTTACAACCGGGCGGCAACAATAATTGAAAAAATGGAGCGCGAAGGCGTCATCAGCCCGGCCAACCACGCCGGTAAACGTGATATTCTGGTAGGTGACGAATCAACTGCCGCACCTTATTAAGAATGATCCTGTCAACCTGCTCAAAAGTCGCGCTTTTGACATAATGAACAATTACACCGGGTCCATGATAAAGACGATCAACAGATTTTGTAAGGGCTTTAAGGCGCACCTGCTGCCAGCGACTGCGGGCCTGATATTGGCTTTTTCGCTTTTACCGGGCACAAGTCAGGCCGATGGGCGTAAACTTAACGCCGAGGAAGTGGAAATCGTTTCCAGCGTTAATGATTACCTCAACAGCTTTGATAATATGGAAGGGTATTTCGTTCAAACCGGACCTTCCGGCAAATTCACCAGCGGACGGTTTTTTATAAGCCGGCCCGGCCGTGTCAGGTTTGAATACGAACCCCCCAGCCCTTTGATGATTGTGGCTGATGGCACCTGGGTTTCGATTGAAAATCGCCAACTGAAAACTTCTGAACATTATCCGCTCAGAACAACACCTCTTAAAATCATTCTGGCAAAAAACATAGATCTTCTAAAAACCGCCGATGTAACCCGGGCTTTTCGCGATGAAAGCCGCATCACAATCACTCTGCATGATCGCGGTATTATTGAAAATGGTGAAATTACCCTTGTTTTTCAAACCGAAGACATGACCCTCAAAGAGTGGATTGTGCTTGATGGCCAGGGGCTTCAGACCCGTGTTTCGGTATCAGACCTGGTAACCGGCATCCAGCGCAGCCGGAAGTTGTTTTTCATAAAAAAACCGGATTTTCCCGAATCCGATCGATAGACCTGCCTAAAATGACACGCATCACCGTGTTGTCCCCATATCCCTGTTTTTAGAAACTTCCGGAGCTGAAACATGAAATTGTCCGTCATCACGTGGAATATAAATTCAGTACGTCTGCGGATGCCAATCGTTGAGCAGCTTGTTAAGGAATATTCACCCGATATCCTGTGCCTGCAGGAAACAAAATGCCCCAATGGTCAGTTCCCTTTTGCGCCTTTGAGAAAACTTGGCTACGAACATATCGTCATTAACGGTCAGCCCGGATATCATGGAGTGGCAATATTGTCGCGTTATCCAATTGAGGCTGAAGAATGTCGCGAATTCTGCGAAAAAGGCGATACACGCCATGTGGCCATAACCATTTCCTCGCCCTCAGGCCCGGTAACCATTCACAATTTTTATGTCCCCGCCGGTGGCGACGAACCCGACCCGGAGATTAACGAAAAATTCGCTCACAAACTGGCATTTCTCAATGAAATGACCGAATGGTTTGCAGGGGAAAAAAACCGTGATCGCAAAATGATCCTGGTTGGTGATTTAAATATTGCACCACTTGAAACCGATGTATGGTCGCACAAAAAACTCCTGAAAGTTGTCAGTCACACAGCAGTGGAGATAGATCATCTCGACCGGGTTCAGGCATCATTTGACTGGTCAGATGTGGTGCGCCATCACATTCCCGCTGAAGAAACCCTGTTTACCTGGTGGAGTTATCGCGCCCGCGACTGGAAAGCCGCCAATAAAGGACGGCGACTGGACCATATCTGGACAACACCGGGTTTAGCCGGCACCTCAATTGGTGTCGAAGTAATACAAAGCGCCAGAGGATGGGAGCGCCCTTCAGACCATGCCCCGGTTTTGGCCAGTTTCGATTTAAGTTGATGTCTGATTACAGATGTTTTTGCTCAAGCTGTTTTTGAATATTGCCAAGATCACCCAGGGTTTGATTCAGCCGGTTTTCCAGCATATTAAACATTTTAATACCGATCTCGGGAAATTCTTCAGCCAGACGCAACAATAGGTCTCGCGAAATTTTAAGCGCCGTCACATCGTCAACAGCACGCAAGCTGGCGCGACGCGGACTGTCGGTCAAAACACTGGTCTCTCCGGCAAATGCGCCCGGTAATACCGGAATATTCGTAGCGTTCTTTTTATCAGACCCGGAAACCAGTTCCGCATTGCCGCTCAAAATCACGAATGTGGCGGTGGCTTTATCGCCTTTTTTATAAAGAAACTGACCTGCCTTGAAAGTCACGCGCTCGGAAGAAAACGCTACGATTTTCAATTGTTCATCCGTTAACCCGGAAAACAACGCGACACCTTTGAGAATGTCTGTATCGTTGCCTATTGCCATTACCGTTCCCCTCAGGAATTCCCGAAGATATCTCCCCGGATAAGTTCCACGCCACAATCAGTTGCCTTGCACAGAACATGATAATACTGGAAATACAAATCCAGTGTATCTTTTTCCTAAATCAGCTGTGGTTTTTTTGAGGTTTTCGAGCCCTTACGGCACGAGCTTGTAGCCGCCGGTCTCCGTCACAAGGATTTCTGCATTGGAGGGTTCGCGCTCAATTTTCTGTCTCAGGCGGTAAATATGCGTTTCCAGAGTATGGGTGGTAACACCGGAATTATATCCCCAGACCTCATGCAGCAAAACATCACGACCAACCACCTGGTCGCTGGCGCGATAAAGATATTTCAAGATGGCTGTCTCTTTTTCAGTCAGTCGGATTTTAGACTGATCCTGATGAACGAGAATTTTAGAACTTGGCTTGAAAGTGTAGGGCCCAATGGTAAAAATAGCATCTTCGCTTTGCTCATGCTGCCGCAAATGAGCCCTGACCCGGGCCAGCAACACGCCGAACCTGAAGGGTTTGGTGACATAATCGTTCGCTCCCGATTCAAGTCCCAGGATAGCATCGGCATCAGAATCATGTGCGGTTAACATGATAACCGGACTTTTAAAGCCGTTTTTGCGCATCATCTTGCATGCTTCACGACCATCAATATCCGGCAAGCCAACATCGAGGAGCACGAGATCAATATGTTCGCTTTTTACTGCACTGATACCTTCAGAACCGGTTGAAGCAGATATGGGCAAAAACTCATCATGCAGAGCAAATTGCTCCGCCAAAGATTCCCGCAAGGCATCGTCATCATCAATAATCAGTATTTTTTTGACGGTACTCATTGGTTTCTTCCCCATATTATAAATGCTGTATGTGCCTTTGTTACATGCAACGTGGTGTCGCAAATTTAATCGTCAAGCCGATTACACCAAGAATAACCAAACTTTCACAAAAGTTTGACACAATGTGTAAACGGCGTGATCACTATTACCACAGATGTTTTGCTGTTAGGATCATGCGTATTTCATAAGTAACGTTGCGATGAAAAATTATCAACCAAACAATATCATACTTCACACACTTAACGCCGCATCAACCACAGTACACCTTGAATTTGGCTCACAACACCTGCGTTGCGCATTGGGTAGAAGCGGAATAAGTTCGCGAAAACACGAAGGCGATGGCGCAACCCCGCGTGGCAAGATGGCCCTGGTAGAAGTCTATTATCGGCCAGATCGTCTGAAGAGACCAAAAACAGGCTTGCCTGCATTTCCCCTTAGTCCCACCATGGGCTGGTGTGATGACCCCAACGATCGAAACTACAATCAGCTGGTACCCTGGCCATATCGGGCCAGTGCCGAGCATCTTTGGCGCCAGGATCATCTATATGACCTCATAGTTGTGCTCGATTTCAATCTTGGGGTGCGAAAAAGATACGCAGGCAGCGCTATTTTCTGGCATTTGGCTCACGACAATTTTTCCCCCACCGAGGGCTGCATCGCGATTGAGAAGAAAGAGATGATTAAGGTACTTGAAAAATGCGGACCGGATACCCGACTGGTGATTTACTAAAACCCCCGCGCACCAAAAATGGCACTGCCCACACGCACATGCGTTGCCCCTGCTTCAACAGCCGCCTCAAAATCACCACTCATACCCATACTCAGGCCTGAAATATCGTTGCGCTCAGCTATTTCTTTCAGCAGGGTAAAATGCGGTAAGGCGTTTTCGTCAAACGGCGGGATGCACATAAGCCCGGCGATATCAAATTCAAAATCATCCCGGCACATGGCAATAAATTCATCGGCCTGATCGGGCAGCACGCCTGCTTTTTGTGGCTCACACCCGGTATTAATCTGGATAAAAAGCTTAAGTTGCTTGTCTTGCGCGGCCATTTCACGGGCCAGAACGCGGGCAAGCCTGGGCCGGTCGAGGGTTTGGATAACATCAAACAGACGCACCGCATCTTTAACCTTGTTGGTTTGCAGCGGTCCAATAAGATGAAGCTCAAGATCACCGTATCGCTCCATTAAATCCGGCCACTTCTGCAAAGCCTCCTGTACCCGGTTTTCACCAAAAATCCGGTGACCTGCTTCAATTACCGGAATAATCCTGTCGCTATTGTGTGTCTTGGTAACAGCAACAAGTTCTACATCCAAAGGGCTGCGTCCAGCGTTTTCAGCTGCAGCCGAAATCTTTGCCTTAACTGAAGCAAGCGCTTGTGCGATCGTATTACAATCTGTCATTTTAACCTACAACCCGGACAAAAACATTGATGTCAGGTGTATAGCGCATTAAACATATTGGCGGCCACATATGATATGTATGTATGGTCGGAAATTTCTTAAAGTACAGCTCTAGCCTATGTCCAATATTGAGCGCTACAACGCGCGTGAATGCGAAGCCAAATGGCAAAAAGCCTGGGACGATGCCAGGACCTTCGAAGTTGACGTCGATCATTCAAAAGAAAAATATTACGTCCTCGAGATGTTTCCCTACCCTTCCGGGCGCATTCACATGGGCCACGTGCGCAATTATGCCATGGGCGATGTGGTCGCCAGATACAAACGCGCCAAGGGCTTTAATGTTCTCCACCCCATGGGTTGGGATGCTTTTGGCATGCCGGCGGAAAATGCGGCGATGGAAAACAATGTTCATCCCGCTGAATGGACCTACGCCAATATTGACGCCATGCGCGCCCAGCTTAAATCCATGGGACTGTCAATCGACTGGTCGCGCGAGATTGCCACCTGCCACCCGGACTATTACCGCCACCAACAGGCCATGTTTATTGACTTTCTCAACGCCGGCCTGATTTACCGCAAAAAAAGCAAAGTCAACTGGGATCCGGTGGACCACACGGTTTTGGCCAATGAACAGGTTATCGATGGCAGGGGCTGGCGCTCCGGTGCTCTGGTCGAACAACGCGAGCTGGTGCAGTGGTTTTTCAAAATTTCTGAATATTCCGAAGATTTACTGCAATCACTCGAAACATTGGAACGCTGGCCTGACAAGGTCCGCCTGATGCAGCAAAACTGGATTGGCCGCTCTGAGGGCGTACAAATGACTTTTGCCTTGCGCAATGTTCCAGCAGATATTGATGCCTCAGGCATTGAGCTTTACACCACACGTGCCGACACCTTGTTTGGCGCAAGCTTCTGCGCCATCTCACCGGACCACCCTCTGGCTACGCAACTCAGCGCTGATAATTCTGAAATCAGGGAATTTATTGCTGATTGCCACCGCCTTGGCACCAGTCAGGAGGCCTTGGAAAAAGCAGAAAAGCGCGGACTTGATACCGGTATAAAGGCTGTGCATCCGTTTGATGATACAATCGAGTTGCCGCTTTATATCGCCAATTTCGTCTTGATGGACTATGGCACCGGCGCCATTTTCGGCTGCCCCGCCCATGACCAGCGCGATCTGGATTTTGCCCGTAAATACAATCTGAAAGTAACACCGGTGGTAATACCGCCAGGCGAAGACCCGGCAACATTTGACGTCGGTTCTGACGCTTATCTTGGCGAAGGACGCCTGGCCAACTCACACTTTCTTGACGGCCTGACCATAGAAGAAGCAAAGAATGCGGCCGCTGAAAGGCTGGAGAGCCAGAAGTTTGCGGGTCGGCCGCAAGGTGAGCGCAAGGTAAATTATCGCCTGCGCGACTGGGGTGTCTCTCGCCAGCGCTACTGGGGCTGTCCGATTCCAGTGATCCATTGCGACAAATGCGGCACCATCCCGGTTCAAAACAAGGATTTACCGGTAACACTCCCTGATGAGATTACCCGCGATAAGCCAGGCAACCCTCTTGTTCACCATCCCACCTGGAAACATGTTACCTGTCATCACTGCGGCGGCAAGGCTGAGCGCGAGACCGACACGTTTGATACGTTCATTGACAGCTCGTGGTATTTTGCCCGCTTTTGCTCACCCCGGTCCGATGACCCAACGGATCTGGAGGCTGTGAATTACTGGTTGCCGGTAGATCAGTATATTGGCGGCATAGAACATGCGATATTACATCTTCTGTATTCCCGGTTTTTCACCCGCGCCATGGAGATTACCGGACATGTGGGCCTGAAAGAGCCTTTTGATGGTCTGTTTACCCAGGGCATGGTTGTCCATGAAACCTACAAAAGCAAAGAGGGAAGCTGGCTAAGCCCGGCAGAAATTGACATTATTGGTGAAGGGGACGATCGTCGCGCCATTGAAACCGCCTCTGGTGTACAAGCTACTATTGGCAATATCGAGAAAATGTCAAAATCCAAGCGCAACACCATTGATCCAACAGATATTCTTGAAGATTATGGTGCTGATACCGCACGCTGGTTCATGTTATCCGATTCCCCGCCAGAGCGTGATGTCATCTGGACCGAGGCCGGTGTTGAAGGCGCACACCGGTTTGTTCAGCGGCTTTATCGTCTTATTGGAGATTTGATTAGCCGGCAGGAAAATTCCGCATCTGCAACAGGAAAAACCTGCCCCGATGCAATTCTGGCTTTGCGGACTGCCACCCATAAAACCCTGGCCGCCGTGGGTGCCAGCATTGAAGGTTTGCGGTTTAATCGCGCCGTTGCCCATATTTATGAGCTGACCAATACAATTGCCGCTTTTGCCTCTGCCAACAAAAAAAACTTGGACGCGCCCGCCCTTAATGCGTATTCTGAAGCCTGTAACATTCTGGTGCAGATGATCGGCCCTATGATGCCACATTTATCGGAAGAATGCTGGCAGGCTCTCGGTCACACAACACTGCTGGCTGATCAGGACTGGCCCGTGACGGAAGAGGAATTACTGGTTGAGGACACTATTACTGTTGCAGTTCAGGTCAATGGCAAGCGCCGGGCGGAACTTACAGTTGCAAAATCAGCAACCAACGAAGAAGTAGAAACTCAAGCTCTGGCGCTTGACAATATTATTAGGGCGTTGGACGGTAAGACTGTTCGTCGTGTTATTGTGGTGCCACAGCGAATTGTTAACATTGTTATCTAACAACACAGGTATTCAAGAGTGATTTTATTTTCCCGTATTTTTGTCCTGCTGGGTCTTTTGAGCCTTGGTGCATGCGGATTTTCACCTGTTTATTCAGAAAAATCCGGTGCCGCTGCCTCGGCTCAGCTACGCAACATAGAGATTGCTCCTGCAGGCGAGAGAACAAGCCAGCTGGTACGAAATCAACTGATCAAGCAGTTCTCTGATCGCGGCGAAACACCGGCCCCACAATTTTACCTCTCTCTCGTCGTTACTGAAAGCCTGTCTTCAGTTTTAATTCGCCGCACAACCGACATTCAGCGTAACAACCTCACCATTAATGCCCGCTACACCCTGCAAACTGCGGACAAAAGAACCGTTTTGACTAAAGGACGCACAGTTGCAGTTGCACCTTACAATCTGGTTTCAACAAATTTTGGCACCATCAGTACTTCTGAATTCGCCAACGTAAGCGCCAGAAAAGACGCACGCAAAAAAGCAGCAATTTCTGTAGCTGACGATATTGCCCGACGACTGGCAGCATTTTTAGCCACCAGGTCATAGATCATCAAAAACAGAGCCATTCATGTCCATCCTGAAACAATCGGTTGAGATCGAGCGATTTTTAAAAAATCCCGATCCTGCTGTTGTCGTAGTGTTGATCTATGGACCCGATTCGGGCCTGGTCACAGAACGGGCAAAATCTCTGGTATGCTCCACCGCTGGTTCCCTGGATGATCCATTTTCAATTATCCGCCTGGGCGAAAGCGATTTATCTGGTGATCCCGGGCGCCTGCTGGATGAGGCCAATGCACTGACCTTTGGTCAAACACGTCGCACTATCTGGATTGGTGATGCCGGACAGAATGCTACTAAAGCATTGGAATTAATAGATAAAAATACCATTGATGCTTTGATAGTAATCACTGCTGATAATCTTAAACCAGCCTCAAAGTTGCGAAAATTCGCCGAAAGCAAAAAATTTGCGGTCGCAATTCCCTGTTATCTTGATGGTCTGGCCAGCCTCAATACCGTATTGGATGGCGAATTAAAGAAAAGCAATTTGACGATAACGCCGGATGCGCGGCGTTTTTTCATCGACCTTCTCGGTGCCGATCGCCAGTTGTCCCGGCGAGAAATTGAAAAACTCTGCCTTTTCGCTGCCGGAAAGAAAGAAATTACCGCAGATGACGTGCGCCTGATAAGCGGTGATGTTGCAGCGCCAACACTGGATAGCCTGTGTGATGCTGTTGGTGAGGGCAATGTTGATAAGGCAGACAGAATTTACAATCGAAGCACTACTGCCGGCACCAGTCCTGGCGCTGTCATCGCTCAGTTAATACGGCATTTTATCATGCTTGACTGGATTGTCAGTCACTCAGCACGCGGTGGCAGCAGTGTACCGGGCCTTGTAAAGCAGTTTCGACCGCAGATATTTTACCAGCGCCACCGATCGGTGGAACAACAAATCAATCTGTGGTCTCACGAAGATCTGAAATCAGCCCTCCAACTGCTGCAACAGGCCGAAAGCCAGTGCCGCAACTCCAAACTGCCAACCGAGGCGGTAGGTGAAAGAGCTTTGTTTTCATTGAGCATGTCAGCCAAACGCCGCCAAAGGCACGGCTATAACCAGCGTTGATGAGGTTTGATCCGTCTTGCCGGCTTTCCTCGGCAAGACATATGTGAGCACTCTTTCAAACATTAACGCCTTTTGTACAAAGTATT
>JAJRTY010000140.1 GCA_024278055.1 Alphaproteobacteria bacterium | reverse complement strand
GCAGACCGTGGTCTAATTGCTGGCCAGTTGGGTCGTGGAAGTTGTCAAAACCACATCAACTGTTTCACCTTTCGCCACAGACACGCGTTTTACCAGGGCAATACCGCGCCGGGAACTTTGCCCCGAAGCATCGAGAACCTTACAGTTAATACCGGTGGTTACAAAGTAATCACCCGGGGCAAGGCCACCAAAGGTAAATTTCCAATCCGGCCCGACTGCGGCCGTGCGTGTGTATACCTGATAGCGCGGATCATCACTTTCCTTGGAAAACTCAACCTTGCGCGTTGCCACACCGGCACTGCCGTAAATCGCATCAACGCGCTGTATGGCGTATTCTGTTGCAGGCAATAATGTAGCACTGCTGCCGGCGGCTGTTTTGGTTGTGCCATCGCGGGCCTGAACAAATGCCCGCCCGGTAATGGTTGCCGTGCCACTATCAAAGATGTAGTTGGCCTCTGTCGGGCTGAATTTGGCAGTTAAAACCGCCAGTCGCGGGCCGGTATCACCATAGCGTGAGCCATAATTGGTCTCGCAGGCAGACAAAAACAGTGCGATCAACACGATAGAAAATAATCGGTACATGGCAAAACTCCGCATCTGGAATTTATATTACCACCGATTAAAGCCGGTATGGTCGATTCACGTCAAGGATTACCGCCAAAATTAAGCATTCCACCTAAACCTCCCGCACATCAATTATGCCGGGAATAGTTTTAATGGCACCGCGGATTTCCGGTGAAACCTGATAACCTCCAGGCAGGCTGATTTCTACTTCATGTTGTCCCTGGCTAACAGACAGCATGAGCGAGACAGTTGTTTTTCCTCGGGTATTCAACCTCTTGGCAAGGCTTACTAATGCAGTATCATCATGGACGTAAATATTCAACGCGGTTTGAACCCTGGTAATAGCCATATCCACCGGTGTCACACTTTGCAGTCTCAGTTTGACATCTTCGCCTTCACAATCAGCCTCAACCACCAAAACAACAGCACTGCCCGGTTCAAGTAATTCGCGGCAATTTCCCAGAACATCAGAAAACACCACCGCTTCAAACTGCCCGGTAGAATCGGAAAATCCCACAAAAGCGAACCGGTTTCCGCTTTTTGAACGCCGTTCCTGACGATAGGCAACGGTTCCGGCAATTTTACCCGCCGTCAAACCTGCCATCGCCTTGGCGGCAAATTCCTTCCAGGACAAAACCCCCAGTTGCTGCAATGCGTTGCGATAATCATCAAGCGGATGGCCGGACAGATAAAACCCCACCGCATCAAACTCCTGCGTCAGATGTTCCATCGCCAGCCAACGCTCAACTTCTGGTAAAGCAACGGTTTCCTGCCCGCCATCACCGCCAAATAAATCATTCTGCCCGGCAGCACGATCACCCGACGAGCGGGTGGCGAGACCAAGTATGGTTTCAACGCCACCTAAAACCTGGGCCCGGTTGGCATTCAACACGTCAAAAGCGCCGGCCTTGGCCAGGCTTTCGAGCGCGCGCTTGTTGACAATTCGCGGGTTTATCCGGTTGGCAAAGTCACCGATACTGACAAAAGGCCCGCCTTCATCGCGCAACGCCACAATATGCTCAACCGCCTGGCGCCCGACATTTTTCAACGCGGCAAGAGAATAGAAGATGCCACCGTCTTTGACGGTAAAATTAACCGACGACAGATTGATGCACGGTGGATGAATTTTAATATCAAGACGCTCAACATCGCGCTTGAAAATCAGCAATTTGTCGGTATTACCGATATCCAGGGTCATTGAGGCGGCGAGAAACTCAACCGGGTAATTGGCCTTCAGAAAAGCCGTCTGATAGGCGATCAGAGCGTAGGCTGCGGCATGGCCTTTAGGGAAACCATACCCGGCAAATTTGTTGATCAGTTCAAAAATGAATTCGGCTTTTTCGCGGCTGACACCACGCTCCACCGCCCCTTCAACAAACCGGACCTTTTGCTTGTCCATTTCAGACTGGATTTTCTTACCCATGGCCCGGCGCAGCAAATCAGCTTCGCCGAGCGAATATCCTGCCAGGATTTGTGCAATCTGCATCACATGTTCCTGGTAAACGATAACGCCGTAGGTTTCCTTCAATAATGGCTCGAGCGAAGGGTGCATATAATCCGGCTTTTCAAACCCCAGCTTGCACGCGATATATGTGGGAATACTGGCCATGGGGCCGGGTCGGTAAAGTGCATTAAGCGCTATTATATCCTCAAACCGGTCCGGTTTCATTTTGCGCTGAATATCGCGCATGCCCGAACTTTCCAGCTGGAACACGCCCACAGTCTCACCGGTGGAAAGCATCTTGAAGGTGGTGGCATCATCGAGCGGTATTTGCAGCAGGTCTATATGAATGTCGCGATGAGCCAACAGCTCCACGGCTTTTTCAAGAATTGTGAGGGTTTTAAGGCCCAGAAAATCAAACTTGACCAGCCCCGCCTGCTCAACCCATTTCATATTGTATTGCGACACCGGCATTTCAGATCGCGGGTCGCGATAGAGCGGCACCAGCCTGTCAAGCTTACGGTCACCAATCACCACACCGGCGGCATGAGTTGAAGCGTGGCGATAAAGTCCTTCCAGTTTAAGCCCGATATCCAGCATTTTGGCGACATTTATATCTTCATCGCGGGCTTCACGCAGCGGTGCTTCCGTGTTGATGGCTTCTTCCAGCGTTGTCGGGTTGGCCGGATTATTGGGGATCATCTTGCACAGACGGTCAACCTGGCCATAGGGCAGTTGCAACACCCGGCCCACATCGCGCAAAACAGCGCGCGCCTGCAACTTACCAAAGGTGATGATCTGGGCAACCTGATCAACGCCATAACGCTCTTGTACATATTCAATGACTTCTTCGCGGCGGTCCTGACAGAAATCCACATCAAAATCCGGCATCGACACTCGTTCCGGGTTCAAAAACCGCTCAAACAGAAGGTCAAAGCGCAAAGGATCAAGGTCGGTAATGGTGAGCGACCAGGCGACAACAGAGCCGGCCCCCGAACCACGCCCCGGCCCCACCGGAATACCGCGCGATTTCGCCCACTTGATAAAATCTGCAACAATGAGGAAGTAGCCGGGGAACTTCATGCCAACGATGACATCCAGCTCATAATTCAACCGGTCCCAGTAGTCCTGTTGCGGTTTGCCGGAGCTGTCCCCTACCTGCGCCAGACGTATTTTCAACCCTTCCGCAGACTGGCTGCGCAATTCTGCAACTTCCGCTTCTAAGTTTTCCTCATCACTCAAACCGTCGTTTTCAAGAAACGACGGCAGAATTGGCGCGCGCGTATGTGGCCGGTAAGCACAACGCTGGGCAATCTCAATCGTATTTGCCACTGCCTCAGGCAAATCAGCAAACAGGGCGACCATTTCAGCAGGCGATTTAAAATAATGCTCAGGCGTTAAGCGCGGGCGATTTTCCTCAGAGACAAAGGAGCCGTTGCGGATGCAGACAAGGGCATCATGGGCCTCAAACTCCTCTGATCTGGCAAAGTGAGGCTCGTTGACGGCAACAAGTGGAATGTTCTTTTGATAGGCATAATCAACAAGAGGTTTTTCCGTTTGCATCTCTTCAGGCATACTGTGGCGCTGCAATTCAATGTAAAAACGATCGCCAAATATATCGAGAAGACATTCAACAATCCGTTCTGCTTCATTGGGTACGCGCTCAATCAACGCCTGATTGATAGCCCCGGTTGGACCGCCTGATAATGCGATAAGTCCGTCACTGTGCCGGCGCAACAGGCTCAGGGGTATCTGCGGGTCCTGGGCTGCATCGCTTTCAAGATATGCGCAACTGGACAGGTGCATCAAATTCAAGAACCCGTGCTCATCCTTGGCAATCAAAGGCAACATGGCAACGCGAGCGGTGTCGTGATAACGACTGCCGCTTTGTTCGCCAATATCATCAAAGGCTACGCGTAAAGTACACCCCATGATCGGCTGAACACCGCTTGACGCCAGGGTTTGGGAAAACTCCAGCGCTCCAAACAGATTACCGCTGTCACTCAGCCCAAGTGCGGGCATGCCATGATCACGCGCAAGCCTGGCCAAAGTGCCGATGTGCATGGCACCTTCAAGCAATGAAAAAGCACTGTGCGCGCGCAAATGTACAAAACCCACGCCTGCTGTATAGCTGGACAGGGCCGGTGATGTGTCTGTATTCGCCGCTTTAACCATTCTTTATATTCGGACAATTTCAGGCTTTAGTCACGATAGTGAATGCAGCGGGTTGTTGAAAACATTTGTCAGGTGGAAACAAGTTGCCCGCCCTGCATTAAAACCGTGCGGTCAATGCGCGCGGCCAGTTCGGGATTATGTGTGGCAATCAATGCGGCAATGCCTTCCGAGCGCACCAGGCTCAGCAATTCACCATAAACCAGATCGGCGGTTTCGGGATCAAGGTTTCCCGTCGGTTCATCAGCCAGCAGTAATTTCGGCCGGTTGGCAAGTGAGCGTGCAATTGCCACGCGTTGTTGTTCGCCACCGGAAAGTTCTGCCGGTCTGTGGGTTATTCTTTGTGCCAGCCCCAGACTTTCCAGCAAATAGGCGGAGCGCTCATTGGCTTTTGATTTTTTGGCACCGGCGATCATTTGCGGCATCGAAACATTTTCAAGAGCATTAAGCTCGGGTAAAAGATGGTGAAACTGATAGATAAATCCAACCAGATCACGCCGGGCACCGGTTTTTGCGGCATCCTTAGCGGTTGAATAATCTTTATTCATGATAAAAATCTGCCCCCTGTCAGCTGCTTCAAGCAATCCGGCGATGTGCAGTAAAGATGATTTACCAGAACCCGACGGCCCCACGAGAGCGACCACCTCGCCGCTGTTCAATGACAGGTTGGCATCAGCAAAAACTTCAAGCGTAGCTGTACCTTGAGTGTAGGTGCGATGAATGCCTTTTAATTCGAGGATTGTTTCCAAGGGATTTTCCGAACTGGGTTAGCCGTATCGCAATGCTTCAACCGGATCAATCCGGGCGGCACGCCATGAGGGATAAAGAGTGGCAAAAAATGACAAAGCCAGCGCCATCAACACAACGGAGGCTACTTCTGTCGGGTTGATTTCAGCGGGCAAGCGGCTGAGATAATATATTTCCGGTGAGAACAATTCCGTGCCTGAGAGGCTGGAGAGGAATTGCCGGATGTCTTCGATATAGAGGCAGAATACCGTGCCCAGAACAAATCCCGCCAGCGTTCCAACCACACCGATACTGGCACCGGTAATAAAAAATATACGCATAATAGCACCACGTGTTGCCCCCATGGTCCTGAGGATGGCGATATCACTGGATTTATCCTTCACCAGCATGATCAGCCCCGATACGATATTCAGTGCCGCCACCAGAACAATCAGCGTCAGGATCAAGAACATGACATTGCGCTCGACCTGGAGCGCATTGAAGAAGCTTGAATTTGCTTCCTGCCAGGTTGAAATTCTCACCCGTGCCTGAACCACTTTGGCAATTTCTGCACGTACCGATTGCACCTTGTCGGGGTCCTCAACGCGAATATCAAGCGCGCTCACACCTTCACCTTTGTTGAAATAAAGCTGGGCTTCTTCCAGCGGCATGAAAACAAAACCGGAATCATATTCCGACATGCCAATATTATAGATGGCAGCAACGGGATAGGATTTTATCCGCGGTGTAACGCCGAAAGGAGTGACATTGCCTCGCGGAGTGATCAGCGTCAGCTTGTCGCCCACGGTTATGCCAAGCCTTGAGGCAAGACGTGAGCCAATCAACACACCGGTCTGGCTCGAGAAATTTTCCAGTGAGCCCGCACGCAATGAATTGCCGATACCGTTGAGCGTCGCAACATCCTTTTTCCTGAAACCGCGCACAAGCACCCCGGAATTGCCGAGAGCGCCCGAGGCCATCGCTTGTCCCTCCACCATCGGCACAACGCTTTTAATGCCTTTAACCGGTCGGATACGTTCTGCCAAAGCATCAAAATCCTGTAACGGTCCTTGCAGGGAAATCACGGTGATATGGCCGTTAAAACCCAAAACTTTACCCAGAAGCTCAGTGCGAAACCCGTTCATCACCGACATGACAATAATCAAGGTGGCAACGCCCAGCATGATGCCGAGAAAGGAGAACCCGGCGATAACAGAAATGAATCCCTCCTTGCGCCGGGCATGTAAATACCGTCGGCACAACATCCATTCAAACGGTGCAAAGGCTTTTGTGGAACTGGGCATAATCAGTGGAACTCTGAGATTAATTTGTTGAAGGCATCATCCATTGACAAAGTCTCACGCGCTCCAGTGGCGCGGCATTTAACTTCAACTTCTCCCGACTTGACCCCCCTGGGGCCAACGATAAGCTGCCATGGCAGGCCGATGAGATCCATATTGGAGAACTTGGCACCGGCACGGTCATTGGTGTCATCATAGAGCACATCGATATTATCTTTGGTAAGCCGGTTATAGAGATTTTCACAGGCAGTGTCCGTTGCCTCATCACCGGCTTTGAGATTTATAAGGCCGACATCAAACGGCGACACTGACTTGGGCCAGATGATGCCATTGTCATCATGACTGGCTTCAATAATAGCCCCCACAAGCCGCGAGACGCCTACACCATATGAACCGCTTTCAATTGCCACTTGCCGGCCGGTCGAATCCTGAACCGAGAGGTTCAGGGGCCTGGAATATTTGGAGCCGAAAAAGAAGATGTGCCCGACTTCGATGCCGCGGGCCTGAAGGCGGTCCTTTTCATCAACTTCAGCAGCAAAACGTTCCGCATCATGTTCTTCATCAGTGGCGGCATAAGGCGCTGTCCACTTGGCAATGATTGGCTCAAGATCGCTGTCATAATCAAGATCAGCACCAGGCACATCAAACTCCACCAGATCACGGTGACAATAGACTTCGCTTTCACCCGTCTCGGCCAGAATAATGAATTCATGGCTCATATCGCCACCAATAGGCCCGGTATCCGCTGCCATGGGAATGGCTTTAAGCCCTAAACGGTCAAAGGTGCGCAGGTAGGAGACAAACATTTTATTGTAGGATTTGCGCCCCTCTTCGGCTGTCAGGTCAAAGGAATAAGCATCCTTCATCAAAAATTCGCGGCCGCGCATAATGCCAAAACGCGGGCGCACTTCATCGCGAAATTTCCACTGGATATGAAACAGGTTACACGGCAGGTCGCGATAAGATTTAATACCGTTCTTAAAAGTATCGGTTATAAGTTCTTCGTTAGTTGGCCCATAGAGCATTTCACGATCATGACGATCGGTTATGCGCAGCATCTCTTTACCATAATCCTCATAGCGACCGCTCTGTTTCCACAGGTCGGCGGATTGTATGGTCGGCATCAAAACTTCTATCGCACCAGCACGAACCTGTTCATCACGAACAATGTTTTCGATTTTTTTGAGTACCTTGAACCCGAGTGGCAGCCAGGTATAAATACCCGCGCTGGCCTGGCGGATCATGCCCGCACGCAGCATCAGGCGATGTGAGACAATCTCGGCTTCTTTCGGATTTTCCTTAATCGTCGGCAGGAAGTATTTTGATAAGCGCATAGGAGCAATAACTCGCAACAGTTTTCAGGAATCAAAGACCGAGTGAGACCCTATATATGCAGCGTTAACAAGTCCAATGACATCTGACATGATTTTAATACGATTGCTAAATTCCCTAACACCCGTAGCGAGTTCCCGGTGGCGTTATTGGTTGGCCATCCAGTGCCACCTCACCATTAAATGTATCCACGCTCACTTCCCCAACCGTCAAATCCTTAGCCCGCAATCGGCCGGTTTTGCTTCCCGGTGGGTTAAACCGGTTTTTTGGCTGATTACCCAACCCGAGATCAAATCTGAGAACAGGAAAATACTCCGGTCCAACGGGCACCACATCAGCGGGCACGAGCTTTCGATCCGGGAAATATCCGGCACCCGGGGTGTTTTTTGCCCCCGTCCCCCCCGGGCAATCCCGATCGCTGGGATTAACAGTTGCAGGCAGGTTGCGTGATTTTGCGTGAAATCCGCTTTCAGAGTTTGCCGATCCGGCAAAACCCAATGTCAGCAAACCCGACATCACCACTACAACACAATATTTGGTAGGTCCACATGCCATTTTCCAACTATACTCATCCAACGTTAACGCCGCCTCAACACTACATGCAATTCATATACATATTCGAATTTATGCAACTATTATAGTGCCTTAATTAACTCGTGACATTTCTATTTGATTTCCGTAGACTATGCGCAATTAAAAAGAAGGCACGTAACAGTCTAGTGTTTTTTCCTGAATTTAAGAGAAATCCGGCTGAGCGGCCCAAGTCTAGGGAGGGAAAGTCATTTGGCGCAAAGCGTTTGACGAAATGGCTTTGAATGCCGTGCTGATTGCAAATTTTTGCAACCCGTGAACTGATGATTTTCTTAACTAACGACAAGGCGCACTCTTTGAGTCGCCTTGTTTTTTTTGTCAGAATTTCATGGTATTCTAATCGTTTGAAAATTACGGCACATAGGGAAAATCCGAAAAGCTTAAAATATCATATTCCAGTATTGCAAAGCCAATACTCCAGGGAATAAAGGCCAGAATGGTGGTCAGGAGAATCTTGCGACCGATCCTTGGCAAAACCGGTGCGCTGGCGACTGTACCGGGGACAACTTCACCTTCTTCACCTTGCGTACGAACGCCAATTGGCAGCACCGCAAGCAGGGTCATCCACCAGCAGACAAAATAAATGGCAACGCTTCCGACAATATTCATGTGGTCTCCTGACGCAAATTCGAAAATCCGGGATTGGACATTGGTTTAACATTGCTCCAGTTCAACCAGAGTACCGCAAAAATCCTTGGGATGAAGGAAAAGAACCGGCTTGCCATGGGCGCCGATTTTAGGGTTACCGTCACCGAGCACACGCGCACCGGTTGCAACCAGATGATCACGGGCCTTGATGATGTCCTCAACCTCATAACAGACGTGGTGAATACCACCACTGCTGTTTTTCTGCAAAAAACCGATAAGCGGAGAATCATCTCCCAGAGGTTCAAGCAATTCAATCTTGGTATTGGGCAACTCAATAAAAACCGTGGTAACGCCATGATCGGGCTGGGCTTGCGTGTCAGAAAGCGTCGCCCCCAAAGTATCGCGATAAATAGCGCTTGCCACTGCAATATCAGGAACGGCAATGGCCACATGGTTTAATCGACCAATCACAAAAGGTACTCCTTCAGCATGTTTCTTTACAGTCTCGAGACGGTGACATAGCAGATAGGCTTTTTGCCCCAGGCCTGCGAAACGCCTCGGCGTATTTGCCTTCTTACACCTTCACCAAGGGCTGCGTCATCCCGTTTTTCGCGCCGCGACAATCTATCCCAGCCAGCCTGTACAGCATCGTCGATAATATTGATAAACAACTCATCATGGTCATTAAATTGCGGCAACCCGTGGGCAATGATCGCAGGATCAGCAATAATATTGCCTGCACCATCAACCACCAGCGCCACCGTTACAATTCCGGCAAACCCCAGGCGTTTACGCTGGTGCGCCGGGCCATCAAACCCCGGCACCTCCAAATACCCGTCAATATGCATACGACCATGGGGCACTTCATCTATTATCCTCAACTCGCCCGGCCCCAGATGGGCCATTTCACCATTGAGCACAACGGTTGACTGTTTAATGCCGCACTGTTTGGCAAACTTGGTGTGTTCAACCAGATGACGCATTTCCCCGTGCATGGGGATCAGGGCTTCCGGCCTCACCAGATCATAGAGTTGTTTTAATTCATCGCGCCGCGGATGACCGGTAACATGAACAAGTTGATCGCCATCGACAATGATATCGCACCCCAGAGCCGCCAGATCATTATGCACCTGGCCAATGGCTTTTTCGTTGCCGGGAATTGTTCGCGATGAAAACACCACCAGATCGCCCTTGTTGAGAATGACATGGGGGTGTTGATCGGTGGCAATCCGGCCCAGAGCCGCGCGCGCCTCACCCTGAGAGCCCGTACACAGGATAAGCGTTTTATCGCGTGGCAGGCTGCCGCAATGTTCTTCGGCAATAAAGGGAGCTATGTCTCACAGATACCCGCAGGCTTTAGCGGCAGCTACAACACGGTGCATGGAACGGCCCACAGCAATCACATGGCGGTCGGCGGCTTCAGCTGCTTTGGCGATGGAATGAATGCGGGCAACGTTGGAGGCAAAACCGGTTATTGCCACACGGTTTTTTGCCGATTTAACAATAGCGGCAAGTGAGCGCGCAACGTCACCTTCTGACGGTGAGCGACCATCGCGCAGCACATTGGTCGAATCACAGACCAACGCCCTCACGCCTTCATTGCCAAGCGCCTTAAACCGGGCAAGATCAACGCCATCACCGATGACAGGCTCATCATCCAGTTTCCAGTCACCAGAATGAATGACCGTTCCGGCGCTGGTCTTAATGGCTATTGCATTGGGTTATGGCAGGGAATGGCTAACCGGGATCAGCTCGAAGCTGAACGGCCCCAGCTCAACAATTTCTCCCGGTGCAATTTCAGTAACGCTCAATTCCTCATCAAGACCATTGTAGGCCAGACGCGGGGCCAGCATCTCAATTGCGAAACGTGTGGCATAGACCGGTGCCTTAGACGTGGCCACAGGGTTTGCACGGCACCATAGTGATCTTCATGCGCATGGGTTATGACAATACCGACAAGATCATCGCGCACCTCCTCGATAAACGAGATATCCGGTAAGATCGTATCAATGCCGGGGTGACGGAAATCACCAAAGGTGATGCCAAGATCGACCATCAGCCACTTGCGTTTTCGGGCCGATCCAAAGCCGTAAAGATACAGGTTCATGCCGATTTCACCGGCACCCCCCAACGGCAGAAAAACCAGTTCTTTGTCAGCTTGAGAATTTTTTGGCACTAGAGACTATCCTGCGTTGGTAATTTTGGATCAGGGCCATTTTCAGTAACATCTCCAGCCACAATTACCTGCTGCTTTCCATCTGGTAATTGCAAAATCAGCTCACCATGTTGATCCAGCCCCATAAAAGCGCCTGTAATCACATCGACACCGGTATCAATTTTAAGCTCCTGGCCCACCGAAGGTCCAAATTCAAGCCAGCGTTGTTTTATCGATGCAAATCCCGCACCATGTTGCCACAGGTTCAGGTAATGGTCAAAATTGACCGCAAGTAGCTCAAAAACATCATTACAAGTTAATTCAAGCCCATATTCGGCTAAATCGGTTGTCGGATAGGACAGGGTTTCAGTGGGGTGGGATCTGACATTCAAACCAACACCTATGGCCACAGCGTAAGCACCCTGTCGTGAGCCGGCGCCTGAGGTTTCAATTAAAATCCCGCCAGCCTTGGCATTATTGAGCAATATATCATTTGGCCATTTCAACCTGATTTGTGCCGTTGAGCCTGCCTGCGCCACCATCTGTTCAATCATGTGAGCAACGGCCACCGCGGCAACAAAGCTCAAACCGGACATCACCCCGGCAGGCCCCTGCCCGGTTAACAGCAAAGTTGCAAACAGATTTCCATCTGATGTGACCCAGCTGCGCCCGCGCCGTCCACGACCTTGGGTTTGGCGCTCTGCCACAACCCACAACGGACCTTCGATGCCTTTGTCAGCGAGGCGCAATGCTTCCAGATTGGTCGAATCAATTTCTTTAAAACAGGATAATGAATACCCCGGCGGTACCTGCAGCATCAAAACAGTGATTTAGCAGCAACAGCAGCAGCACTTATCAAACTGGTGGGGAAAACGAAAAACAGCATGACAAACAAGCCGCTTAGCCCGACAATCAAGTCAAGTTCGCGCGGCATTGGCTCAAATTCTTCAGCCGGTTCGTCAAAATAAATGATCTTGACGATACGAAGATAGTAAAATGCCCCGATCACACTGGCGACAATCCCGATGATGGCCAGGGGATAAAGTCCCGCTTGTATGGCGGCGAGAAACACGTACCACTTGGCAAAGAACCCGGCCAGCGGCGGAATGCCGGCAAGCGAAAACATTAGCATCGCCAAAATGAAACCCATCATCGGGTTACTGCGCCCCAGACCGGCAAGGTCGTTAATATCTTCACACATCTCATCCTGCCGGCGCATGGCCAGAATACATCCAAACGCACCAAGCGTCATAGCCAGATAAATCACCATATAAATGATGACACCTTGAACCCCATCTTCAGTTCCCGCAGCCAGGCCCACCAGGGCAAAGCCCATGTGACCAATCGAACTATACCCCATCAGGCGTTTTATGTTGTGCTGTCCAATGGCTGCAAACGCCCCCAGAACCATTGAGCCGATTGAGATAAACACAATGATCTGCTGCCATTGATCGGTAATGGCCGGAAAAGCCGCAACCATGGCGCGGATAAACATCGCCATTGCGGCAATCTTTGGCGCGGATGCAAACAGGGCGGTAACCGGAGTTGATGCGCCTTCATAAACATCCGGCGTCCACATGTGAAACGGTACGGCAGAGACCTTGAAAGCCAGCCCCGCCAACAAAAAGACAATGCCGAATATCAGCCCGAGATTGCTGCCGTTAGCAGTAACAAACGTAGCGATTTCAGCGAACCCTGTTGACCCGGTAAAACCGTAAATCAACGATGCACCATAGAGCAGCATGCCTGACGACAAGGCACCCAGTACAAAATATTTCAACCCGGCTTCGCTGGACCGGCTCGAATCACGATTAAAGGCGGCTATGACATAAAGTGCCAGACTTTGCAGTTCCAGCCCCATGTATAGCGCAATCAGATCATTGGCCGAAATCATCATGCCCATGCCAAGAGTGGCAAGCAGGATCAGGATGGGAAACTCAAACCGCGCTATTTTCAAACGCCGGTTGTACGTAATAGACATGACAATGGCCGCAGCTGACGCCACATAAGCCAGAACCTTCAACAGCCGGGCGAAGGGATCGAGAATAAATGCGTTGTTAAAGGCGCTCGATGCCCCTTCCGGTATCATCGCCACCATAACAGCAGCAACACCAAGTGCAGCCGCACATAATACCGACATCAAATCCGACGTGTCTTTTTTGGAAAACACGCCAAACATCAAGAACACCATAGCAGCGAGTGCCAGAAATATTTCCGGCGATGCGGGGATCAATTGCTCCGGGACAAAGGCATTTTGCATGTGTGTCAGCCCTTACTGCGCTTGAAGTGCCGCATTTGCAGCATCAAAGGTTGCCAACGCCTGCTCATAATTCGATATCAGGTTTTCAACTGATGCAGCAGTAACGTCAAAAATAGGTGCGGGATATATACCAAAAAATATGATCAGGACAGCCAGGGGAACAATCACCAGAGCTTCGCGCCGGTTCATATCAGTGATGTTCTTGAGGCTCTCTTTTTCCATCTCGCCAAATACCGTGCGCCGATAAAGCCACAAGGCATAACAAGCGCTTAAAATGACCCCGGTGGTGGCCAGGAAGGCAACCCAGGTGTTGACTTTATAGGTGCCCAGCAGGGTCAGGAACTCGCCAACAAAACTGCTGGTTCCCGGCAGCCCCACATTGGCCATGGTAAATATCATAAAAACGAGAGCATAAAGCGGCATACGGTTGACGAGACCGCCGTAAGCAGAAATCTCGCGTGTATGCATACGGTCGTAAATTACACCGACACACAGGAACAACGCACCCGATACCAGACCATGGCTGAGCATCTGGAAAATACCACCCTGGATGCCCTGCTGGTTGAGTGCGAAAATCCCCATGGTAACAAAACCCATATGTGCCACCGACGAATAGGCGACCAGCTTTTTCATATCCTGCTGCATCAAAGCCACCAGCGAGGTATAGATAATCGCAATCACCGACAGCGTGAAAATCAACGGGGCAAAATCAGCCGAGGCCAGCGGGAACATCGGGATTGAAAAGCGCAAGAACCCGTAACCGCCCATTTTCAGCAGGATGGCCGCCAGTATCACCGAGCCTGCCGTAGGTGCCTCCACATGGGCATCGGGCAGCCATGTATGCACCGGCCACATCGGCATTTTCACCGCAAAAGAGGCAAAGAAGGCAAGCCACAGCCAGGTCTGCATACCGGCAGGGAAATCATAGGTAAGCAACTGGGTGATGTCGGTTGTGCCGGACTGCGCATACATCGCCATAATGGCAATCAGCATCAACACCGAGCCCAGCAGCGTATAGAGGAAAAACTTGAAACTGGCATAGACCCGGCGCTTGCCGCCCCAGATGCCGATGATCAGGAACATCGGGATCAACCCGCCTTCAAAGAACAGGTAGAACAACACCAGGTCAAGGGCACAGAAAACACCGATCAGCAGTGTTTCAAGTACCAGAAATGCGATCATATATTCTTTGACGCGAGACTTGACCGAAACCCAGCTTGCCAGAATACACCCCGGCATCAGGAAAGTGGTCAAAATGACGAACAGCATCGATATGCCATCGACCCCCATGCGGTAGGCGATGGTATCACCCAGCCATTGGCGTTCTTCGACAAACTGAAAACCCGAGGTGGTAAAATCAAATTCTATCCAGATAAAAATCGACAGGATGAACGTAATGATCGTCGTCCACAAGGCAACATACTTGGCACCGCGTTCAGCTATTTCATCTTCACCTCTGACCAGAAAGAAGATGAACAGCGCGCCCAGCAGTGGCAGGAAGGTAATGATTGAAAGAATAGGCCAGTCGGACATTACTTCACTCCTGCGAACATGAAGAATGTAACGAAGGCGGCAACTCCGATGAGCATGGCAAAGGCATAATGATATAAAAACCCGGTTTGAATTTTGTTTATGCGCCCGGTCAGTTGCAGCACCCGGGCGGATACGCCATCAGGACCGAAGCCGTCAATGAGCCAGCCATCCCCCTTCTTCCACAGGAAGTAGCCCAGCGCTTTGACCGGTCTGACAAGCAGAAAATCGTAGATCTCATCAAAGTACCATTTGTTGAGCAGGAACTTGTAGGCGATGGTGAAGGTTGCCGCCATATTAACCGGTACCATGGGAGCCACGATGTAAAAATAAAAGCTGAGAATAAACCCGGCAACCATGGCGATAGTGGCAGAATAAACAACCCAGCTCGGCACGCCCTCGATGGCTTCGAGAATATTGTTGTCCGGCCCGGTAAAGATAGCAGCCCCCCAAAACTCGGCACTGCCTTCGCCAATGAACATATTGTGGAAAACCAGCCCCGCCCCAAGCGCTCCAATCGCCAGCAGGAACAACGGCACAAGGATGATTTTAGGTGATTCATGGACCTTTGACATGATATCAACACTGGCGCGCGGGCGGCCCTCAAATGTCATGAACATCAATCGCCACGAATAAAATGACGTCATGAAAGCGGCAAACACCAGCAGGTAAAACGCATATTGACCAATTCCGGTCTGCGCCGCAAAGGCGCCTTCTATTATAGCATCCTTGGAAAAATATCCCGCCGTCAGCGGAAAGCCGGTAAGAGCGAGCGTTCCCACAAGCATCATGGCCCAGGTATAAGGCAGAAGCTTTCGCAACCCCCCCATCTTGCGCATGTCTTGTTCATCAGACATGGCATGAATAACCGAGCCTGAGCCTAAGAACAGCAGGGCCTTGAAAAACGCATGGGTGAACAGGTGAAAGATGCCGACCTGATAAGCACCGACACCCATGGCGACAAACATATAGCCCAGCTGTGAGCAGGTCGAATAAGCCACGACGCGTTTGATATCGTTTTGCACCAGACCAACGGATGCTGCAAAAAAGGCGGTTGTTGCACCAATCAGAGTAACAAAAACCAAAGCTGCCGGTGCCGCTTCAAATATCGGCGATGTCCGTGCCACCAAAAACACCCCGGCAGTAACCATGGTGGCAGCATGAATGAGGGCAGACACCGGTGTCGGGCCTTCCATCGCATCCGGCAACCAGGTGTGCAACATGAACTGGGCCGATTTTCCCATGGCACCCATGAACAACAACAAGGCAATGGTTGTCATGATATCCACTTCCCAGCTGAGGAAGGTGAACGTCTTGCCGGCTTGCGAGGCAGCGGCAGCAAAAACCGTATCAAACTCAATCGAGCCAAAAACCAGATAGATGGCAAAAATACCCAAAGCAAAGCCGAAATCACCAACCCGGTTGACGACAAAGGCCTTGATGGCAGCAGCATTTGCAGACGGTTTTTTATACCAGAAACCAATCAGCAGGTAAGAAGCCAGTCCCACCCCTTCCCAGCCAAAAAACATTTGCAGGAAATTGTCTGATGTCACCAGCATCAGCATGGCGAAAGTAAAAAACGACAGATAGGCAAAAAAGCGCGGCTGATGGGGATCATGGCTCATGTAGCCGATGGAATAAATATGCACCAGCGCTGACACTGAATTGACCACCACCAGCATAACAGCCGTCAGCGTATCAATACGAAACGCCCAGCTGGTTTGCAAATCACCTGAATTCACCCAGGTTAGAATCTTGACGGATACGGTTTCACCCTGCAGGCCCACCTGATACAGCGACACCCACGACAGCAAAGCTGAAATAACCAGGAATGTACACGTCACCAGGTAAGAGGCCCGTACGCCCACCCAGCGGCCGCCAAAACCGGCAAATAAAGCGCCTAACAGTGGCAAAAAGACGATTGCGGAATACATGAGCGCTTCTAGCCTTTCATCAGGTTGACATCTTCAACCGCAATTGATCCGCGATTGCGGAAATAAACCACCAGAATGGCAAGCCCGATGGCAGCTTCAGCCGCCGCCACAGTCAAAACCAGCAAAGCAAAAACCTGGCCGACAAGGTCGCCCAGGAAACTGGAAAAAGCCACCAGATTAATATTGACGGCAAGCAACATAAGCTCAATCGACATCATGATGATGATGATGTTCTTGCGATTGAGGAAAATGCCGAAAACGCCAAGCGTAAACAGCACCGCGGCAACTGATAGGTAATGCGCTAATCCGATTTCCATTATTGCAACCCCTGCCCTGATTTGACTTTTACGATTTCGATCGATGTTTCCGGCGAACGCGCCACCTGATCAGCAATGTTCTGGCGCAGCACATTGGGTTTATGCCGCAACGTCAGGACAATGGCACCAATCATTGCCACCAGCAAAATCATGCCCGCTGCCTGGAAGTAATAGACATATTGCGTATACAAAACCCGGCCAATGGCTTCCGTATTGGTCACGTCCCCGGCAGGCATGGGAGCCGCCGCGGTGACAATGTCTGGAGATATGGTCCAGGTGCCAACTACCAGTAAAAGCTCAACCAGCAGAATGATACCGATGGTGGCGCCAATCGGCATATACTGCAACATGCCCGAGCGCAGCTCAACCACATCAATATCCAGCATCATAACCACACACAGGAACAGAACCGCTACCGCACCCACATAGACAATGACCATGATCATGGCGACAAACTCAGCGCCGAGCAGCAGGAACAATCCAGCCGAATTGAAAAACGCCAGTATCAGCCACAACACCGAATGAACCGGGTTGCGTGACGAAATCACCATGAAACCCGAGGCAACACACAAGATTGCGAACAGGTAAAAAAACAGGGCGGTGACAATCATAATTTCAGGTCTCTTCCAAAACAGTCTTCTATAACAACCGTGTCAACGGTAAGGTGCATCCATCTCGATATTTCTGGCAATTTCGCGCTCCCAGCGATCGCCATTGAGCAACAGTCTGTCCTTGTCATACATAAGTTCTTCGCGAGTCTCGACAGCAAATTCAAAGTTTGGCCCTTCAACGATAGCATCGACCGGACAGGCTTCCTGGCAAAAACCGCAATAAATGCATTTGGTCATATCAATGTCATAGCGTGTGGTGCGCCGGGTGCCGTCATTACGCCGTGGTCCCGCCTCAATGGTAATCGCCTGGGCCGGGCAAATGGCTTCACATAATTTACACGCAATACAGCGTTCCTGACCATTGGGATAGCGCCGCAACGCGTGTTCGCCACGAAAGCGCGGGCTCAAAGGTCCTTTTTCGAAGGGGTAATTAATCGTTGGCTTGGCGGCAAAGAAATAGCGCATAGCCAGGAAGAACGTACTGACAAACTCCAGCAGGAACAGCGATTTAAAAGCCTGGCCTATTTTAGACATACTCTGATCTTTCCTAACCAATCTATCCGTTTGCCGTTGCTGGCGTATCAATACTCTCACCCATAAACACGAAGACAGACAAGGGCCAGATTACCAGAAAAAACACCGAAATAACCCGCATACCTTTTCCACCTGCCAACGTATCACTGTCGCGAACAATCGTGGCGCTGCCCCTGTTTTGTCCAAACGCCCCCTGCTTGCGATTGGCTATCCAGCGAAGAGCGGCAACCGACACCAGCCCCATAAGAAAAGACAGCGTCGCCATCAGATAACTGTCCGGCGTAAATCTATATCCTAAGAGGTGTTCAAAAAACTCCATTACAATTTCCTATGGCGCCAGATCGAAGGCCATCAAGACCCCCGCTGTCGCTGCCACACCAAACAATGAAATCGGTAAAAACACTTTCCAGCCCAGACGCATCAACTGGTCATAGCGATAGCGCGGCACAAAAGCCTTCACCATGGCAAACATAAAGAACACCATGCAAACCTTGGCTAAAAACCAAAACACACCCGGCACCCAGGTAAACGGCACCACATCAAACGGCGGCAGCCATCCACCTAAAAACAGGATGGTTATAAGTGCGCACATCAAAACAATGGCAACATATTCGCCCAACATGAACATCAGGTAAGGCGTTGAGGAATACTCCACCATATACCCCGCCACCAGTTCAGATTCAGCCTCGGGCAGATCAAACGGCGGCCGGTTGGTTTCAGCCAGCGCCGAAATAAAGAAGATGATGAACATCGGAAACAGCGGCAGGAAATACCAGTTAAGGAAACTCGCCCACGGTATACCCAGGTAATCCGCCAGTCCGGTGGATTGCGCATTGACGATGCCGGAAAGATTAAGCGTGCCGGCCACCAGCAGCACCGTTATCATAACAAAGCCGATAGAAACTTCGTAAGACACCATTTGCGCTGCTGAGCGCAGTGCGCTCAAAAACGGATATTTGGAATTGGACGCCCACCCGCCCATAATCACGCCATAAACCCCCAGTGAAGAAATGGCGAAAACATAGAGAATGCCGACATTAATATCGGCAATCACCCAGCCTGCCGACACCGGCACCACCGCCCATGCCGACAACGCCAGCACGCAGGTAACCAGGGGTGCCAGCAAAAACACGCCCTTGTTGGCACCGGCTGGAATAATCACTTCCTTGAGAACAAATTTCAGCAGATCGGCAAAAGACTGAAATAAACCGAATGGCCCAACCACATTGGGACCACGGCGTATCTGCACCGCTGCCCAGATTTTTCTGTCGGCATAAAGCAGGAAGGCAATAATCACCAGCAATGCCACCAGCAGCAGCACGCTTTGTGCGGCAATAACCACCACCGGCCAGACATAGACCCAGAAGAAATCAGCCATTGGTGCCGGTTCCTTTCCTGTTCGCAAGTTCAGCTCTTAATGTGCTGCACTCCGCCATTGTGGCAGAAGCACGTGCTATCGGATTGGTCATATAAAAATCTGTAATATTTTCGCTAAAAACGTCCTGCGTCACCGAGGCTTTTGTATCTGTCAGCATCAACAGGTTGGTAATTTCCCCAACCTCAATTTCATCCAGCCTTTTCAGGTGCGGGGCTTCGGCATACATGGAAATACGCAAGCCATCCAGAGTATCATAGCCAAGCAGAACGCCAAGCTCGGCGGAAAGAGCACGTAAAATTGTCCAGTCTTCACGCGCATCACCAGGTGGAAAGGCTGCCCGGCGCGCCATTTGAACCCGGCCTTCAGTATTGACATAAGTACCGGATTTTTCGGTGTAGGCAGCTCCTGGCAAAATAACGTCGGCACGATGCGCTCCTGCATCGCCGTGGCTGCCCTGATAAATCACAAAGGCCTCTCCCAGCTTGCTGCAATCAATCTCATCGGCGCCAAGCAGATAGACCACATCAATATCGCCTTTTTGCGCACCGGTTAAAATACCCGCCGTATTGCGCCCGCCCTTTTTAGGCACAAGGTTGAGATCAAGCCCGGCGACGCGCGATGCAGCGGTGTGAAGCACATTAAATCCGTTCCATGCCTCGCTCAACGCTCCCACATTTTTGCAAAGCCTGATGGCACGGGCGAGAATTGCCCTGCTGTCTTTGCGGCACAGCGCCCCTGCCCCCAGAATAATCATAGGTTTTTTGGCACGTTTAAGCACTTTGGCAAACTTGTGCGTGTCGCTCAATATCTCATCTAAAACTTCAGGATTTGCTCCCAGGGATTTGTAATCATAAGTTAACTCAGCATCAGTACCAATAACGCCAATGGAAAACCCACCGGCACGCCAGCGCTTGCGAATGCGGGAATTCAATACCGGAGCTTCCAGTCTCGGGTTGCAGCCAATTATCAGCAATGCGTCCGCATCTTCAATTCCGACAATTTCGGAATTGAACAGATATCCGGCTCGCCCGCCAATTGAAGGCTCAAGAGCTGCACCATCCTGGCGGCAATCAATATGCGGGCTGCCGAGTGCATCAAGCATATCCTTGAAAGCAAACATATCTTCAGCACTGGCCAGGTCACCAGCGATACCGGCAATCCTGTCGGCACTGCTGGCCTTGATTTTTTGCTTGATTGCAGCAAAAGCTTCGGCCCAGCTGGCGGGTTCAAGCTTGCCATTGCGACGCACATAGGGCTGGTCAAGACGCTGAGAGCGCAAGCCGTCCCAGATGAAACGGGTTTTGTCTGAAATCCATTCCTCGTTCACGTCATCATTATTACGCGGCAAAATGCGCATGACTTCAGCCCCGCGCGTATCCACCCGGATGTTGGAGCCGACCGCATCCATAACGTCAATCGATTCTGTTTTGCGCAATTCCCACGGCCGCGCTGCAAACGCATAGGGTTTTGAGGTCAATGCACCTACCGGACACAGATCAATAACATTGCCGGATAACTCTGATGTCATCGCGCCTTCAAGATAGGTGGTAATTTCAACATCTTCACCACGGCCAATGGCACCCAGTTCCTCAATGCCGCCAACTTCGGTGGCAAACCGCACACAGCGCGTGCAGTGAATGCAGCGTGTCATGATGGTCTTGACCAGCGGGCCGATGTATTTGTCTTCCACCGCGCGCTTGTTTTCAGCAAAGCGGTTGCTGTCAATACCATAGGCCATGGCCTGGTCCTGCAAATCACATTCACCGCCCTGATCACAAATCGGGCAATCAAGCGGGTGATTGATCAACAGAAATTCCATCACGCCTTCACGGGCTTTTTTGATTTTTTGCGATTTGGTAATGACTTCGGGCAATTCACCATTGGGGCCGGGACGCAGGTCATTGACACCGATTGCGCACGACGCCAGCGGCTTGGGCATGCCCTTGACTTCAACCAGACACATGCGGCAGTTACCGGCCACCGACAGGCGCTCATGATAACAGAAGCGGGGAATTTCGACACCGGCTTCCTCACACGCCTGAATAAGCGTAAGGCCGTTTTCCACCTCAATTTCAGTGCCATCAATAATCAGCTTCGGCATACTGTCCTACTCCGCCGCTTGCAGGGGGATACCCCCGTCTGAATTTGGGTTAGCGGCATATTGGTCAATTCGTTCTTCAATAACATGGCGAAAATGCCGGATCAGTCCCTGCACAGGCCAGGCAGCGGCATCACCAAGGGCACAAATGGTATGTCCTTCAATCTGATAGCTTACTTCCAGCAGCAGATCGATTTCGCGCTTATGCGCTTCCCCGCGCGCCATACGGTCCAAAACCCGATACATCCACCCCGTACCTTCACGACACGGTGTACACTGGCCACAGCTTTAATGCTTGTAAAAATAAGCCAATCGGGCAATGGCGCGAACAATATCAGTGGATTTATCCATGACAATCACTGCCGCTGTACCCAGGCCAGATTTAAGATCGCGCAGGGTGTCAAAATCCATCGACAGTTCCTGACACTGCTCAGCGGGCAGACATGGCACCGATGACCCGCCGGGAATGACCGCCAGCAAATTGTCCCAGCCGCCGCGAATACCGCCCGCGTGTTTTTCAACCAACTCGCGAAAATCGATACCCATTTCCTCTTCCACATTGCACGGGTTATTAACATGACCGGACAGACAGAACAGTTTGGTACCGACATTATTGGGCTTGCCGATGCCGGAAAACCACGAAGCTCCCCGGCGCAAAATGGTCGGTGCCACCGCTATACTTTCAACATTATTGACAGTAGTGGGCGCGCCATACAATCCGGCGTTGGCTGGAAACGGCGGTTTAAGGCGCGGCTGGCCTTTCTTGCCTTCGAGGCTTTCAAGCAGAGCGGTTTCTTCGCCGCAAATGTAAGCCCCGGCACCGTGATGAACATAAAGGTCAAAATCCCAGCCAGATTTACACGCGTTCTTGCCAATCAAACCGGCTTCATAAGCCTGATCAACAGCCGCCTGAAGTTGAATACGCTCCTGAATGAATTCACCGCGTACATAAATGTAGCAGGCATGCGCACCCATGGCGAAACTGGCAATCAGACAACCCTCAATCAGCAAATGGGGATCGTGGCGTAAAATCTCACGGTCTTTACACGTGCCCGGCTCGGATTCATCAGCATTGACCACCAGGTAATGTGGACGGCCATCGGGCTTTTTCGGCATGAAGGACCATTTCAACCCGGTGGGAAATCCGGCACCACCGCGCCCGCGCAGGCCCGAGGCTTTCATCTCGTCAATAATCCAGTCCGGGCCTTTTTCCAGTATGGCGCGCGTGTCATCCCAGGCACCGCGCTGCATAGCACCCTTGAGGCCCCAGTCATGGATGCCATATAGATTTGTAAAGATGCGGTCTTTGTCTGCAAGCATGATTATCTAACCCTCAACCCTTCTCTTCCGATTGAAGTTTCTTTGCCTGTTCAATCCAGCCTTCTCTATCGATGCGGCCTTTGAATTTGAGCTGCTCATCCACCCACTCGATATTTTCGCGCGTCCAACTGGCTATCTGATCAAAGCGATAAATCCCCAGCTCATTCAAAATGCCCTCAATCTTGGGCCCGACACCACTGATACGTTTCAGGTCATTGGCATTTTCCGCACTGACTTTTTCAGGAGCCGCAGGTTTTTTTGCTATCGTTGCGTTGACGACAAAGTTTGTTTTCGGCTTGGAACTTTTCTTGGCCTCAGCCTTCGGCTTGTCAGTTTTGGACGGCAGAGAAATCGCCTTGCCGTTGTAAAGGTCAGGATCAAGGAGCGTGGTTTGTCCTCCCATCGGCGCTGATTTTTGCCGCGCCACCTGGGGGCCTACTTTGGTGGGTCTGCCGTTCCTCAAATCATCGAGCAATTGTTCGAAGGATGCGGCATCAAGATCTTCATAATAATCTTCGTTGATCTGCACCATCGGTGCATTCACACACGCACCCAGGCATTCAACCTCCATCCACGACAGCTGGCCATCTTCACTTATGGTTTTTTCCGGTCCGATAACTTTGCGGCAAACATCTTTAATACTGTCTGCACCGCGCAGCCAGCACGGTGTGGTACCGCAGAACTGGACGAAATGTTTACCCACAGGTGACAGGTTAAACATGGTGTAGAAAGTCGCCACCTCGAAAACGCGGATATAGGGCATGGAAAGAATTTCGGCCACATGACGAATAGCGGGCTCAGAAACCCAGCCATCATTTTGCTTTTGCGCCACCCACAAAAGCGAAATCACTGCTGAAGCCTGACGGCCAGCGGGGTATTTCTTCATCTCCTGTTTGGCAAAGGCTTTGTTTTCTGACGTAAATTTGAAGTCATCAGGTTGGATTGGGTGAAGTCTGCGCACACTCATCGGTCGACCTCGCCAAATACGATATCCATTGAGCCCAGAATGGCTGAGCAATCAGCAAGCAGATGGCCCTTGCACATAAAGTGCATAGCCTGCAAATGAGCAAACCCCGGTGCGCGTATCTTGCAGCGATACGGCTTGTTGGAGCCATCAGATACGAGATAGACGCCAAATTCGCCCTTGGGCGCTTCTACTGCGGCATAGACCTCGCCCGCAGGCACATGATAGCCCTCGGTATAGAGTTTAAAATGATGGATCAATGCTTCCATCGAGGTTTTCATTTCACTGCGCTTGGGCGGCACAACTTTGCCGTCCAGTGATGAAATCGGTCCCGGTTGCAACAGCTCCATACACTGCTTCATGATTTTAAGCGATTCATGCATCTCCTTCATGCGAATGAGATAGCGATCATAACAATCACCGTTTTTGCCGATCGGAATGTCAAAATCAAGCTCATCATAACATTCGTATGGTTGCGACTTACGCAAATCCCAGGCCGCCCCCGATCCGCGCACCATAACGCCGGAAAAACCCCAGTTAAAAGCATCCTCAAGCGAGATTACGCCAATATCCACATTGCGCTGCTTGAAAATCCGGTTATCCGTCAACAAGCCTTCAATATCATCAAGCTGTTTGGGAAACCGCTCACAAAAGGCAAAAATATCATCCAGCAGCTTTTGCGGTAAATCCTGATGTACCCCGCCGGGACGCACATAGGCTGCATGCATGCGTGAGCCCGAGGCGCGTTCATAGAACACCATCAGCTCCTCGCGCGGCTCAAAGCCCCATAAAGGCGGTGTCAGCGCCCCCACGTCCATGGCCTGGGTGGTAACATTGAGCAGATGCGACAAAATACGGCCAATTTCAGAATACAGCACCCGGATCAATTGCGCCCGCCGCGGCACCTCTATGCCTAACAGGCGCTCAACACCGAGCGCAAACGCATGTTCCTGGTTCATCGGGGCGACATAATCCAGGCGGTCAAAATAGGGGATCGCCTGAAGATACGTCTTGCTTTCGATCAGCTTTTCGGTGCCGCGATGCAACAGACCGATATGAGGATCTATACGCTCCACCACCTCGCCATCAAGTTCCATCACCAGCCGCAACACGCCATGCGCGGCGGGATGCTGGGGACCAAAATTAATGGTAAAATTGCGAACTTCGGCTTCGGCCATCTAGTCTCAGTCTTTCTCAAGTTATCCGTTACAACGATCTTAATCAGGTCTGATCGGCTTTTTCATCTCCGGGAAGCAGATATTCAGCCCCTTCCCAGGGGCTTTCAAAATCAAATGATCTATATTCCTGTGTCAGATTTACCGGCTCATAGACCACGCGTTTTTCCTCATCATCATAACGCACCTCAACATATCCCGTTAAAGGGAAATCCTTGCGCAAGGGATGCCCGCGAAACCCATAGTCGGTTAAAAGTCGGCGCAAGTCAGGATGGTTGGAAAACAAGATTCCATACAGATCAAAGGCCTCACGTTCAAACCATTCAGCACCACGGAAAAGCTGCACAACGCTTGGCACCTGTCGCGTCTCATTCACCTCCAGTTTAATGCGGATACGCAGGTTCTGGGTCGGTGACAACAAATGATAGACTACATCAAACCGGTTTTTCCGGGTCGGATAATCAGCCCCGCAGATGTCAATGAAACTGACAAATTTACAGCTCGAATCATCACGCAAAAATTTCAAAACCCTGAGAATACTATCTGCATCAACGCGCAAGGCCAGTTCACCATGAGCAATCACACTGTCAGTGACGGCATCGCCCAGATTAGACAGAATATGATCGCTAAGTTCTAAAAGCGCGCTGTTCATATTGTGTGTTGCCTCAAGTACTGTTGCCCTATCCAAGCCTAACGCTCAATCGTCCCGGTTCTTCTGATTTTTTTCTGTAACTGTAATATGCCGTAAACCAGTGCTTCAGCGGTTGGCGGACAGCCGGGAACATAAATATCCACTGGCACGATCCGGTCACATCCACGCACAACAGCATAAGAATAATGATAATAGCCACCGCCATTGGCGCATGACCCCATGGAAATAACATAACGTGGCTCAGGCATCTGGTCATAGACCTTGCGTAGCGCCGGTGCCATTTTGTTGGTCAGCGTACCCGCCACAATCATCACATCAGATTGCCTGGGACTACCGCGCGGCGCAAAGCCAAAGCGCTCGACATCATAACGCGGCATCGACGCCTGCATCATTTCGACCGCACAACAGGCCAGCCCAAAAGTCATCCACATCAACGATCCGGTACGCGCCCAGTTAATCAGATCATCACTGGCGGTAACGATGAATCCCTTGTCCGCAAGCTCATCCGACATGCCGGCAAAAAACGGATCATTGTCTATGAATGGTTTTCCTGTGCGCGGATCAAGCAGACCGTGGCCAACATCAGACATCTGGGCGCACTCCGAAATTGTCGAAACCTAATCCCATTCAAGCGCTCCTTTACGCCATTCATAGACAAATCCAACAGTGAGGATGCCCAGAAACACCATCATCGACCAGAAACCAAACATACCCACTTCCTTGAGCGATATGGCCCAGGGAAACAAAAAGGCTACTTCGAGATCGAAAATGATAAAGAGAATGGCAACGAGATAAAACCGGATATCAAAATGCATGCGCGCGTCGTCAAAAGCATCGAAGCCACATTCATAAGCGGAGAGTTTTTCAGGATCCGGTTTGCTGATGGCGATTATGAACGCCGATACCATCAAGGCCAGGCCAATGGCCAGGGCAACGCCAATAAAAATGGCAACCGGTAAATAGGATAAGAGTATTTCTTGCATTGAAAACACTAACCAAGCTTGGATTACGCTATCACAGTATATTTCTGAATTCTAAGCGTAATCTGTATGGACCAGCAATACACCTAAAATCTTTCACAACCACCGGCCAGCCGCCCTTCGAACCTGTCTGAATCAAAGATCAGACCGACACAAACCGTGTTAACGTAACGGCTTTTAGGGTGCAAGTGATAATCCACTTAACTTTGGAACTATTGGAAAGTTTCCCGGGTTTTGCACCGCTGTGGCGAAAATCTCACAATTTTCCATGCCATTGAGACACCACCCGGCCAAGATTGATTCGGGTAGGATAGAAGTTGCAATTTTTAAAAAAGTGGCGGGAGTGACGGGACTCGAACCCGCGACCTCCGGCGTGACAGGCCGGCGCTCTAACCAACTGAGCTACACCCCCAAATTGTCCAAGTGGTAAACCATGGAACGGGATGCCGTGGTTTAGTTCAGTGCTGCCTACAAGTCAAGCAATCTGAACCCACGGCGGGAATTTTTGTGGTGGGCGGTGAGAGGCTCGAACTCCCGACCCCCTCGGTGTAAACGAGGTGCTCTACCAACTGAGCTAACCGCCCTGATTTTGGATAGAATTATATCCAGGCACTGCTTTAGAATGTTCTAGTTACAAACGCAACGCCAAAGGCATGGCCCGCATCAAAAAAATGCGGGCCATGGTTTGTTTTTATGGCTTGAAGGTTATGAAAACACTCAAACACTGGTGAAACAGAATTAGTTCACTGCGTCTTTGAGAGCTTTACCAGCCTTGAACTTGGGGTTTTTTGATGCAGGGATCTGAATTTTCTCGCCCGTGCGCGGGTTGCGGCCAACTGAGGCTGCGCGATGGGCAACAGAAAATGTGCCAAATCCTACCAGACGCACTTCGTCGCCACTTTTCAAAGTGTCGGAAATAGCGTCCAGAGTTGCTTCAATTACGGTGGATGCATCGGTTTTAGAAATATCCGCACTCGATGCGACTTTTGAAATCAGGTCATTTTTATTCACGTCAGGTCTCTTTCCTGGTTGTTAATCCTATTGATTCGTAAGGCTTACGAATATGTCCCATGCTCATTACATTTCCCCCGGCAATGCAAGGGTTTTACTCAAACAACTCACAACGAAGCCAATTCACTCGGGGAAATCTCTGTATTGGTTGGTCGCGAAATCCTCAAACTTTTTTCACACCAAACCGAACTCATCTCGGTGCTTTGATTCCCTGGCCAACGGCTCGTACATCACCAAAAAGAGTGGTCAAAATTTGACCACTCTTAATTTTAGACATTATTATCAATGTATTAGTGCGCTGTTGTCGCTGACACAGCCTCTTTCTTGGCAAGATTTGCAGCTTCTTTTGCAAGATGGCTGTCTTCATCCCACTCGATTGCTTCAGGCATCCTCACCAGAGCATGTTTGAGCACATCATCGACAATTGAGGCGGGAATAATTTCCAGTCCACTTTTAAGATTATCGGGGATATCCACCAGATCTTTGACATTTTCTTCGGGAATCACCACCGTTTTGATTCCCCCGCGCATAGCTGCAAGCAGCTTTTCCTTTAGCCCGCCAATCGGCAAAACCCGCCCGCGCAGGGTGATTTCACCGGTCATTGCAATATCATTGCGCACCGGTATTCCGGTCATCACCGATACAATAGCGGTAGCCATGCCAACACCGGCCGACGGTCCATCTTTGGGTGTTGCCCCTTCGGGCACATGCACATGAATGTCACGACGGTCAAACAACGGCGGTTCGATTCCAAAATCGATGGCCCGTGATTTAACGTAGGAATTAGCAGCCGAGATTGATTCCTTCATCACGTCGCGCAAGTTACCGGTCACCGTCATTTTACCTTTACCCGGCATCATCACAGCTTCAATCGTCAACAACTCGCCGCCAACTTCAGTCCACGCCAGTCCCGTGACGACACCCACAAGGTTTTTGTCCTCAATTTCGCCATAGCGGTATTTCGGCACACCGGAAAACTCTTCCAGATTATCCTTGGTGACGCTTATTTTTTCCACATCACTGGTAACCAGCTCTTTAACACCTTTACGCAGCAGTTTGGCTATTTCACGCTCAAGATTACGCACCCCGGCTTCGCGGGTATAGCGGCGAATAACCTCGAGCAGCGCATCATCGGAAATTTCCCACTCCGACGTTTTTAAACCATGGCTGGTCAACTGGTTGGAAATCAGATGGCGTCTGGCAATCTGGACCTTTTCGTCTTCAGTATAACCGGCAATCCTGATGATCTCCATGCGGTCCATCAAGGCTGGCGGAATATTCAGCGTATTGGCCGTTGTGACGAACATCACATTCGAAAGATCATAGTCAACTTCGAGATAATGATCGTTAAACGAGCTGTTTTGTTCGGGATCAAGCACTTCCAGCAGGGCAGAAGAAGGATCGCCCCTGAAATCAGAACCCAGCTTGTCAATTTCATCAAGCAGGAAAAGCGGATTGGTGTGCTTTACCTTCTTCATGGATTGAATAACACGCCCGGGCATAGAGCCAATATAGGTACGGCGATGACCACGTATCTCGGCCTCATCGCGCACACCGCCTAAAGACATGCGAACAAAGCTGCGCCCGGTAGCCGCAGCAATGGACTTGCCAAGCGAGGTTTTACCAACGCCAGGAGGACCCACCAGACACAGGATCGGTCCTTTTAACTTGTTGGTGCGCTGTTGAACCGCAAGGTATTCCAGAATACGCTCTTTGACTTTCTCCAGGCCATAATGATCCCTGTCGAGCACAGCTTCAGCTTTGACAATATCCTTCTTGACGCGACCTTTGACACCCCAGGGTATCGACAACAGCCAGTCAAGATAGTTGCGCACCACCGTGGCCTCGGCCGACATCGGGCTCATCTGACGCAGTTTTTTCATTTCCGCCAGCGCTTTTTCGCGGGCTTCTTTGGAAAATTTTGTTTTGGCGATACTTTCTTCAAGTTCCGCCAGTTCATCCTTGCCGTCATCGGTATCACCGAGTTCTTTTTGAATGGCCTTCATCTGTTCATTCAAATAATACTCGCGCTGGGTTTTCTCCATCTGGCGTTTGACCCGACTGCGGATTTTCTTTTCAACCTGCAACACGCCAATCTCGCTTTCCATCATGGCGTAGACACGCTCAAGCCGCTCGGTGATGGAGGCAATTTCAAGCAATTCCTGTTTTTCGGATATTTTGACCGCCAGGTGGGAGGAAATAGTGTCAGCGAGACGGGAAAACCCTTCAATCTGACCGACCGACCCAAGCACCTCAGGTGGCACCTTTTTATTCAGTTTAACATAAGATTCAAACTGGTTGATGGCGGTACGCGACAAGGCTTCCATTTCCTCATCACTGCCATCTTCATCTTCAATAAGCTCGGCTTCAGCTTCATAGTGGCTGTCATTGTCCAGATAGCGCAAAATACGCGCACGCTGCCCGCCTTCGACCAGAACCTTTACGGTACCATCGGGTAATTTCAGCAATTGCAAAACCGTTGCAATGGTACCGACATCATAAATATCACCGGTTGTTGGATCATCATCGGCAGCATTTTTCTGCGAGACCAGCAATATCTGCTTATCATCGCGCATAACTTCTTCAAGTGCATTGATGGATTTTTCACGACCGACAAAAAGCGGCACAATCATATACGGAAAAACCACAATATCACGTAACGGCAAAACCGGATGCACTGATTTACCACTGGTATTCTGTGGCTCCTTCGGCTGTTTTCCGCTTTTTTCGGACATGTTTTTCTTCCTGACTAATTAAGTTTTGAATCGTTTGGCACATGGTTGAGCGCGCGCAACTCCAGACCACATCACTTGAAAAAGCGATGGCTGACTATACGCTAGCTCTACACGTTCAGCCAGAATCACTCTCAAGCTGAACAATTGTTACTGGTTAACAAGTGGGGTGCTTGATACATTGAGTCAAGAGCTCAATGATCACAGACACCCGCCGCTCACCTGACTTCTCAGGCACTGGTTTCAACTTCATCCACTTTATCGACGTAGATATAAAGCGGACGTGCATCACCATCGACAACCTCTGGGCCGATTACAACTTCTTCGACGCCTTCAAGGCCGGGCAATTCAAACATGGTGTGCAACAGAATTGATTCCATAATTGAACGCAATCCGCGCGCGCCGGTTTTGCGCTCAATGGCACGTTTGGCAATAGAAGCAAGCGCATCTTCCGCAAAGGAAAGATTGACATCTTCCATCTCAAACAGGCGTTGATACTGCTTGACCAGAGCATTTTTGGGACTGGTCAGAATTTGCACCAGGGCATCCTCATCGAGATCTTCAAGAGTGGCCAGCACCGGAACACGGCCGACAAACTCTGGAATCAGACCGAATTTAAGCAGATCTTCCGGCTCAATACCTTTAAGAAGCTCACCTGTCTGGCGATCATCTTCAGCCTCAACAGAGGCACCAAATCCAATCGAGGTGGATTTGCCGCGTTTGGCGATAATTTTTTCCAGACCGGCAAAGGCTCCACCACAGATAAACAGTATATTTGTGGTGTCGACCTGCAGGAATTCCTGCTGCGGATGCTTGCGGCCTCCCTGGGGAGGAACGCTGGCAACGGTGCCTTCCATAATTTTCAACAAGGCCTGCTGGACACCTTCACCGGAAACATCTCGGGTAATCGAGGGATTGTCAGCCTTACGACTGATTTTATCGACCTCATCAATATAGACAATACCGCGCTGGGCGCGCTCAACATTATAGTCAGCGGACTGCAACAACTTGAGAATGATATTCTCCACATCCTCACCAACATAACCGGCTTCTGTCAACGTGGTGGCGTCTGCCATCGTAAATGGCACATCGAGAATACGCGCCAGCGTTTGCGCCAGCAAAGTCTTGCCGCAACCGGTCGGCCCGATCAGCAGAATATTTGATTTTGCCAGCTCGACGTCATTGTTCTTGGCGGCGTGATTGAGGCGTTTGTAATGATTGTGTACAGCAACCGAAAGCACACGTTTTGCATGCGGCTGACCGATAACATAATCATCAAGAACCTCACAAATTTCCAAAGGCGTGGGCACACCATCACTGGAACGCACCAGGGAGCTTTTGTTCTCCTCCCGGATGATATCCATGCACAGCTCAACACACTCGTCGCAAATGAAAACCGTAGGACCGGCAATCAACTTACGAACCTCGTGCTGAGACTTTCCACAGAACGAACAATATAGCGTGTTCTTTGAATCGCTTCCGCTCACTTTGCTCATTCGAACCCCTCGAAACCACCCAACAAGTTTTGCACAATCACAACCCTTTAAAATTCACGGTGAGACACTGTTTTATTCAACACCAAAAATGTCAACAACCCAACAAAAATATATCACAGGGCACAACCCTGCTTGACCGGCTGCACTTAAAAGCTACCGACAACACACTAAGCAATCAGTCTTCAAATTTTATTAACAGGCGGGCACCAATTAGCTGAGATGGTATATTTCTGGCTTTGTTTCAAGACGCATCACACTTTTTTTTCCGCCGGTTACAAATGAATGTTACCGGCACCAATCCCTTATCAGACCGTTATGATTTGTTTTCCTCTTCTGGTTCCGGGCGCTTATTGACAACCGTATCAATCAAACCAAACTTTTTGGCATCCTCAGCCGTCATGAAATTATCGCGCTCAAGACTGTCCTTCACCTTGCTTACATCCATACCGGTATGATCAGCGTATATCTGGTTCAACCGCTCCTTGAGTGCCAGAATTTCTCTTGCATGAATCTCGATGTCAGTTGCCTGGCCGCGAAAACCGCCGGAAGGCTGATGCACCATAATCCGGGCATTTGGCAAGGCGTAGCGCTTATCGGGCGCACCTGCTGCCAACAGTAAAGATCCCATGGAAGCCGCCTGGCCGATACAAAGCGTTGATACATCGGGGCGGATAAACTGCATGGTGTCATAAATCGCCAGGCCCGAAGTTACAACGCCGCCGGGCGAATTAATGTACATGGATATTTCTTTTTTGGGATTGTCAGCCTCCAGAAACAACAATTGAGCCGTCACCAGCGTGGCCATATGATCTTCAACCTGACCGGTAACAAAGATTATGCGCTCTTTGAGCAGGCGGGAAAAAATATCATACGAACGCTCGCCGCGATTGGTCTGCTCAACCACCATGGGAACAAGCGTATTCATATAAGTATCAACTGGATCGGAAAGATCAATCATCGGTTTTTGTCCTCAAAACAACGTGTCAGGTTCTGGCTCATCATCGCGGTAATAATCATCAACCACAGTTCATATAATGATTCGTTCGCCAATTTGTAAACTCAGCTCCCAATTACTCCGATTGGTGCTTCAATTTCGTTAACACACACTTGAGAATTCACAGCTTAGTTAACAGCCTCAAAACTGTTGTAAACCTGCTTTTCAAAGTCATCATAAATCTGCCCTTTGGCTGCGGGCGAGCGCATAAAGGCAATCTGGTATGACCCCAGTGGCGGCAGTCCCTGGCCTTCGCCCAGACATCTGTACGGTGTTTTGGCATGGGATTGTGGCAAGGCTGCGATCGCCAGATCGGCCAGAAGTGCGGCCTCCTGTCCTGATGTATTCTGGCTTGAGTACGCAATGCGGTATTGAATGTTCAGCCTGTCCATAACTTCCAGTGCTTCGTTGCGCCACGGACACCCGACGTTTGATATGGCCAGCGGCAGCGGTCTTTGGGCATAAGCCGTGCCCCCTTCCTTGCCAACCCACACCAGAGGTTCTTCAAAGATTACCGTTGAACTGATTTTGGATGCAGCCGTACTGCCGCAGGTAAGCAACGTCAGGTCGAGTTTTCCCTCTTCAATCATCCGCACCAGATTTTTCGTATCTCCACTATGAACTTCGACCTCTACTTTGGGGTGGCTGCAACTGAAGCGGGTAAGAATATTTGGTAAAAACCTCAACGCAAAATCATCCGGGGTGCCGATGCGAACTGTTCCCTCCATGCTCGGACAGATGAATTGCGCCACAGCTTCGTCATGCAGCTGCAAAATTCGTCGCGCATAAGTCAGCAGGCTTTCACCCTCTTTAGTCAGGGAAACGGTGCGCCCTTCGCGCAAAAACAACACGTCATTCAACACACCCTCGAGACGCTTGATCTGCATGCTCACAGCTGAAGGGGTTCTGAACACTGATTTGGCTGCCCGGTTAAAACTTCCGGTTTCCGCAATCGCCAGGAAGGTTTTCAGGAGTTCAGAATCAAGAACCGGCAAACGATTGAGACCACTAAATTCCCGATTTTCGGCTGTTTGTTCCATGCGACACCGTCAGTTCAATTAAATTGATCACAAACATAAAACTAATTCGTTTGATTGATCAACAGGAAAGTTCCACATTGTAACCAACAGCGATATGAAACCTCGCAACACCATTAATCAACCCAAACCAACGCAGAAAACTGTCCTTTCTGTGCATAGGAGAACTGTACCATGACCACATCCTGCATAACCTGTGATGATCTGAATGTGCCTTCCGGGACTACAAAAATTTCTGTAATATTAAAGAGATTGCTCAACTTGCCGGGAACATTTGTTAACACCCTCATCCAATTGAGGCGCAACTACAAACGTCGAAAACTGTTTGTAGCCCTGCTTGAATATAATGATCACATGCTTGAGGATATGGGTCTCACCCGGTATCTGGTTGAAGAGGCGATAAAATTGCCCCTGAAAGATAACGCTGCAAAAATTGCCCGCGAGTGGGCCGCGCAGGAATAGATAAAAAAACCACCTCAACCGACTGGGATTGAGGTGGTTTTATTCTTCGATCCGATAACGATCAATCGTCTTTCTTTTTCGCCGCCGCTTTTTTCGCCGGAGCTTTTTTGGCCGCTGCCTTTTTCGCCGGAGCCTTTTTCTTTTCTGCCGGTTTTTTCTTGTCGTCTTTGGCTTCATCTTCGTCAGGATCGCGCATCAGCTCTTCGGCCGACACCTTCTTTTCGGTAACCTGAGCCAGCTCAATGATGTAATTCACGACTTTTTGCTCATAGATCGGTGCCCGAATTTCATTAATGGCACCAGCCTGTTTGGTGTAATACTCAAAGACTTCTTTTTCCTGCCCCGGAAATTCACGGGCACGCTCCATCAAAGCCTGATTGACTTCATCATCGCTGATCTGAATGTCACCGGCTTTGCCCACCTGCGACAAAACCAGACCCAGCCTCACCCGGCGCTCGGCAATAACCCGGTATTCAGCTTTAGCTTCTTCTTCCGTCGTATCTTCGTCTTCAAATGTGCGCTGGGCTTTTTCCAGATCGCCAAGAACCTGTTGCCAGATCGTGGCAAATTCCTGTTCAACCAGTTTTTCAGGCACTTCAAACGTATGTTCTTCGTCCAGAATATCGAGCAACTCACGCTTTACCCGCGCATCGGAAAAATTGTTATATTCATTTTTGATCTGCTCACCAACGGCTTCTTTCAGCTTGTCAAGATCTTCCAGCCCCAGACGCTTGGCAAATTCATCATCAACCGGAATTTCCTTGGGCTTGGCCACTTCCTTGACCTCAACATCAAACACGGCATCTTTGCCACTTAAGGCCTCGACACCATATTCTCCAGGAAATGTCACCTTGACTTTAACTTCATCGCCGGGCTTGGCACCGATCAACTGTTCTTCAAAGCCGGGAATATAGGAATTTGAACCTATTTCCAGATAGGCATCTTCAGCGGCACCGCCTTCAAAGGTTTCACCGTCTACTCTGCCAACAAAATCAATCTGCACCCGGTCACCGCTTTGGGCCGGACTGTCACCTTCACGAGGTTCAAAATCTTTTTGCTGAACCGCCATACGATTAAGCGCTTCGTCAATCTCCTTATCGCCAACATCAGCTACCGGGCGCTCAAGCTTGGCTTTGGAAAAATCAAAAAGCTCGAAGGACGGAACAATTTCAAAACTGACCAGAAAGGTCAGATCAGCCTTGCCGTCAACAACATCACTCAGGGCATTTTCATCATCACCGAAGCCGATGTCGGGCTGATAGGCCGGATTTTCCTTGCGCTCTTCAATTGCTTTTTGCGCGCCTTGCGTAACCGCTTCCTGGATGACTTCGGTCATCGCCTGTTTGCCATAGGTTTTACGCAAATGCGCAACCGGAACCTTGCCAGGGCGGAAACCATTAATCCGGGCCTGAGATTTCATTTGCTCCAGCCGTGCGGTCAGGCTTGTTTCAAGCTCGGTGGCCGGGATTACAATTTCCAGTTCGCGTTTCAGACCTTCAGCGGCTTTTTCAGTAACTTGCATGTCAATATGCATCCATCAACAGCGCATATGGCTTAGCCAAAAGCGCATAGGTTTAATCAAATCGATCCCGGCCGGAATACACGTCTGGCGAGACCCTCGTTTACCATGGTGCGGGCGGAGGGACTTGAACCCCCACGTCTTGCGACACTAGAACCTAAATCTAGCGTGTCTACCAATTTCACCACGCCCGCAGTTTAACAGGAAAATCACTCCCTGTCTGGCGCGGCGCTTCTATAGCATGCACATTCACAAAACCGCCAGCCCTGCGGTGTTCTTTTTTTGCCAAATAGTCAACAAAAGCTGATTTGAGACAAAGTTCGGCAGATATAACCCAAAAATTTTCCTCAAACCACTGCACATTGAAGTGTTGCCCACGTTTAATCAAGCTCACGCAACACCTTCGGCAACAATTCCGGGATATCTTCGGCAATCAGCCCCGGACCAAAAAGTGTCGCCACCTGCCCGTGCAGCCATACACCGGCACATGCTGCATAAAATGCCGGCATGGTTTGTGCCATCAGGCCGGCAATAATTCCGGCCAGGACATCACCGGAACCGGCAGTGGCAAGCGTCGGCGGCGCATTGGTGTTAATGGCAGCCCTCCCGTCCGGTGCGGCAATAACGCTGTCAACGCCTTTATAAACGATGATTGCACCGCTTGATTTCGCTGCCTGCCGGGCCTGTTCAAGCCGGCAACCGGGCAGGTTGGCAATATCGGTAAACAGGTGTTCGAATTCACCTTGATGCGGCGTCATCACAACATCTCGTTCGCAGTTTTCAGCAATGGCTGCAAACAGGGCTTGCGGGCACTGTTCAAAACTGGTCAGTGCATCGGCATCAAGAACCGTAGAAACACCTGCATCCAACACGGCACGAACGTTGTTGCGCGTGGTATTGCCCCGGCCTGCTCCGGGACCGATCACCACCGCACCAATACGTTCATCCTCATTCAGCAGGCCATTCAAGGCTGCTGCATCCTTGAATTTTTTGACCATGATTGCGGTCAACTGACAGGCGTTGACCATGACGGCAGAAGGGGGCGAGGCCACCGTGACCACGCCGCTACCCGCCCGCAACGCTCCGCGCGCCGCAAGCCTGGCAGCGCCGGTCATGGCGGCGGGACCGCAAACAACAACCGTAGCTCCGCGGCTGTATTTATGGCTTTGCAGTGTCAGGCGGGGGAAATGCGGATGCCATAATTCTAATGTGTTTTCAAACTGTTTCACTTTCAGCCCCGCAATGATCTCGTTTGAAATACCGATATCGACAACGGCTACCTTTCCGCAATGCGCCCTGCCCGGCATCAACACATGACCGGGCTTTTTGCGGCAGAAAGTCACGCTTCGCTCCGCCCTGAAGGCAACGCCGCGGACACCACCGCTCGATCCGTCAACGCCACTTGGAACATCAACCCCGATCACCGGAACCTTGCTGCCATTGATTTTGTTTATCAGGCTTGCCAACTCGCCCTCAATAGCGCGACCAAGCCCGGCACCGAAGATTGCATCGACGATCAGGTCTGCACCTGCACCGCTATTCTCGTCAAGCTGCTCAACACTCCCGACCCATAGTTGCGCCATGGCGGCGGCATCACCCTTTAACGCAGATGGCGCGCCCAGCAAAAATAAAGTGACCGGCCAGCCCTGTTGTTCAAGCAGCCGCGCCACCACAAAACCATCGCCACCATTGTTACCCGGCCCGCACAGAACCGCCACCTGCCCCCTGTCGTAATTTTTAACAATATGTTCAGCGATGGCCCGACCGGCATTTTCCATAAGTTCAATGCCTGCAATGCCCCCTTTTATCGCCAGTTGGTCGGCTTCATACATGTCATCGGTGGTCAAAAGTTCGTGCATGTCATCAACGCAAATGTTGTTCAAGCCGCTGCGCTGCTTCACTCAGCACTTCATCGCGCTTGCAAAAGCAAAAACGCACCAGGTTATGTGGCACATTGGGTGTTTCCGGGTGGTAAAAGACGCTTGTGGGAATAGCCCCGACGCGTGCTTTTTCCGTCATGAATTTACAAAAATCATAGTCGCTTCCCTCAAAGCCAAACGGGGTGATATCGGCAGTCAGAAAATAAGTGCCGTCCACCGGTAAAACCTTTAGGCCGAGCCCTTCCAGAGTGGATGTGAGAAAATCGCGTTTGTTCTGCAATTCTGCTGCAAGAGTTTTGTAAAACTCGCCACAATTTTCCAGACCATAGGCAATGGCATGCTGCAAGGCTGGCGGGGTGCAGAAAATAACGTACTGGTGCGCCTTGGCAATGGTCGAAAGCAGCGATGACGAACCACTGATATAGCCGACCTTCCAACCGGTTAGAGAAAAAGTTTTACCCGCTGAGCCGATACGCAAACAGCGCTCACGCATACCCGGCAATGTCATCAGCGGGATATGCTTATGATTATCAAAAATCAGATGTTCATAGACCTCATCACAAATGGCATAAGTATCAAACTCCTCAATCAATCTGGCAATCAAGTCAAGCTCACTACGGCTAAAAACCTTGCCCGTCGGGTTCATCGGCGAATTAAGCAAAACCAGCTTGGTTTTATCCGAAAATGCCGCCCGCAACTGCGCTTCGGGCAACTCCCATTCCGGCGGCATTAACGAAACGATTTTGGCAACAGCTCCGGCACGCTCAACCAACGGCAGGTAGCAATCATAAAACGGCTCAATCATCACCACTTCATCGCCGGGGTTAAGCATGCCCAACAAACACACCGTCAAGGCTTCAGTGGCCCCTGACGTCACCAGAACCTCCGATTGCCAGTCAATATCAAGACCATAGTGGCGCTGATTATCCGCTGCCACAGCCTTGCGCAATTCCGGCACACCGGTCATCGCCGCATACTGATTAGGCCCGTCCAGCAACAATTCAGCCGCATGGCGCCGCACCGCTTCAGGCCCATCAACATCAGGAAACCCCTGGCCCAGATTTATCGCCTCATGCCTGGCGGCAAGCTCGGACATGACAGTGAAGACCGTGGTGCCAAGGCCTGAGAAAATATGATTGAGATTGCGCACGTAAAAACTGCTCCTGGATGATTGTCCCGAAGATTTTCTAAGCTGTCTTTATGTTGTTGGCAAGTTTGCGCTAAGTGGCAAGTAGCTTTAGGGCACTGTTGGTGTAAAACAAACGATGAGCGAAAGAGAGGATTTTTTTCGCAGTTGATCCGATTTCAGGCTGGCCACCGATTTAGTATTGCAACAAATGTAGCCATGGCAGAAAAAGCAACAGCGACTTTGTCCAGTTTTTTACTCCAGAGGTTGTGTTCTTGAAGACCTGAGCGAATTCCAAGGCTGGTGGTCAACACTGTCATAAAAAATAAAAATAATAAAATTGAACCAGGTAACTTATTGATAACAAACGGCAATGAGCTTTGAAGCGACATTGCGATTATAACCATACCCATTAACAAAAACATATAGGTTGCAGCATCAAGGATTGCACGCTTTAAAATTTTTTCTTTAACTGAATCCAATTTGATACGGCTTAAACTGAATCCTAAAACCAAAAGGCTGCCTCCAGCTGCAAAAATAAGTATTTGTAATACGTTTCCTATAAATATCAGAATGTTTGGCAACAATTGAATTGTCCTCTTATTATATTCTTCAAGTTACCAATCTGATTTCGGCACCTAACAAATATGAGGCGAGAACCAATTACACAAGCAAGAAACCAACAAGCATACAATCGCCTAAAAACCGGTATCAAATCCCGCAATCCACAACGGTAGCCGCAACCAGACCATCGACAACTTCACACAAGGCTTCATCTGTGCTTGCCCCCTTCGCCAAAGCCTCATTATAACGCTGCCTCTGACTGTCAGCACTGGTACCGCGCTTTAAGATGGTGCGGCAGTGCTCAATCTCGCTTTCGCAATCGAAAAACTCCGCATCTTCGCGCACAAGCTCCAATAACTCCTCCAGCAGTGTTGCATAATCAACAACTTCGCCCTGGCCGAAATCTATAAAGCCCTGAGCGACACCATAGCGCTGGGCGCGCCAGCGGTTTTCATTGATCAAAAAGCGTGAATAATCGCGCCAACGCTGGTTGTTGCGCCGCAACCGGTAGAGCATGCGACACAGGCAGACATAGAGACTGGCAACCGCTATGGCATCATCCATACGGGTACAGACATCGCAGATACGCATCTCCAGTGTGGGATAGCGCGTACTCGGCCGCAAATCCCACCACAGTTTGGAACGGTCTTCAATCGCTCCCGTCTGCATCAGCATATTAGTGCTGCGCTCATATTCGGCGAAACTTGAAAATTCCGGCGGCAACCCGGTACGCGGCAGGGCATCAAAGACGATCAGACGATAGGAATTGAGTCCGGTATCAATCCCCTGCCAGAATGGTGACGATGTGGTCAGCGCCAGAAGATGCGGCAGGAAATAGGTTACCTGATTGAAGATATCAATGCGCGTTGCCTCATCTTCAATCGCCACATGCACATGCATACCGCAAATCAGCATGCGCCTGACCACCACCTGCAGGTCTTTGGCCAGTATATTGTAGCGTTCTTTATCCGTATGATGCTGGTCCGCCCACTTGGCGAAGGGATGAGTTGATGCGGCAATCGGGGCAAGCCCGTGGGCATTGGCGAGTGAGGCAATGGTTGTGCGCAAATAACCCAGATCTGCACGCGCTTCACCAATGGTGTTGCACACCCGCGTTGCCACTTCGATCTGGCATCGTAAAAACTCAGGACTGACCTGACCCTCAAGGGTTTTCTCACACGCCGCCATCAAAGCCGCGGGTGCCTCGACCACAAGGTCGCGGCTGGCTTTGTCGACCAGTAGATATTCTTCTTCGATACCAAGCGTAAAACTGGGATGATCCACTTACCGAGCCCCTCTTTTTCCTGCACGTTTTATAGCCATGATGATGAAAACCTGTGCAACCTTTCTCGAACCTCAGTAAACGCAAACCCCCTGAATATTACAACCCTTTGTTTTTCAACAACTATTCAAAACTACCCCAAGTTGGCATGACCTATGCTAAAGCAAAGGGATATAGCTGTGCGAGAACAATCTCGACCGGCTGTAAAAACAGATTAACCTCACTTCTGGTGGATATCAGGCAAGGCTTGGCACATGAAAAAAATCGAAGCAATCATCAAACCCTTCAAACTCGATGAAGTAAAAGAGGCTCTTCAGGAAATCGGCCTTCAGGGCATAACGGTTCTGGAGGCAAAAGGCTTCGGCCGGCAAAAGGGGCATACTGAAATATACCGCGGCGCAGAATATGTTGTGGACTTTCTGCCCAAAGTAAAAATAGAACTGGTCATTGGTGACGACCTTGCCGACAAGGCCGTTGAAGCCATTCAGACCGCCGCCAAAACCGGACGCATCGGCGACGGTAAAATTTTTATTTCAAACGTCGATGAGGCCATCAGAATTCGCACTGGAGAAACCGGAATGGATGCAATATAGTCCGTTTCTTTCCCCCCGTATTTAATCGCAACCGCTTTAAGAATTTAAGGAAAATTATGTCTAGCGCAGAAAATGTACTCAAAATGATCAAGGACAACGACATCAAGTTTGTCGACCTCCGGTTCACCGACCCTCGTGGCAAATGGCATCATGTGACCCAGGATGTCTGCACTGTTAATGAAGATATGTTTGCTGATGGTGTCATGTTTGATGGCTCCTCCATCAACGGCTGGAAAGCCATTAATGAATCTGACATGACCTTGATGCCCGATGTCAATTCCTGTCAGATTGACCCGTTTTATGCGCAAGCCACCCTGGTGATTATCTGCGATATTCTTGAACCCGCCACCGGTGAAGGCTATTCCCGCGATCCGCGCATGACCGCCAAGAACGCTGAAGCCTACCTCAAGCAGTCAAAAATCGGCGATGAGGTTTTCTTCGGTCCCGAAGCCGAGTTTTTCATCTTTGATGACGTAAGGTTCACCTCCTCGCCTTATGACACCGGCTTCAAGCTTGATAGCTCTGAATTGCCAACGAACACCGGCACCGAATATGAAATGGGCAATCTCGGCCATCGCCCCCGCACCACCGGCGGCTATTTTCCGGTTAATCCCGTCGACAGCTGTCAGGACATTCGCTCTGAAATGTTGTCAGTCATGACTGACATGGGTGTCGAAGTTGAAAAACATCACCATGAAGTTGGCGCTGCCCAGCATGAACTGGGGATCAAATTCACCTCATTGACGCAAATGGCTGACCGCCTGCAGATTTATAAATATGTGGTCCATAACGTCGCTCACGCCTACGGCAAATCTGCCACCTTCATGCCCAAACCTGTGTTTGGCGACAATGGCACCGGCATGCATTGCAACCAGTCGATCTGGAAAGACGGCAAGCCTTTGTTTGCCGGCAATAAATACGCCGATCTGTCCCAGGATTGTCTCTACTATATCGGTGGCATCATCAAACATGCCAAAGCTCTCAACGCTTTCACCAACCCGACCACCAACTCCTACAAGCGTCTGGTGCCCGGTTATGAAGCCCCGGTATTGCTGGCATACTCTTCATCCAACCGCTCGGCATCGATTCGCATCCCGTTTGCCACTTCACCAAATGCCAAGCGCGTCGAAGCCCGTTTCCCCGACCCCGCCGCCAACCCCTACCTGGCATTTGCTGCCATGTTGATGGCCGGCCTTGACGGCATTCAGAACCAGATCGATCCCGGTGATGCCATGGACAAGGATCTGTATGATCTGCCGCCTGAAGAGCTCACCGGCATCCCCACAGTATGCCATTCCCTGCGTCAGGCGATTGACAGCTTACGCGAAGACAATGCCTTCCTGCTTAAAGGTGGCGTATTCACCGAAGAGCAGATTGAAGCCTATCTTGAGTTGAAGGAAGAAGAAAACTACCGCTATGAAATGACACCGCATCCAGTGGAATTTGATATGTACTACAGCGTTTAACCTGATCTGGACGCAACAAAGGCCGGAGTTACAAAACTCCGGCCTTTTTTAATTTAAAATTCAGCCCCGGATTTAAGAGATTACCGAATGCGCCGGCCCCGCTCCAGCCTTTTTGTTGAGCACAACTTTGGTGCCGATCGGGATCATATCATACAGCTGTTTTACCTGGTCATTAACCAGCCGCGCGCAACCATTTGAAACTTCAATACCAATGGTTCGGGGATCATTTGTGCCGTGTATGCGCAAATAAGTATCGCGCCCTGAAGCCGTATAGAGATAAAGTGCGCGCGCGCCCAGAGGATTGGCAATACCGCCGGGTTGACCTTTTTCGTATATACCGCCTTTGGCGAATTTTCGATAAGATCTGGGGCTGCGTTTTTTCATGGCATAGGTGGGACGCCACCGTGGCCATTTTTGTTTGGCCCGCACATAAAATGTACCTGGATGATAAAGGTTTCCACGGCCAATGCCAACAGCCCAGCGAATGGCCCGGTTGTCCGCCAACGTCCAGTATAACGCGAATTCACCGGGATAGACATGAACCTCTCCCGCCGCCAGATCCCGGTCCAGTTGAACCTCACGCGGCATGAATTTTTGTGGCAAAACATAGCGCTGGTTTTTTCTGTGTGCCAAAACCGGCGAGGAAAGTCCAAGCGTTCCTGCGACGAGACCGGAAGTCAGAAAATGACGACGATTTAGCATATTATTATCCTTTTGACGAACAGCCTTTTTTCGTGACAGCCGGACAATATCACACCAACGTAAACAGAATGGGCAAAACCAGCGGGAGCTTTATATCCCGGCTAATAATCCCTTAACAAAACAGCCTTGCAGCAGTTGTTTGGTTCACAGTATCTGTTTAGTTTTTCTTCAGTTTTCTGTCAATGCCGCGATGCTTGGAGAGGTAATTAAGGACAAGCTTTCTGTCATCAGCGGGAATTTCTTCCATTTCCTGTTCCTCAATCATCCAGTCAAACAGTTCATCCCAATCATCTTTGGTCATTCCCTGCTGAGCAACCAGCCTTAATGAGTGACAGGCACTACAGTAGATCTCGACTTCTTCGCGCCCGCCATCAAGCGGCAACCCCCACTGCGCCAGTTCATCCACTTCAACTTCGCTCGCGGTTGTATCACCGGTTGCAAGTGATGAAGTCACATAAGAGCCTACCGCGCCGATCATTATAACGGCGACAAATAGTGCCCGCAAAATTTTGCTCTGGAATTTGAGCAAAACCATACTCACCTCCTTGGATGTTTGTTGTAAAAAATTGGGCCCTCAAAGCATTGTACCGCTCTGAGAGCCCGACTGACAGGAGAACTGTGCCTAGACTGATCTGACTGCTATCCGGTGCATGGAATTATTGAGATAGCCCTTCGGATTCCAGGCGATGGCATGGGGCTGAGACACACCTTTGGTGCTCGTCGCCCGCGCCCAGACTTCGTAATATCCCTTTTTAGGCAAGGTCACCTTGGCGTTAAAATTCTGCCAGGCATAGGGATTAGCCGGCGCACCCAGATTTGCTTTCATCCAGGTCGCCCCGAAATCAATCGAAATATCAACCGCGGCAATGGCATCATCACCCGACCAGGCATGGCCATTGATTTCAACAACACCATTGCTGGTGGTGGCACCGGTCTGTGGTGAAGTAATCAACGATTTAACCGGCATGGCATGGATAATCTCAAAATCCTTTTTCTCAACCTTCTCGCCTGGCTCAACCGGACGATTGGGGGTCCGATAGGCTTTGCCGGTCATCTTGGTGCCATCATGAACCACATCACGCAGATAAATGCGGGTGAGCCATTTTTGCGAACATGACCCCGGCCACCCCGGTACCACCAGACGCAAAGGCGCACCATTCATCGGGTGAATGGCTTCACCATTCTGCTCAAAGGCAATCAGATTGTGAGGATTGAGCGCTTTTTCAATCGGTACGCCACGCGAAAGTGGAAGCTTGCCAGGTTTGCCAGACAGGTGGGTGTCGGCACCCTCATGGGCTGTGTAGATCACATTGTCCTTGATGCCGGCTGCTTTTAAAACATCCGCCAGACGCACGCCGGTCCAGTTGGTGCAGGCAACAGCGCCATATGTCCATTGGTTTCCTTTTGCCGGGGGATCGAAGAAAGCGCGGCCATTACCACCGCACTCAATCGTCAAGGCTTCAGTCACCACCTCAAAATTCTTTTTCAAATCCGCAATGCTGAGCTTCATTGGCGTGTTCACGAGGCCGTCAATGGTCAGCATCCAGCCATCAGGAGAAAAACTCTCCGGCGGCACACCGTTATTACGGATAAAATGGCGATCAATGGGAGTAATTTCATCATTAAGCAGATGCGGCGGTGTTTCAGCATTGAGCGGGCGATCGTTCAACAGCGTCAACCCGTCTTTTCCGGTTATCGTATCTTCCCCTGCCAATGCCACCGGAATGAAACCAGATGGAATATTTGCTGCAAACGGAATGGTTGCCCCCACCAGCGCTGTCATTGTCGTCAGACCGGCACCACGCAGAAATCCGCGGCGATCCTGGTTGGTAACACGACCAAAAACCAGTTCATCAGCGCGCTCCACGTCTTCTTTTTCATATAATTCGAATAAGCCTTGTGTATCCTTATCGGACATAATCTTCCTCCCAAGATAGAATCAAAATAGCAACAGGCTGCACGCCCACTGAAAAGAAGAAACGTTCGGGATGCCGATTTTATTCCATCAGAAATTTTAATTCAGGAGATCTTTTTTTCGCCACAGGGTTTGCGCGATTGCTTCATCGCCAGCCGCATGGGCTCATCCAGTGCCACAGCGCGCGCGGTCGCCGCTCCAAGTGCCTTGGCAATAACTCCAAAACGTTCCTGGTTCATGTTTCGCGCAACAAGAAG
>JAJRTY010000139.1 GCA_024278055.1 Alphaproteobacteria bacterium | reverse complement strand
CCGGTTTCGAACAATGTTTCCTGACCGGAACGGCGGCTGAGGTAACCCCGGTATCAGAGATCGGGCCGTATAGCTTTGAAGTCGGCGACATCACCAAGGCGCTGGTTGAGGATTATGCGAATGAGGTGCAGCCGAAGGGGTAGGGGTGGGGTGAGGATTGTGGCATTTATCAGCTTTTGATGCAAAAATCTGCAACCCGCTGCAAAACCTTACCACTTTGCTCTTCGTGCATCCAATTGAGACATCTTATTTACCCCATTTCTGTGAGGTCTTGGATTGTTCTGGTGCGAAGATTTTCTCATCTTGAGATGCCGAACAAATAACGCCTATATTCATATACTCGTTCAGAAATTCACGCTGCCAAGCCGATGCTTCGATAGGGCGATCTATTATCAATACCTGGTCTGGAATAGCACCAAGTTCCTTTTTCAGTCGAAATCCATACTCTTTGATTTGTCCGATCGCCTGCCTAAGCCTTTGCGGCATAGATTTCTGCGTTACTGTCTTAACCTCGAATATAGCTGTCTCTTCTGCACCCCATTTAACGAAGAGGTCAACAGAATTGGGGTCAACGAAGACTTTGGCACCTTGCTTTTGATACCTCTCCGCAAAGCGTAGGACGATTTGATCGTGAAGGACTGCCTTCGCGTGACGCTTAATTGCGCCCGATTTTACGCTTTCCGCAAGCTTATTAATATCAGTTTCGAGGTTTGCATCTGGTTGGCTGAAAAGCCCTTCCTTTTTGAAGTCCATCAAGCGGATCGGCCCAATTTTCTGGAATTTCTCATCGTATTTGCCACTCTCGGAAGCTGGTTGGAATTGGATTCTATTGTTTTGTGGCGCCGTGGATGAGAAGAGCTTCTCAAAAGAAGGTGAAACTGCTCCGTAAAAAGCAAACCAGGAAAGGCGATTTTCGACATTGAAACCGTTCGGAATCCAGAAGCTTGAGGGATCTGTTTCAGATTAACAGGTTTCTCTTAAGTCTTCAAGGTTTTCGATGGCCTTACTGCTCAGTTCTATCCGGCTCTTGCCGTCGGTCTCAAAAACAGATGTCATTCGCAAGAGCTTTAACCAGTCTTGGATATTCCGTTTCAGTCTATTGTCGCAATGAACCTGAGAAACGTCATGGCCATTTTTTCTTGACGAAATTATATCTGCTACAGCGATATTCCAATCGGAATTGCTTCTGCACGGCACAACAAAGACGCGGCACTCGGCTGCAGTAATGATTGCTTTCGCCCCCTTGTCGAGCAGCCCAATCAGAGTCTGTAGTATGAGAAGCGCTGGCTTAACCAGTACACCTGCACTTGATTGAAGCTCCATCAGACTGTTGGGTATTGATCGTCCTTCACTTTCAAGGGAAGATCTAAGTGCAGTCGACATATCGTTCTTGTGCCCGTTAGGATACTGATATCGAAACACTTGCATATTTGCCAGTTGTTCAAAGTCGAGTTCTTCTGCCACAAACGCTTGGGCAACGTTTGTTAGACCAAGTGATCTTTGCAGTTTTGTGGAAATGATTAAGCCAAGTTCCGGGAGAACTTGTTGATAATCGCGCCACGCGTCATTTTTTCCATCCCGTTTATTGGGCGTGAACAAGTCGGCTTTGATCATTAGACTTGTTATATCGGTGCTAAAATTCTCCCGACCTTCGAAAGGCAGGGCACAAATCAACATGCCACCAATCGTTTTTTCATTAAAGCCCGTAGCGTGCTGTGTGAGGCTCCACGAGTAACCTGGATAAGGAAGAGGGCGAACGAGCATCAGCCCAATACCCGTGCCACCGCATCTGCGACAACCTTGGCCATCAGGGGTGGAACGGCATTTCCAACTTGGCGGTAGGCAGCAGTTGGCCCGCCAGCGAACACCCACCAATCAGGGAAAGACTGAAGTCTCGCCGCCTCACGCACGGTAATGTGCCTATGTTCTGTTGGATGAATGAAGGGTCGCCCCCCTCCAGCACCTGAACCGACAAGCACGGTCCCAGAGGGTCTGTTAGGGTGAATGCGATCAGTGTGATCTTTTCGGTCCATCTCGCCCGGTTCTACAAAACTGTACCGATCCATCACCCTTTGCGAATGTTTGCGCAGAACGTGGTTGGGAACACCTTCGACATTTTGCAGTGCTAGAGAGGCGGTCCTATAAGGCTTTTTGCCCTGGCTTTGCTTCGGTGAATGGGTGGCTTCCGGCCATCTGAATCGATCTGCCGCATCTTTGTCCCTGAACCCGATCAAAAGGACACGCTGTCGATATTGCGAAACGCCATAGTCAACGGCATTCAGTTTGTTTACTTTAAGAAAGAAGCCTGTTTCGTCCTCAAAACACTTCAACAGTTGCCGCCAGTCCTTCCCTTTGTTGAGGGTCATTATTCCTGGAACATTTTCAAACAAAAAAGCCTGTGGCGAAAGCTCACGAATAAATCGGGCATAGTCGAAGACAAGCTTTCCGCGTGGATCAGCTGTCGATCCCCTTGAGCCCAAAATACTGAACGATTGACAGGGAGGGCCGCCGATCACCATGTCCATTTTTTGCCCAGTCACATTCTCAACATGGGCCCCTGAGAGTTTTGAAATGTCATGTGCCTCGACGACATGTCCGCCATCACCAAGGTTGTTTGCAACTGTTTCGCAATATTGTGGCACCACATCAGACGAGAATGCCGGTTCAAAACCCGCTAGGCTGAAGCCTAGGTCCAAACCACCGCCGCCGCAAAATACTGAAGCATACCTGAGTCCGAGCCTCTTCCGAGGGAGCTGTAAGTTGCTCAGGAAGCGGAGATATTCATTCTCGAGTTGTTCAATGTCGATCCTTTTGTTCATGATATGTTCATAATTAAATTCACCATTTTCATATCACCTTGCGTATGCATTCTTTACGGGAATCATTGACAAGTGGTAAACTACGAACATCGCTGCGTCGAGCATTAATTGGTACGAGGGTCAAAAATTCGGGACAACGTCTTTTGTCATTTCGGGATTTCTAACAAGCCAGTGAAATTCTGTCTCCTCATCACCCCCCCGTTACCGGCGGGAAGAAGGCTATTTCCCTGGCGTCTTTAATGGGGGCATCGAGGCTGGCGTGGGTTTGGTCTATGGCGGCGCGGACTGATTTTATGTCGGCGAAGGCTGCTTCGAATTCGGGGCCTCGGGCCTTTAGCCAGTGGACGAGGTCGCTCAGGTTTTTTACTTCCGGTGGCAGGTCGATGTCTTCTTCGGAGATACCGGCTTTTTGTCTTACCCAGGCGAAATAGAGTATTTTCATTAATCCTGTTCCAGTAGATGTTTGATGCCGGCGCGGAAATATTCGAAGCCGGTGATCAGCGTGATGATGGCGGCAAACCATAGGCCGGCGATGCCGATTTCAAGCGTTCCCGGTAACAGTATTTCACCGGCGTCCCCGACGAGGAGGAAGCAGATTGAGATGATCTGGACAGCGGTTTTCCATTTTGCCAGGCGACTGGAAGGCACGCTTATTTGCAGCTCGGCGAGAAATTCGCGCAAGCCCGAGACCAGTATCTCGCGCATGAGAATGACGATTGCCGGGATCAGGGACCATCCGGCAATAGTGTCATCACTGGCCAGCATTAACAGGGCGGAGGCGACGATGAGCTTGTCGGCAATGGGGTCAAGCATGCGGCCAAGCGATGATTGCTGGTCAAGGGCGCGGGCGAGATAGCCATCAAGAAAATCGGTGATGCCGGCGGCAATAAATATCCCTAAGGCAATCCACCGCGCCGTCATACCCTCAAAATAAAATGTGGCGACGAGGGCAGGAACCGCCAGGATACGGGCGTAGGTCAAAAGGTTGGGCAGGCTGGTTACCTGCATCCTGCGGTCATGATGAATATTTGCCATTTTGCTT